>QIAN01000382.1 GCA_003225005.1 Acidobacteriota bacterium | reverse complement strand
CATAACTTTCTATGCACTCACGGCCTAGCATCAACAACATCTTAGAAAGATGGAACAGAGCATCAAGAGAGAAGACAAATCAGTCGGCGATCAAGATCCCAAGCGGTAACCACGACAGGGGCTGAAATCCAGGCAGCGCCTTACGAGGCCGGATTCTGTGCATAATTTAGGTGTAATACAGCGTCCAGGCGGCGTTTTCCCTAAAAAGCACATTGCCACCGTTGAAGTCCCAACCTAGATAGTTAGAGTCGTTTGGGACCGAGACCACATCGCCCAACTGCGCGGAGTATGGCTCGGGCATGCCGTTCCAAGTCACACCATCCGAGCTTGAGAAATAAGCTGGCTTGTCGCTGCTGTTCTGGTCCACAAGGGTTGTGCAGATCATGTGCATCGAGCCATCGGGTAGCTGCGTAACGTTCTCATTGTTGACGTGCAGAAATTCCCCGTGGTCGATGACCAACTGGCGGCCGCCGAAGCTAAGAAAGTCGGAGGTTGTAATGCTGTACACTCTGTCGTTGGAGGTGGCTGTTCCGTCCCAGCCCCCATAAAACATGCGCCACCCATTTGCTTGCTCAAGCGGCCAGGGAGAGTAAATGTTCTGAAAGGGCCCGGGCTGGGGAGCCAACATCGGAATGCGTATGTCGGGCACCCAGTTCAAAGTATCCTGCTGCCATGACAGCGGATTGAACGGACCCGCACTCACGCCCTGAATCTCGAGTGTTCCGGCGGGCACTAGTCCTGGCAGAGCTTGCAGTTGCGCTAGGCCCGTGCCGTTGATGTTGAGAGTATACGACTGTACTGCGGTTTGACCGTTCGTGTCCTTCACCTGGATTGTGAAGGTTGCTAACTGTGCGGTATTCGGTGTCCCGGAAATGTTGGCGGTGCTGCCATCAAGGGTCATGTTGTGAGGTAAACTTCCGGAACTTACACTCCAGAGGAAGGGAGCAACGCCTCCGGCGGCCTGCATTGCTTGGCTATATGGAAAGGTCACCATTCCGTCCACCAAGCCCGCAGTGGCGATAGATAACTTTGGGCCTGGCGGCGTGCTGGCTTCGCCGCCGCCGCTGCAGTTCGACTCAAGGATCACTAGCACTAGCATCCAAATGACCCCGATCAGAATGGGCGAGCGCCACACTGTTCTCCGCCTTTCCTTGATTACTGAACCGTGAGCGTCAGCGCAGTCGAATGCTGCGTTGAGCCAGACATGGCCGTAACTGTGATCGCATAATTTACTGGCGGAGGGTTGCTGCTCCCGCCGCCGCAGGCAACCAGCAGAATCAACCCCGCAAGTACGGCGGCACCTGCTAGGAAATTCCCTTTTCTCTTCCGCGAACAGCTACGACTTACGTTCATCCCCATAAATGCAAAGCCCGCGACCGGCAACCAACCTAAAGAAGATGGGTTGAAACCGCCGCGCGTGGCGGCAGGCACTCTGAGTGAAGCCGCGACTGCTCCTGCCGTCACACTGACTGTGGTACTGGCTTTGCCCGCGGGGTCGAAGGTGACTGAGTTTGAACTGAGGGAGCATGTCGGCGAACCGGCTTGCACCGGAGTGACGGCACAGGCCAGAGATACAGGATTGTCAAAAGCATTCAACAGACTCAAACTCACCGTGGACGTCACCGTCTGGCCAGGACTCACGCTACTCGGGCTGAGTGCTGCTGCCGAGATTGAAAAGTCTGTGCCCGTGTTGAGTAACACACTGATCGTATTCGTTCTCGAATTGAGAGCAACCAGATCTGGCGCCTTGTCTCCGTCGAAATCGGCAACAAGACCGATGACAGGGTTTGTACCAGCAGCAAACGTCAGAGGCTGCTGGAACGTACCATCACCATTTCCAAGCAATACGACAAGCTGAGTCTGGGAACTGGTTCCGATTAAATCGAGGTTGCCGTCGCCATTGACGTCCGCAGCCGCTCCTGCAGAAACATCTGAAATCGCATTGGCGGTTTGGAACGTCCCATCGCCGTTGCCCAACCACAGTGACGTAGTGCAAACGATGGGCTTTGAAAGACCGCTGCAGCTCCCCTCGACCAGATCCACTTTTCCATCTCCGTTAAAGTCGCCTATTGCTGCAAAGAAACGAAAGCAACAACCGGGCGAGACCGACGGCCCTTTCTGGAATGTGCCGTCGCCATTTCCGAAGAAGAAGTCAACTATGCCGCTCCTGAATACCGCCAAGTCACTTCTTCCGTCTTGGTTAACATCGGTCACTGAAATGGAAGAAGGCGAGCCCCCGGCGGCAACTGCATAAACGACTGGTGATTGGAACGTTCCATCACCGTTTCCCAATAGAATTGTGACTGAATTATCATTTCTGAAATCGGTTGAGTTACCGAAGATTAAATCGAGTTTATGATCCCCGTTCAAGTCGCTGACAGCTACGGCAGAAGGATTCTTGCCCGTAGCGAGAACGTGTCCCGGGCTGAACGTGCCGTCGCCATGGCCGAGGAAAATGGTGGCATCGCCATCATCACCGGTGTCGTCCCCCGCACGGACCACGATCAGATCGGAGTTGCCGTCGCTGTTGAAATCTCCCGCCGCGATTCGAGTAGGATTTTTTCCTGCGATGAGGTTCATCGCTGGCTGGAAGGTTCCGTCACCATTCCCTATCAAGATGCTCACGCCGCCGTTGTCACCTACGTCGGGATTCCCGAAGTGGACCACCGCAATGTCCGGTTTGCCGTCGTTGTTAAAGTCAGCGGACGTGACAGTTTCAGGCGCGGTGCCCACAGCATAGCTCTGCGCTGGCTTGAAGCCGACTGTTGCGCTTGCCAACTCTCCAAATGGCAAGAGCACCAGCAACATGACGCCAAAGAACTTTATCCTTATCTTCATTTTTTCGGACATGGTTAAACTCCTTCCACCAAGGCTTGATTCACTCGAATGACCTCCAGCAGAATTACGCTGCCTGGACATCGAGCAGCGTTCTCCTGCTGCGTCGGCGAACGCAAAAAACTAGTCTGACTTTTTAGGAAACACCCTTCTGGCCTCGAACGTGATGATGGTCGGCAGGCTGGTGCCATCGGCCAGCACCAGAGAAGTGAATACCGCCCGAGCTTCGCGTCCACCGTCGTCATAGACCACGTTCAGAGTGGTGGTGCGGACCAGAACTCCGCTTTCGAAAACCTGAATCGTGGCGGTGCCCGTGCAGTCTGGATTGATTGTGCCAGTTCCGGTAAAGGTCTCATCCGCTATGTCGCCATTCAAACTTCGGGTCTGTTTACCGGTGATCTTTCCCGACACGTCCTGGGTGAATATGCCGGTCGCTGCCACTGCTCCTATGGCCGGTATGGAACCGCTTGTACTAAATCCCCACGTTCCCGCGCCGGTGTGATTTGTGCAAGCCGCACGTACGCTCGAAGGGACAACAGACATCGCCAGCATGATTAACATCAAAAGCTTCGTGGTTTTCATGATGGTTTCTCCGTTGGAATTTGGTCATCAAATTTGCAATCGGATTTCAACAACCTCAGGCACAGACGAGCAGATGGAGTTATGCCATCGGTCTTCGCAGGACGCAATCCCGCGCGTCTCTCCTGTTACGCTCAAGCAGATATCTAAGCGCGCTGCCGGGCGCGGCCCGCAGCCCGCAGCCAACGCGGCTACTCCGCGAGGAGAAGTAGTGCTAAACTCTTCTGCCAAAGGGGCTTGCCCGCTGATGGAGATCGCCCGCTGCGCGCGTCGCCTTTGTTTTGGCCAGTTTGAGATGGATGAGAAGACGGGAGAACTGCGCAAAGACGGGACGAAGATTCGCTTACAGGAACAACCTCTCCAAATCCTGCAAATCCTGCTGGAACACCCGGGCGAGTTAGTGTCCCGGGAGGCGTTGCGAAAGCGGGTGTGGCCAACCGACACCTTCGTGGACTTCGATCACGGGATTAACAACGCCATCAAACGACTGCGGGAAGCACTGGGAGATACTGCGGAAACGCCTCGTTACATTGAGACTCTGCCGCGCAAGGGCTACCGTTTCGTGCAGCAAATCCAATCAAACGAACACCGCGTTCGGTCGCTGGCGGTTCTACCTCTGGAGAACCTGTCGCGCGATCCGGAGCAGGAGTATTTTGCCGAAGGACTGACGGAGGCGCTAATTACTACCCTGGCTAAGATTGGAGAATTACGAGTGGTTTCACGTACTTCTGCGATGCAGTACAAGGGAGTCCACAAACCTCTGCGCGAAATAGCGCGGGATCCGGGTGGGGCGCCGTGTGCGCATCACAGCGCAGCTCATTGACGCGCCCAAAGAGACCCACCTGTGGGCGGAAAGCTACGAACGGGACCTGCGCAATGTGCTCGCTCTCCAATCAGAATTGGCTCAAGCCATCGCCCAGGAAGTCCAAGTCAAGCTTACTCCTCAAGAGCGGAAACATTTGGCACAAACGCGCGCTGTCGACCCCGAAGCGTATGAAGCCTATCTGAAGGGGCGGTATCACTGGAACCGGCGCAGCAGGGACGGACTCGGAAAGGCTACCCAACACTTCCAGCAGGCAATCGCGAGGGATCCAAGCTACGCCGCCGCCTACGCAGGTTTAGCCGACTGCGTTTCCATTCTCGGCTGGTGAGGCTTTGTCTCTCCGGAGCACGGTTGTGGCAAGGGGAAGGTGCTGGCCCTGAAAGCCCTGGAGTTCGATCCGAACCTGCCCGAGGCCCATACCTCATTCGCGTGGTCGACGGCGTACTACGATTACGACTTCCCGAAGTGCGAACGAGAATTCAGGCTAGCGATTGAACTGAATCCAAATTACGCAACGGCACGGGGATGGCATGGCCTCACTCTGTCGATGATCGGCGGTTACGAGGAAGCATTGGCCGAAGCGAAACAGGCCGTCCGGCTGGATCCGGCCTCGTCCATCATCAACGGCATGTTAGGGGCGGTCTATTGGTTTGGGGGCGAATACGACGCATCGCTAGATCAGCACAAGAAGGCCTCCGATCTGGACCCCGCCGCTTTTCAGCTCCACTGGGGAGTTGGAATATCCTATCTGGCTAACCGCATGTACGATGCGGCGATTGCCGAGATGGAAACGGCGCTTCAGTTAACCGGGCGAACTCCCATGTCAGTGGCGCTTCTGGCACTGTCCTACGCGGAGGCCGAACGCGGGCAAGAGGCAGAGCAACTCTTGACCGAATTGGCCGAGCTGTCCACGGCCCGATACGTCTCTCCTTATGTTATTTCGTTGATATTCGCCGCCATGAAACAGACGGATAAAGCCTTGGCTCAATTGGAAGCCGGTTACCGCGAGAGGGCAGCATGGATGGTGTGGATGAAAAGGGACCCTCGCCTTGAAACCCTGCGCTCCGATCCACGCTTCCAGGACCTGCTGCGGCGCATGAACTTTCCGGCGTAGACCCATACTGACTTCACGATTTCGGCTCCAGGAAAAGCGGGTTTTGTTAGGCTCTAAAGGCAATTGCAGCGGCAGCGAAAGCTGACCATAAAAGCGTTTCAGAATGGAATTCGCCGCACGATTTATTTGATGCCGGACTTAACCGATAAGAGTTCAAACTAGGACACTACCGACTGCCGGTCAGTTGCGCTGACGAAAAACGCAATGCGATTTTTCGGTTCCGCGTGCCTCTCTTGAAATACTCATGCGGACTTCCCCGACATGGCGCATAACTCAGTGGCCATGTTCTTTTTAGCATTCACTATGATGCAGCAATTGTCGCCCGGTCAGTATGATCCGTGGAACGCCTGGGGCCGCCGCGTGCGCCCGCCGCACGGTATCGAGACCATGCCCATCCGGCAATCCCATGTCCAACAGGACGATGTCCACTCCTCCCTTCGCAAGATGAATCTCAGCTTCGCTCATGCGCAAGAGGTGCGTCAATTCGAAACTGTCCGGCCTCTCTCCCTGAACATCTCGCGGAGCAAGCGGACATCTCCCGCGTCATCCTCAACCAGAAGAACTTGGAGTGCCTTTTCTTTCATGAGTGTGGCAACTGAAGGCTATACAGAATTAGGGTTGAGCTTCCCAATTTGCGGTAGTCGATCCCGAGGGCTTTCTGCGAGGGTTCGCGCGATCGCGCGAGGCTATTGATTGCGCGAGACGGTACTACAGGCCAGATTAGCGAATTGGGCTGACGTATCGGACGCGGCTTTGCTCAAGCGACTCCGCAACCGCGGGGAATGGCTACGCTCATTGTGCAACGAGTTGCTTCGGGAGAACGGCGTTTCTACGTTCGAAGGCAGGGTAGAACCGACTAGGCGTTGCTGAATTGATGAAGAGAAAAGTTACCTTTCAATCCAAATAAAATAGCCAACAGAGAGATGCTTGTCTGTTCACAATTGCTCACTTTGCTTTTTGCGGCAACAGACTTTTTGCACCGAACGGTGCAAATCCTTGTGACAATCTACATCTGGAATTGCGATTGTTTGATACCGCTCAACAACATAGAACAGACTGCCACGAAAACGGAGCAGCAAAAGGAACTACCGTGCTCGGCAAATAAGTCTTGGTAACGTGTCGAATGTGTGGCCGGTTTATCTCTAATCCCGCCACTCGCGCTCAGCTTCATACACCGATTCGTCTTCGCGGCTTCCGCCATCGCATTTATCGCTGTTCCAAAGACTATGCCGTGACGTTCTCGTGAAGAACTTTCAGAGGAAGCGGAACACGAGGAGTTCGTGCTCAATGACAGCAGGCTATATTTGCAGACCTTCAGTCCCGACCTGCACAGACACTAACTCCGGGGTACCCCGGGAACCTACGAGCGATTTTACGGTGTCTTCCGCCGTGAATCTTCCCATGAGCAATGCCAGCTTGCGATTGGTTGTCATTTGGACTGGAGTCGAATCCACTCGCTGCACGTATTCAGGAGCGCGAGTGCCACGTCGGTTTACCTTCACGACAAACTTGATATTTTTCATGTCTTCATCCTTAACGCAAGCAAAGCGGCGCTTCACTTCTTTGAAATCGAATACACCACAGTAAGAGGCTTGCCACATTCCATGCAGCGTGCCTTTGATCTGGATGTGATCAGTCCGCAAGACGGGCACATCCTTTGTCCAGACCCGGCGGCCTCTGATTTTGTCTCGCGCATCCAGAGGAGCAGCAGGGCGGTGAATAGCACGATAAGCAGACCGAAGGAAATATTACCTACGCTTATCAAAAGCGATCCTTCTGGGCGAGTCCTGCATCGACCTAGCTGCTAGGCTATTCGCTCAATCCGCGTCCTGCACCGCGGGTTGATCGGCTCGCCACAAGATCGCTTGCAAACGGACGTGGTTAGTCCGCTCACTCGCTGAAAAGCCTAAGGTGGGAGAGCTTCAGATGAACTGGCTTAGGTCAGAAGACCTGAAAGAGGAGAAAAACGTAACCGCCCCCATGTTGATTGTAGCACGTCCGCCGGCGATTGCATTCGGCTCTCTCACTCTCTCTCACTGAAAGCAGTTGCTCGGAGGGCCAGACTCCGAACTTGATCTGTATTGATCAGTCCGCATTTCGCTCTTGGCCTACACCACTCCTGACCCTCGAAAGGAGGCGCTTATGGGTAGCCGCCCCTTTCCAGAAATATCCTGCGCACTTTGCAGCCAGACGGTGGATTTTGCTGATCGGTTTCTCTGCCGACGAGAACGGCAAGCCGTTCACGAGGAGTGCTACGTCAGGCGACTCACGAGTTGTTCTAGCAAGCCTGCTGCCATAATTGCCACTTGATTTCGACTGCCTGTGGTGGACATGACGCACATCTATACACTTGCTGGCTTGCCAAGGGGATGAACCTTTTTGCTAACTTTCTTAAGCCAATGTTGGCGCAGTCTCACACGACCGTCGTCATCCCACTTTACCAGCGCGTCGTCTTCGTTCGTTTGCTCAACGGTTCCGAACACTCCGGTGGGTTTTCCAAAATCAGCCAACTCCTCGACGCGATCACCGGGAGTCAGTTCCGAGTCCGGAGCAGAGGGCTGGACGAGCGGTGGCCTCTGGGCTCGGTCTGCGTCAGCAGGCGCTCCAGCGTGTGACAGAGGCGGTTGCGGAGCTTTGCGCAGTTTTGGTGCCAGTTTATTGATAGGGCTCATATTTCATTATCCCAGAGGCTTAACTTGCCTGTTCATCTGTTCGTTAACTAGAGCATAGGCTTGGAAGCGTTGACTTCGCTGATCAAAACGGCTCAGTCCTGACACGATCGAGTTGGCAACAAGATGACAGAGCTGGAAACATTGCGGGAAACTACGGATGTCGGAGCAGAAGCCAGTGGTGAAGCACTACGTCGAGAAGCGAACTTTGAACTGAACTGAGAAAAGACCATCCGTTTTCTGGGAAGAGTCTCGATCTTTCGAGACCGCCGTCGATAGTCGAAAGGAAAGCCTTGGGGTCGAACGTGCGGCGCTCCTTGGCCGCTGCCACGGGTGTCATGATTCGATCCCTTTCGTGCTCAGGGATGCCCAATAACCCAGTATTTGAGCCAATTATTCTATTCGACGCCCGACACCTCCAAATAGCAACCTTGTTGGGACTTCCGATTTCTGCCTGCCCAATTTCAGGCAAACTTCGGCATGCCAACCAGCTGCGAGGACCGGCGTGTGAATGCTTCGCCGGAAGAACTCAATCGTGGCTGGGTCGGGAAGCTGCTGAACCCATCGAGACTGCGACCGAATATGGCGATCTCACGTCGAACTGCGGCGCGCTCTCCGGCTATGTTCGGAAGCAGAGACGGGCGCAAAAACAAGAAGAAAGCAACGTAAGTGCCGGAATCGCCCTAACAGCTTGCGCAAAAACTCGGCTCAAGGCAACACGGCGAGCCTGATCTGGAAAAGAAAAAGATGAAGAACTTTCTGGCTATTTCCTCTTCAGTTCGTGACCGACACGGCTGGACTCACGATCCATTGCAGGTAAGAGGTTGTCAGACGCATTTCCAGACGGCTGTGCCATTATCACGGTATCCACTACGGGTTTGAGTCGGTCCGTGGGAAATAGCGCGAAGCTGATTTGCAGGTTATCTCGGTAAACCGGACCCGAGGAGCCGCCAAGAGGATCGCTCGCATCTACGCTCGGAACTTTTCCTCCGATGGAAATCTGGGGACTCTGCGGATCGAACGGACGTGTCTTCGGATCCACGATTTGGGTGAGCAAAATGTAATCACAGTCCTTGCTTTTCGCTTCTTCGCCATTTTCGCGGGTGGGACGAAGTTTGTGGTCCGTAGTCGTACTGGAATCCATGGTCAGGGCATTGATTTTGTCGTCTCTCAGATCCTTCGACACGCGCTCGGTCAAGCGGTCGACCAGGGCAGCGCGTGCACTCATGTTGGAGACTGTTGCTACGCATACTTTACCACCCGGTTTCGGGTGAGATGGAATGTCTTGGGGCAGCGCTGTCAGGGGCGCAAACGCAAAGACGAGAAGAAACAACAAACCGGGAACTCTGTCCGTAAAGCGCCTCCTGGTAAGATAACTATATATCCACAGGTCCGCGGCGGCTCACGGATTTGGCGGTACCAGAAAACTTTCTTGTTTCTAGAGTGCAAGCTGATAAGAAGAAGATATGCGTGCAAAAGGCGAGCAACAGTTGGGTGTGTTCCGCTACGTAAGCCCTGAGCAGCGAATCCCTCACGCCCATCCGCTTCAGCAGCTCCGCATGTCGCCGAGAACGACACGAACCGTCGCAGCGCCGCAGAGGAACGCACCACCCGCCATGCTGGTGATCAACTCAGTCAGAAGAAACGCATGCGGATCGAAGAGGTTTTCGGCCAGATGAAAAGTATCGGTCTACTCCTCAGGCTGCGACATCGAGGGCTGGAGCGGGTCGAATGGATGTTCACCTTCACAGCGGCGGCTTGCAACTTGGGGCGCATGGGCAACCTCATGCGCAGTGCCCCACCGCCGCAGTGTGCATAAACTGTGCTAAGGCCCCCGCTTCAGCAACCTTCAACACCGCCAAACTCGATAGCAATGCACGGAGGAAGTACTGGAAAGCGAGCTACACCTGCTACAGAACCCCTTTTTCCGCCGCCTGCTAAGCAGCCTTCTCCACCGGAAGCCCCGCTTCCATCCATCCCTGCTTTCCTTCAGGATAATGCGCTACGTTGGTGTAGCCCATGGCCGCCAATTCACGGGCGGCGTATTCGCTGGCATGTCAATGAGTGTTCGTGCAGTAGGTCACGATTTCAGCATTCTTATTGGGCAATACCTGGGGTGCAAGTTCCTTGATTTTGTCAGGCGGAATATTCAAGGCTCCGGGAATGTGGGCTTCGCGGTAGCGCTCAGGTGCAAGCGTCTCAACCACCTTGATGCTCTCTTTGCGGTCTAGTTTGCCTTTCAGCTCTTGGGTAGAAATAGTGTGTTCCATTCTGACCTCCTGGAGAATCGGTTTATCCTAAAACTGGCTCGTCGTGGACTGGGTGCGGTTTTAGGCGCAAACGTTTCGAGCAGAGATTTGAATTGCGGGCTCAGATGCAGTCTATCACTGTGTTGCTCCAGCAGCCCGCATGGATCACTCGCTGTCTTCGGCGCGCACCGCAGACGGCCCCATCCGCCAGAGGGCTGGGCTGAGATCATCCTCGCTCCGGACGGGTGAATCTAGCCGAAATCGCGAACCGAATGGTGTCAGCCGGACCTTGGTCTAAGAGCGCATCGCGGATTGAGCGGGAAAGGGTATGACAACGATTCAGCCCGTATGACTGTCATATACCCTACCCCCGCCCTTCCGAAGTGGAATTCCGGGAGTGTTGCGGTTTGGATTCACAGGTAGCAATCGGCTCCGGCCTGAGGACAACTGTGGACATGGCAAAACCAACCAAGGAAGACAAAATTAGACGAAAAGCAAAGAAAACCCAGCGCAAGTCAGATAAGGGACGAGCCGGAGGCGTACGGCGAGACCACGATGGCATTGGGAAACGGATCGACAGCACGGAAATCCGAAATCCAAAGACGACTTCCGCCAATCGGCTGCCCGAATCGAAAGAGAGGACCGAGGGCTGGAAGCCGCAAAAGGTGTGGGGTTGTAGAGGAATGCTCCAATGCGACGATGACCGAGATCGACCCGGTCCATTACAAAGCCAAACAGCGGGGCAGCGTCTCGAATGTCTTCATGTTTAAGCCCAGCGAATCATAACGAACAGCACCGCACCAGCTACCAGCACGATCTTTACCAGCGAGGGCCACTTCTCTACAAACACATTTCGCACGTCAGCATCCTTCCTAGCAAACGGCCCAAGGGCCGGTTCTCCTCTAGACCTTCTTAAGACTAACGAGGTGCGTGCTGCCGCTCCATCACAATCGCCATTGCACGCACATGAATTTTACGGCATGGACGTGCTTCGTAAGCGTCAGAGTAAGCACAGGGTTGACAGACGTGGGATGTTACTGATTACTGATGCTGAGCGGCCCAGGCCGTTGGGGTGAGGTTAGGCAGACGCTGCAGGCGCGTATTGGCTAAGCCGGGGAGCACAGCCGACAGATAATCTCGTGCTGAAAGCTTCAGGCGCCGGCAGGTTTCGATCACCGACAAGATCGCTGCCACCTTAGATCCTGCTTGCGGGCTTCCGATATGGATCCAGTTTTTTCTGCCCAAGACTACCGGACGCATCGAGTTCTCTGCTTGGTTGTTACTCAGTTCTAACTCCGGGTATGCAAGAAAACAAATCAGTCTCGGCCAGATTCCGATGGCATATTCACAAGCATTCTCCAGTGCCCCGCCTGGCAACGCCCCAGGTTTTGCGGCTTCGATAGCCGCTTTGATTTTCTCCAACCGCTCAGGAGCTTTCTGCTGACGTAACCGATGCCGCGCCTCCACACTGAGACTCTGCTCACGCGCTTCGGCATCCACCGCAAACAACTCGTTGATCTTGGCCACGATCGGGGTAGCTACTGGATCACCCGGAT
>QIAN01000380.1 GCA_003225005.1 Acidobacteriota bacterium | reverse complement strand
CGCGATACTGTCTTGTGAAAACTGTGATAGCTCATCTGTAGGCCTTCCTCTCGCAGGGCTTCCCAGATGGCTTTCAGTCGCTTGCCTGAGTTCAGTGCCGCTTCTATTCCAGGAAGAAGAGATCGAATGAGCGCGGATTTCGTTTCGGGCGGTGTGCTGGCTAGTTTGTCCAAGCATCGCTGATAGTCTTTCTTCATTGACAGGTCCGCTATACTGCTGTACATATAGCACCATGTCGTGCGGAAGTAAAGCATGAAAAGTCTCGCAGTCGACAGTCGTCACCAAGAATGGACCGAAGTAGACGAGAGTCGACCGGAATCAACAAAAGTGACCACGAGTCGGCACAAATCGACACCAATAGACATTTGTCGACACCGATAGGAGCAGGATGCATGCAATGCAGGGGGATCATCGGCGAAAGACATGGGTATTGGAACATAAAGGGGCGGTACCACTTCGTGGTGGTTTCTGCGCTTAACCTCTTATGCTCCTTGCCGTTTGCGCGGTACCAGGTTGGTCAATTCGTGGTACCGCGGTGGTACCTCACCTGAAAGGGGGAATTTGTGAGTCGAAAGGCCATTCCACGAAGTTTTCGATACCCTTCCGCTGAACTGCGAGAACAGGTCCGCGCCGCCGTTAAGGAGCGTGGCTTCAGTTCCGAACAAGCTTTCCTCATAGCAGCTTGCGAGCACGAGATCCGGCAGGGGGCTAACACAGAAGCGACCGAACAGTTCGAGGCGCGAGTGGCAGCGACGCTTGCGAATCTGGCGAAGCAAGTGCAGGGACTTCAGACGCTCGCACACGCGCAGGTCGCCCTAACCGACGTGTTCCTGAAGTACGTCATCACGTGTGTGGTCGAACCCCCGGAGGATGCGCTCCCCGCGGCCCGCGTTCGTGCCAGGCTGCGTTACGAAAAGCTGGTACGTGCTGCCGCGGAAGGAATCTCGAATAAGAACAGAGAAACTCTTAAGGGAATGGTGGCCGATGAATGACGAACCCATTATTCGCCTGGAACCGAGGAGATCAAGGCATGGGCCGAACGAGAACCCGCGCAAGTATACGGGCATTCTCCGGTCCATGCTTCGAATCGTTCAGATGTCGAAGCGGGGACAGAAGGCGCGGGGCACGCACAGTGCGGGTGGGAGCGTACGGGCGTGCCGTACATTTAATCAGCGCGTGGCTGTTCGGGTGAGTTACTCGGCGAACAAGAATCCAGGCCAGTGGAAGGCCCACGGAAGATACGTGGCCCGCGAGAGCGCGACACAGAGTGGGAAGGCAGTTGAGGCAGGCTTCAATGCTACTGAGCAAAGCCTAAACATCGCAGCAACGCTTGACAAATGGCAGAGCGCCGGCGACCAACGGCTCTTCAAAATCATCGTGTCTCCAGAGTTTGGAGACCGCCTGAACCTCCATCAGTATGCTCGCGAGCTGATCCATCGGGTGGAACATGACCTGGACACCCAACTCGAATGGGTTGCCGCGGTTCATCACAACACGGAGCATCCTCACGTTCACATTGCCCTTCGAGGAGTGGACAAGAAGGGAATCCCTTTTCGCTTGCCAAGGGAATACATTCGTGGGGGTTTGCGCGAGCAGGCGGAAGGAATTGCTACTGAAGTCTTGGGCTATCGCTCTCCTGCAGATGCCCAAGAGGCGCACCGGCGCGAAACAATCCAAGCCCGCTACACGCCACTCGACCGTATCCTCCAATGGAGCAACGACGGCTCCGCTCCACGCTTCGTGGTGACTGTCATTCCCGAGGACAGGTCACTGTCCGAATCTGCCCAGCAACTCCAGAAACACCTTGCTGCGCGGCTCATGCACCTTCAAAAAATGGGCCTCGCGCAGTTCGTCGGGCCGCAGCAGTGGAGCGTACAGGCAGATTTTGAGAGAGTGTTGAGGACTCTGCAACAAAGTGGGGACCGTCAAAAAATGCTCGTGGCGCACGGCGCTCTGCTCTCCGACAAACGCCTTCCCCTCCAGGTCACGACTCTCCGCCAGTTACAGAGTGTGGCTGGCCGCCTCCTTCTCCACACTGAAGATGAACAAACGGGCAAGCGTTATATGCTCGTCGAGGGCTCGGACGCAAAAGTGCATTTGATCTATCACACCAATGCCATTGAGGAAGCCCGTAAGAAAGGGAAACTCGCGGTGGACAGTTTCATTCGCATCGAGAAACGATTCGAACACAAGAAACCCACATTGTGCGTGGATGATCTCGGAGACGCCAACGCTCTCCTCCAGAACTCGTCACACTTCCACAAAGAAGCGGAGTTCTTGCTACGTCGGGGCATTCGTGATGTACAGTCCGAGTGGGGCGGATGGCTCGGCCAATACCAAACAAGGCTGCAATCGGAGCTGCGCAACCTCGACAGAGACAAGCGGCAAAGCCGGGGACGTGGCGGTCTCTCCACCTAATCTATTGGCAATGGTTAATCAGTTCGGAAGGGCCAATCTTGGATCGCTTCCGAATTGCCGACCGCGTGCCCGGAAGATGCCCGGTCAGAACGGTACTTGCGCGGCCGTGGTTCACGCGCTTGCTCTCGAGTGAAATCTGGGGCGTGTCGGCCACAGACCCTTGGACATTCTCCGCCGTGGTCGGCGTCGTCATTGCAGTGGGCGCGGCGGCGTCTTTGTTGCCGGCGCGGCGCGCCACGCTCGTCGATCCACTCATCGCATTGCGGTACGAATGATTCCTCCCTGAAGCGGAGATTATTCCACTGGACGATTAGTGGGGTTACCGGACATCTCCTGGTACCAGTTTCGTGAATGGAACCGTTGATCTCGACCCCAGGTTCTGCGGCCCAGCAAAACCCTGCTGAGACAACGATTCAAACGCACCACATTCTAAGCCTCTAGTTTGCATCTCGGCAGCTCCAGTATTTGTGAAGGGAGCGACCTTCTTTGGTAGGTAAATGCAAAGTAGGGGAAGAGCGATGCCCTTCGAACGAGGCTGTGATGCACACCTTTGTCTCAATGAAGGGTTCAGTTTATGGGTGAACCCTGGAGTGAGACAGTTTCGTAGGGCACACTTTGAGCGGGAGGAATTATATTTCTCAACGCCCTGGTCCAAAAGCAGGTGCGCCTGTCCATGGTGCACGAAAGGGCCGTCCCTTCGTCATCCGTCCGGAATCGGTTGGAGGCGACATAGGAGCAACGTCCCAGATCCGGACTGGCCCGCTTCGTGGGATTGCTATCTACGTTTAGCCGGTTTCACGGGAAGTGGCATCCTTTTCAAACCGCCTGGGGAAACCTATCGCGCCCTATCGACGTCTATTCAGCCAGAGTCGTGTTTTATGTTCCTTCGCAAGATCCGCCTTCTCGCCCTCGGAACTGTCTGTCTGTCAATTGCCGCATGCGCGCATCGCCCCTCCAACTCTACCTATGTCGTCCTTTCTTACTATGAGAGCCCGGGCAATTGCGAAGATTGCCCCGTGTTCCAAGTTGATTTTCACAGCGGCGGACAAGTCGATTTCCACGGCTTGCGCGCTTGCGCGGTCCCCGGCGTGCAGCACTACCGCATCCCCGAAGCGAAGTTCCTAGAGCTTGTTCGAAGGTTTCAAGACGCGCATTTCTTCGAGATTCCTCGCCTCGGCACTGCTTGGATGGATGTTAGCACTATCAAGTTGACCTACAAGGAGGAACGCCGCATTTACGAAACTGTGGATGCTAACCGCGGACTTCCTCGCCTGACCCGATTGGAAAAACATGTCCGCGAAGCTGCTGAGGTTGACCGATTCCTGAAACCCTCAGTTGCCTTGTATCAAGAGCTACTCGGCTCCGGCTGGGACGTCAATACCTTGGGCGAGGACCATGAAAATGCCCTTATTTCCGCGGTAGCCTCCGGAGATCTCGAGTCTGTCCGCTTCTTACTGGAACACGGAGCCAGCGTAAGCAAGAAAGCGCTCTTTGATTCTGCTCTTACGGATAACGTTGGCATCGTCAAGCTTCTGCTTGCTGCAAGAAAGCCGGACCTGAAATCTCCCGAAGGCAGGCGGCTCTTGGTGACGGCGGCCCGCAGCGCCGATATCACTCGCTTCCTTTTAGGGAAAGGCGCTGATGTCAATTCTCGCGACCCAGATACCGGTGAGACGCCTCTCCTCACCGCCGTCTCAAACGGGTCCCTGAACGACGTCAAATTTCTGCTATCGAGAGGCGGCGATGCCAATGCCACCGACAATTCGGGCCGTGGCGCCCTTTGGTTCGCCATCCTCATGCAGACGAACAGCGGGATGATTACCCTCCTTGCTGAGCACGGTGCAAACGTCAACGCGCAGGATCCCTCTGGGCGTACGGCACTGATGTACGCCTCCGATCTCTGCCGGTATTGGCACATCAAGCCTCTTTTGGCTGGGGGTGCTGATCCAAGCATCGCGGACAAGAGAGGTCGCACGGCGCTTCAACCTGAGTTGGCCACTTCGCCCGATGGTGCCGACTGCAAGACGAGTCGCGACCTTCTTGAATCGGCAATCCGCGAGCTGATGGCCCACAGATAAGACTCGGTCTTTCCGTCTACGGCCGAGTCATTTCCTTGGGGGAGGGAACTCAATGAAAATTCGCGCCGTAATCCGATTTGGCTTCTCTGGCCTGGCTGCGCTGTCAGTGTGCCTCAGCTCTCCTGCACAAGATAAAGCAGCCGCGCAAAATAAACCTGTGGTAGTTCCGACGTTGCGCGAAGCGCAAACCGGAGACTTCGACCCCTATTCCGCTCGATGAGTCCATGATCTTCTGTGAGAGGTATGGGGTGTGGTTCGGGCCGAGGCGCAACGCTTCTGGTAGTGCACGCCATCGCAGCTGTCAGCAACATGACTTCGGCGGAAGGATGGCCACCGCTGATAATAGGAGGTGACTCCGATGCGTCGATTGCTGATCTTGATTCTTGGTTTGTTGTGCTGCAAGGTGGCATCCGCGCAAACCGCCGGACCCGTTCGGGTGGAGTTATCGCTCGAAGGAGGCAAGACTACCTACCGCATCGGTGAGCCCATTCTGCTCGGCCTCGCATTTACGGCAACCGAGCCGGGCTTCTCCTTGAATACGACAACGACCGAACCTGCCTCGCCTGTTGATACGGTGATCTTGTCACCCCCGACGGGCGTGTTTCCCTGGCTGGATGATCAGGCCCGCGGGAGCCGATACAGCCCTGATTATGCCGGCATGTCTTCTCTTGAAGTAAATAAACCTGAAACGGTTGTTTTGTCTCTGAACTCGGTCTATCGCTTCGACTCGCCGGGTCACTACAAAGTTCACGTTGTGACGCATCGTGTGGGCGCGGGAGATCTGCGCAATCGGCAGCCGCTCGGGGCTCTGACGAGCAACGAAGTCGAGTTCAATGTGGAGACAATGAGTGATGCCGAGGACGCTGCCCGCGCGGCCATCCTCGAAGAGCAAATTCGCCAGGCAGGTGACCGCCGACAAGCACAATCGCTGGCCGACGAACTCGATTGGCTGACGGGAGACGCTTCGACACGGGTAAAGCTCTCACTCTTTCTTCATCCGAAAACGTTTTATCCGTTTGCCGTGAATGTTACGCGCGGGCTTTGGGTGGCGCGCAACCGGGCATTGGTTGTGGCCGAGCTCGAACACGCGCTAAGCGATCCTGCGCAAGCCCTTTCCCCCAGTTCCCAACTGTTCTCAACTGCTGTCGCACTTAATGCACGGCTGGAAGTCCCCTATGATCCGGCCGCGCCTGGCAAACCCCCGCCGACAGAACAAATCGAAAGCCAATACCTGAAGCGCATCGCGGCGACGCTTCCCCAGCGCACCGGAGAGCCTCTGGTGACTGCTGCGCTCACATTATTCATTCAGCTCGCACAACGAAAAGAAACGGCTGGGCCGGATTTCGGCGCGGCGCGCGAAGTCTTGGTCACCCACTTCGCGGAGGTCAATGAGTACAACGTGGACTGGCTGCTGAATACCTACGGCTCGTACTTGCAGGACACGCGAATCGTGCCGGCCCTGGAGAACATCTTGGAAACGCAATCGAAGCCAATTATGGTGGGTGAACGTGCGGCCGTTTTCGCGCAGTTGATCAAACTTGCCCCGCAAGACGTAAAGCCCTTTCTCATAAAGGAAGTATGCGCAACCCACTCGGTAAGGCTTGACGCGATCCGAAACGCGCCCTTCGATACGTTGCCGGAGACAGACGAGTGTCTGAAAGATCAGATCCACGCTGCTGCGGCCAACGCGCAGCAGAAGAGGCAAGATCTGCAGCAAAAAACCTCTTTTGCCGCGCGGTTTGCGACCAACGCGATTTATGACGATCTTCTGTCTTTGTACGAAACGTCAGGCACGGATTGGGACGGGCAAGCGCGCGGTGGAATACTCGCGTATTTCATGCGGTGGGACGCTAAACGCGCCCTTCCATTACTCGAGGCAGCGTTGCCTCTAAACGCCGAATTCTTTGACCCCAACATCAGCTTTGCCCTGTTTAGGGCCTATTACTCGAGCGGACTTGACGCATTCCTGCGCACTCGCTTACTTGCGGCGCCGCCGGCGCAAGCGGGGGAGGCGGCGTTTCGACTGTCACAGCACGGTCCCGCCGAAGATCAAGACATTCTTCGCCAACGGCTGGATCACTGGAGATGCCAGTGGCTGGGTAAAGACGTTCCCCAAACTGAGGGTAAGCTTGAGGTCGAACTCGTGCAGGCCGTCATCGGCGGAAAGGAATGGCAGATGTCGGACGCTGAGGCCAGCGCGCTGCGTGAAAGCTGTATCTCACCTCTGTGCAAATCGCGCTTTAATGCACGCCAATAGCGCTAATTTGGATTCGGGTATAGCCCTGCGGCACCTATTTGGCGGAGGGAAACCGACGAGATCGAGCTAAACCCTGTTTCTTTGCCGATACACGAGAAGTTGCTGGCGGCCCACAAACGGGGTTCGCGGAGCTGAGCTGCTGGATAGAAAGCTCACGCTGACCAACACGCTTGGAGTGAACCTAGAGTGAGACAGTTTCCTGATGCACAGTTTTGCAGCTTTCCAAACGCGCAGTCCCAAAACGCAGTCTTCAAACTGACCCATTACCGAATCTTTGACGGATGGCGACACCCGGAAGCACAGCTGGCACGAAAGAAAGACGGCTCAGAAATCGAAAGCCAGCCCGACGGTGGGCGTCGCGGGAATGCCGTCGTTGGTGAAGAGCACAAACTGCTTGGTCGTGGAATTGAAGCCAGACCCGCAAATCTGCGGTTGTCGTGATTAGTAGCATTCAACACAACTCGCCGTAGAGGCTGAGCTTCCATTTTCGAAACAGCCAGGACTTGTCGGCGCGCAGATCGAGACGCTCGTAGGGTCCGATTCGCACGATTGGAGGCGGGAAAGTGTTGACGGGAAATCCTGAGCCATAGAGGCCTTTCCACGCTGAAACGAACGGTCGGTTTTAAGCGATAGCTGGCAAAGAGATTGACAGTGTGCCGTTGGTCCGCGAACGTTGGAGAATAGGGTGTGTTCTGGCCGAAATAGCCGAGAGGCGGAGGCAACGGGATTTCATACGTTCTGGATCGCGCGAAGACCGGGGAGGTAAGGTGGTAGGCCACCTCATCCATTGTGGGAAGCGTTCGCTCGAGGCAATGCCGAAGCAGTGAATTGCGTTGGCGACTTTGCGGTCAAAAGCCAAGCCAAGAAGTCCACTCGCAACCACAAGGAACGGGACAGCTAAATCCATGGAGCCCTAATGCTACTATCGTTTTGCGACTGGCACGGGCACTTGTACGCGATTTGTCCAGACGGTCTCCGGCTGACGCTTACGCAAGCGGAAAGGATTCAGCTGCACAAGATGCAACCGGATTCCAGGCTAAAATGAGTACGAAAGGGCTTGTTCTGTAGGTGCGAGAAACAAAATGGATAACGACAAGGCCTGGTATGTGTTCCGCTACTACTCGCATCTGATGAACGAGCAAGAACGAGCCGCGAACCGACACCTGGCAGGGACAATAAAGGCTACACACGGCCGCAGTGACGCAGGAGCCCAAACGGAGGCAAGAAGCGGCCCGCGCCACTTACGCGAGATGCTTTCAGATGAAGCGCAAGTGTTGGACCTGGCAAGTGGCGGATTTCAAGCATTTGTGCTGCGGGCCGGAGAGAGGATAATGAGAGACCATCAAGAGAAAATCGCGCTGAATTGTTGCCCGCAGTGTGGTCGGTTAGCGCGAACGCCGACAGCCCGACAGTGTGGCTTCTGCCGACACGACTGGCACAACAGAATCACAAACTCAAAAGAAACTTTCCCAAGTCCTGAGTAGTCGGCGTTAGCGGACAAGTGGATTTTGGGCGCTTCCGTTCGACCGCCGACGGTCTACTTTGTGCTGGACGAAACGACCAATCCAGTAAATGACAGACCCCAACGTCACTATCACCAAAGCGACGAGTGCAGTATCAACTAGCTTAATCATCTCATTTTTGCGCTGCTCGCTTCGCAGTGCCGCCTCATTTTGAGGCGTGCGGTCGTGCAGCCACGCAAAAAACGCCCTGTCAAAATCTCTGCGATGAATATGTTCCGGAATCAGATACACCAGAACGAAGGCGGCCGCGTAGATAGCCAGAAATCGCAAAAGGAATTTCCGAATGCGCATAGTGGAAAGTGTATCCGTCGAGAGCGCGAAAATCATCAAGGTTCAAGTGCCCGATAAGTGGCGTTCGCGGAGAAGTGGCTTCGGACAGATTCCATATGTACGCGAACGCTTCCCAGGAGTTGAGTTCAATTCCCCTGTCTTGACAGGTTCGCTGCCCGCCTGCAAGATTTCCTCCGGACTTCGTTCATAACTTTAGGAGGATTTTACAATGACTTCCAAGAGAATATGGATGAGCATTCTGTGTTGCGTGATTTTGCAGACTTGCCTCGCCGCCCAGTCAGGGCCAGCAGATGACCAAGGACCGACCACCGTAATGGCTCGGCTCTCATACAGCAACACTTACCCGGCGGTGAGTGGACAACAGCGTTCTCCCGGAATTTGTTTTGAGGTATATCGGAATGGCCGTTATCGGCTAGCAAGGAATACGGACGGTGCCACAAGAACCCTTGGTGGCACACTTACACAGGACGAGTCAGCTGCGTTCACTCAGCTGATGAAAAAGCTTGATTTTGAGAACGGCGGAGGCGGCGTCATTCGCAATGGCTCGGAATCGTTTGTGGCCGAAATTGTGCGCGGGAACGAAACGAAGCGCTACCTTTGGGTGGACCCTGACCATCAGCGACCATTCCCAGACTCCGCGGTCAGCATTATTGACTGGCTGCAAGGTTTTACCCCACAGGGCGCATCCCCGGTCACAGTTCCTGAACTGAGCACAGACCCGATTTGTCCGCGTGCATCTTTTAGACCTCTGCAGCCTGTGAACACGCATCGTGCCTCGTGCGCTTGCCTTGTGCAGAGTG
>QIAN01000381.1 GCA_003225005.1 Acidobacteriota bacterium | reverse complement strand
TTACCGGTAAGGCGAACTTCTCGCCCGGAATAACATCCTGTTTGCTCGTCATCCGCCTACGATCAGCAATAGGCTCAAGACAGGAATTTCCATTTGCTACACCCGGGCTTTTGGAGAGTTAGCGGGCCGGGCAGGTTACGTTTACCGGGAGTTGGTTCATTCAACAGCCTTGTTGGACGCGCTTTCCTTGAGCAATATTTGGATTTCGCTCTCAAAGGCATCTTTGTCCACCATGCCAACGTGCAGGTCGGCGATCTTGCCGTTGCGATCGATCAACAGCGTTGCGGGCATCGAGTTGAAACCGAAACGGTCTCCCATTTCCGAATTTCCAATCACAATCGGATAGTTGATTTTATGCTGTTGAAGGAATGGCTTGACAGATTTCCAGCCGTCGTCGTCCATTGAAACGCCTAGCGCGGATAGTCCGCTCTTTTTGTACGTGCTCTGGAACTCCATATACCAGGGAATTTCCACTTTGCATCCCGTGCACCACGTGGCCCAGAAATCCAGTAGCACGACCCGGCCTTTGTAGGCGGACAATTTGACCGGCCTGCCTTTCGCGTCAGTTAGCGTGAAATCTGGCGCGGTCTTCCGGGACGTGGCCGGTGTCAAGTCGGCTGGAGTTACCGCTGGCAGAACGAGCACAACCACGAGAGCGACTGTTGGGAAGATGTGACGAAGCATGTGTAGTAACCTCCGTAGTCAATTCGCGCGGCCGCCAATCAGGTGGCTGCGAGCCGACGCGCCGAAGCCGATCTAGCTTTTCGCACAATGACTCCGGCAGTGACGATGCCGATCAAATCAAGGGCACGGCTAAACAGAAATGGCGCCAGGAGTGGAATCACCGGCCGAGCGGGTGGCGTGTGTCCGAAAAAAATGAAAAGAAGCGAGGCAATCATGGCCGCGCGCAGGACGCTAACGGTCATAGTTGCGACCATTTCTCTTCCCTTCGCTAAAACTGCCACAATACAACCGATGAGAAGCGACTGGGTGAAGCGCACAATCGGAATGCCGTAGGTCAGGAGCCACACATAAGCTTCGTAGTGGCGGTTCGAATAAGGCCGCTGAGTGCGAAGCAAGGAGACGATGAACTGTTCGGGCAGGGCTGCGCCGAACAATGAAAACGTGAAACCGAGGAAAACGACGGCGGCGAGCCACAATGGCGCAACGCGAAACGCGGCACCCGCGAGATGGGCGATGGTTTTGGCACTTTGTCGCCAGTACCAGCGGCAGGCATGATCGATGCCTGAGCGTGAGGCTAGGTCGGAGAATTCCTCACTGAGGTCGCCAAGAATGGACTCTGCCTGCTCCGCAGAAGCGAACAGCTAGACAAGCCAGGAGGCAATGCGTGGCGGATGAGCCAAAGTGGATGGGGACATCATGAGTGACTCCCGATCAGATCAAGGCCTTGGGTCATGCTCTGAACTGCGCGATGCGTCCGATTTACTGCTGACATTCCCTTGGCGGTGACATGGAAAAAACGTTTCGATCGTCCGCCGCGTTCTGGCGTAGGTTCGCCGAATTGCGATTTGAGGTAGCCCTTCGTTTCCAGGCGGTCAAGAGTGGCATAAATGGCGCCGATGGACACTTCACGACCAGTCCGTGCTTCGATCTCTTGCCGCACTGTAACTCCATAGGCCCGACCAGCAAGACGAAGAAGGGCCAGAATCACGATGTGCTCGAATTCACCGAGATAATCGCGGCTAGACATTAGCTATACAATATAGAATAAATTGGCAAAGTCAATCGGTTCCAGGCATCGGGAAGCTAGTGGACGTGTAGTCGACTAACCGGAAGCTATTCGGCTTCGACTGCGGGATTAGTCTGTGAAGTTCGGCTAGTGTTTACCGATGAGGCGGCGCTTAGGCAATGTCGTTCCGGGTGGATGACGAGGTACCGGTCCGAGCGTGCCGCGGTAGGACTTTTGGCACGCTCGATGTCGTTTTGAAAGATGGTGGACGAGAGGGGATTCGAACCCCGGCCTCCTCATTGCGAACAGTGGGGAAATAAGCTAAGGCAAGGCGCCACAATCACTTAGCTATTTCAACGGGGCCCTGAATTGGCAAACCTGGCAAGCCAGGCTATTTGCCTTCATTTCATCTTACCTGCGTTGTGTGTTGCCGAATTTTTGCTCTGCCGCTTCAAAATGCCTAGGGCAGAAGGGAATTGGCGGGAGCGACGAGATTCGAACCCGCGGCCCTGCCTTCTAAGCGGAAAATACAGTTTACTAAATCTTGCCGGAGCCGACGCAACGCCGGAGCCGGATGCGACCGTTTCCAGTTCTGGTTCGCCACGGTCGAGCTTGCGCACGACATCGGCGCGAATGCACCAGAACGTCTGCTTGTTGGTCTTCGCTTTCTTACCTTTGCCGTTTCCGCGTTCGTACGTGGTGCTAACGAGGCTGCCCTCGACGAGCACGTGCGAGCCTTTCTTGACGTTAGTGAGAACAGCCTCAGCCAGCCGAGGGCGAAAAATCGCGACTCGATGCCACTCGACTTTCGAGACCCATTCGTCTTCTGCGTTTTTCCAGGAGCGTTGCGTGGCGACGGAAAGAACGGTGAAATTTTGAGCCGTTGTTTCGCGCTTGACACTGCTCGGGGTCGGCCCCAACAAATCCGACGATCGTTACTGAGTTCAAGTAGGACATGGAAATGTCTCCTTTTTCTGCCCCATTTTTCTGGGGCACCCCAAAAGCGAGGGCTACTGCTTGCAAAGCGAGTGGCTGCTTTATGGGAGGGAA
>QIAN01000379.1 GCA_003225005.1 Acidobacteriota bacterium | reverse complement strand
TCAATACCATGCGCGAATATTTTCGCCTTACCAACGTGGGCAATGATCCCGACGTGATCTCCTTCATTAACTACCAGCCTAAGTCCCGCGCCCTGCACGAGTCGGCCAGACAGGAAGTCCATCGAATCGTCGCCCGCAATCATGGCTTTGATCCCAAGAATCCGGACGCTTTCGACGAATGGGACACGATCAAAACTGTCGACCAGGTCGGAAAGATCTTTGACGCGATGAACGTGTTCCTCGGTAGCGTCGGCCTGGTCACCCTTGCCTTGGGCGCCATAGGAATCATCAACATCATGCTCGTCGCCGTCGCCGACCGTACCCGCGAAATCGGCCTGCGCAAAGCAATCGGCGCCACCAACCGCAGCATTATGTTTCAATTTTTCGTGGAGGGAGCTTTCCTCACTCTGCTCAGCGGAGGGATCGGGATCGCCTGCGCGGCCGGGGTTATGGCTGCGCTGGCGAGCGTCGAACTCGGGCCGGGATTCGATCCACCCAAGCTGGTTGCTTCCACCGCCGCGCTGGCCGTGACCGCGCTCGCGGTCGCCGGAGTGGTTGCCGGCCTCTACCCCGCCCGTCGCGCCGCCATGCTCGAACCCGTGGAAGCTCTCCGTAAGGAGTAGCAGCGCGTCCGCCGCAAATACCGGTCCAGTTGCGATTGGGACGCTGACCATCCTCACTATTGGCGTCATTCCGAGCGCAGCCGTTTTTCAGGCAGAGCAAGGGATAGCCCTGAGCGGGCCGAAGAGGGATCCTGCGCGCATCGCCACGGTTATCAGGAATCAAACTTCGCCAGCGCTTAGTTCCTTTCGCAAATCAACAGTCAACACTCTACAATCAACCATGAACTCCACCCATGCATCGCGACCTCTTCCAGCAAGCCTTCTCCGCCATGCGTCACGACCTCCGGCGCACGCTTCTAACCATGGCTGGCATGGCCTGGGGCATCGCGACCGTCGTGCTGCTTCTGGCCTATGGCAATGGCTTCGGCCGCGCCATTCAGAATATCTTCGAGAGCTTCGGTGCCACTGCCGTTGGAGTCTTTCCCGGCCGCACCTCGCAGCAGGCTGGCGGAAATAAAGCTGGAGTTCAAATCCGCTTCACCGGCGACGACATCGAACTTCTGCGCAACAACATCCCGCTCTGCCGCCACGTGGTCCGCATGTCGAACAAAGACTCCACCGTACAAAACGGCAACCGTTCATTCACATTTCCCGTCACCGGTCTCGATCCTGCCATTGAAGAAATCTGGAATCTGGACATGGAAGAAGGGCGCTTCCTTGATGACGCCGACAACATGCGTCACGGCCTTTACGCGGTCATTGGTTCCGAGGCCCGGGACAAACTTTTCTCGGGCATGCCGGCGGTCGACGAATACATCCGGATCAACGGGGTAACTTTCGAGATCATCGGCGTCGTTAAACCGCGAATGCAGGAAGGTGACAGCGACGACAATCGCACCATCTACATTCCCTTCAATTCGATGGATGTCATCAAAGATAACCACTACCTCGACGGTATCTGGCTCGACTCGCAGGGTCTCAACCATGACAAGCTCGCCCGCACCATCCGCGAGACGCTTGGTGCAGCTCACAGTTTCAAGCCCGACGATCAGCGCGCCGTTTTTGTCTTCGACGCGCAGAAACAACTTTCACAGTTTGGCATCATCACCATGGCGCTGAAAGTATTGCTCGCTTTCATCGGCACCGTTACCCTTGGAATCGGCGGCGTCGGTCTGATGAACATCATGCTGGTATCGGTCACGCAACGTACCCGCGAAATCGGAGTCGAAAAAGCGTTAGGCGCCCGCCGCCACCACATCCTGTTTCAGTTCCTTGCGGAAGCCATGGTCATAACCGCCGTCGGAGGCGTGCTCGGAATTCTGCTCTCTTATATCGTTTCTGTTTCAGTAGGCCGTCTCACCCTTTACAGCGCCATGGCCAAACACGCCGAAGCCGGAGACATCCGCCTCATCGTCTCACCCATGATTCTTCTAGTCGCCACCACGA
Source organism: Acidobacteriota bacterium (assembly GCA_003225005.1). Classification (GTDB taxonomy): domain Bacteria; phylum Acidobacteriota; class Terriglobia; order Terriglobales; family Acidobacteriaceae; genus Sulfotelmatobacter. The sequence continues at coordinate 76,866 of QIAN01000379.1, read as the reverse complement.
TTCTGGCGATCGTCGGAGTCATCAGCGGCATGGTCCCAGCCATGCGCGCCGCCAACCTCGATCCCATCGAAGCCCTCCGCTACGAATAACTACTCGAGTGATCATCCTGAGCGCAGCGAAAACCTGCCCTGAGTCTGTCGCAGGGGGCCTCCCGTATTGCGAATCACCAGCACAAGTGTTTCAAGGCATTTCCACTAATCCCATAACTTTCTCTTCACAAAATCCGCTCATGCACATACCCAGCCGCACCCAGAGCCGCAATTAACTCCGCAATATGCTCCGGCCCGCGCGTCTCCATAGTGATATCAATCGCCGTATCCCCCAGGTTCACCCCGTGATAAGCCCGGTCATACGAGGTCTCCACCAGATTCGCCCGATGCTCAGCCAGTATCCCGGTCAACCGGTGCAGCGCTCCCGGATAATCCGGCAAATGTACCCGCAACCGCACCAGCCTCCCATCTTTCACCAAGCCGCGCTCGATGATGCGCGCCAGCAGCGTGACATCGATATTCCCTCCTCCGACGATTGCCGCCACTCGCTTCCCGCTCAACTCAACTCGATGATTCACCAATGCCGCCACCGCCGCCGCACCCGCGCCCTCCGCCAAAGTTTTCTCCCGCTCCAGCAACAGAAGAATGGCGTTCGCTACTTCTTCCTCTTCGACCGTAACGATCTCGTCGACATATTTCTGAACCAGCGGCAAGGTTCGCTCCCCAGCCCGTCGCACCGCTATTCCATCTGCGATGGTCACGGCCGCCGCTAAAGTGACTGGCTTCCCCTCCGCAACCGCGACCTTCATCGACGGCAACCGTGACGGCTGCACGCCAATGACTCGAACCTTGGGATTTTTCTCCTTCACCGCGCAGGCCAGCCCGCCGATCATCCCGCCGCCTCCGATCGGCACCACAAATACCTCCAGATCAGGATGCTGTTCCAGCAGTTCAAGCCCCAGCGTTCCCTGGCCCGCAATCACAGTCTCGTCGTCAAAGGCGTGCACGAAAGTGATTTTGTCGGCTTCACTCTGCCGCAAAGCTTCAGCAAACGCTTCGTCGTAATTAGCCCCATGCAACAGCACATCCGCCCCATAGCCCCGAGTCGCTGAGACTTTGATCAGCGGCGTGGGCAGGGGCATGCAAATCCGGGCACGAATTCCCAGCCGTGCCGCGTGATAGGCCACGGCTTGCGCATGATTGCCAGCCGAAGCTGCGATCACGCCTCGGGAGCGCTCCTCTGCACTCAACGTCAAAAGCTTGTTCAGGGCCCCCCGCTCTTTGTAAGCACCAGTCCGCTGCCGGTTCTCCAGCTTCAGATAAACAGAGTTACCCGCCAGCTCAGAGAACGTCTCCGAACGCGTGCACGGTGAGATTTGGATAGACTCGCGAATCCGCCCCAAGGCGGTCTGTATGTCGGAAAGAGTTACCATTCGGATTTATCCAACGCAATCAGGATTGGCTGTCCATCTTACCCGAAAGCTGTGACGGCACACCGGGATGTCTCCAATCGGCGATTGGAAATGCACTCTGTTCGGCATTCAACAACCAACACTCAAAATCAACAATCTATAATTCCCTCGTGGCCGCCGACGACATTCTCACCCTCGCTCCTCCGCCCGCTGACTCCCGTGTCGCCTACGGCTCCGATCCCAATCAGTTCGCCGACCTTCGTATTCCGAAGGCGAAGGGGCCGCATCCCACAATCATCAATATCCATGGAGGCTTTTGGCGCGCTAAGTACAACCTCGACCACACCGGCCACCTCTGCGCCGCGCTCACCAGCAAAGGCATCGCCACCGCCAACCTTGAGTATCGCCGCGTTGGCAACCAAGGAGGAGCCTGGCCCAACACCTTCGCTGACATTCGCAGCGCCTACAACTTCCTCCTGCAGAACGCCCGCCAGCACAACCTCGCTCCCCATAAGTTTCTGGTGATGGGACACTCCGCCGGAGGCCAACTCGCACTTTGTCTAGCCGCACACGAACCCAGCGTGATTCGCATCGTCTCGCTCGCTGGAGTCGTCGACCTTGAACGTGCTTATCAACTTCACCTCAGTAACGACGCAGTTGTCGAATTCCTCCGCGGCACTCCCGAGGAAGTCCCCGACCATTACCGCGAAGCAGACCCCATGCAGCTTTCGATCCCCAAAGCCCGTCAATGGCTGATCCATGGCGACAAAGATGACGTAGTTTCCTCCGTTTTCAGTCGGGATTACCTCGCCGCCAAACAAAAGCGCGCCGGCAAAGAAAAAGAAGACCTTCACCTGCTTGAGATTCCAGCCGCCGGCCACTTCGACCTGATCGACCCCCGAACCAAAGCTTGGGGCCAGATCGAACACACCATCCTGCAATTGTTCGTCTGAAGCCACCTCAAGCATTCCATCGTCTCCTTCGTGGTTAAAGTAGTGTCCTTCGCGGCTGAAGCCTTTCCTCTGTGATCCTCTGTGCCCTCTGTGGTAAAAGCCCTTGTAGTACTCTCACACACACAGGAGACTTCTTTGCCCTTCGACGACCTTCGCCAATGGATGGCAGCCCTCGACCGAGCCGGCGAACTAAAGCGTATCCAGACTGAAGTCGATCCCATCCTGGAGATCGCTGAGATCACCGATCGGGTCAGCAAGATGCACACGTGGGAACAGTCGCCCTCGGCCGTCCGGCCGGGCGAAGCTCAGCAGTCTTCAGTCGCCACTCCTCGGCAAAACCCCGGAGGGCCCGCTCTTCTCTTCCAAAATGTAAAAGGCTACCCCGGCGCCCAACTCCTGATTAACCAGTTCGGAAGCGAACCTCGCATGAAACTCGCTCTCGGAGTCAACTCGCTTGACGAAGTGGCTGACCGCATCCGCGCTTTCATGGACGTGAAATCACCCCAGGGCTTCCTCGACAAACTGAAAATGCTCCCCCTGCTGGCAGAAGCCGGAAAGTTTTTCCCTCGAACCGTGCCCACCGGCCCCTCGAAGGAAGTCATCGAGCGCGACAATTTCTCACTGGTCGACTTCCCCATCCTCCAATGCTGGCCGCAAGACGCTTCGCGCTTCATCACTCTCCCCTGCGTGACCACCCGAGACCCGAAATCCGGCAAACGCAACCTCGGCATGTACCGCATGCAGGTTTTTGACGGACGCACCGCCGGAATGCACTGGCAGAGGCAGAAGATTGGAGCGGAACATTATCGGGAAGCCCTGCGCCGGGCGGCAGCCGAGGCGGAATCTGGGACAGGCACTGACCGGGTGGGGACGGGTGCTCTCGCCCGTCCGGCCGGGCAAAGCCCGGCTACTGTCCACTCCATCGAAGCCGTGCGCTCCGCTGTCGATATCATGGCGCGCAGCTCAGGCGGCTCGGTCCTCGCCGACGGCGATCGCCCCGGCGGCCGCATGGACGTCGCCGTCGCCATCGGCACCGACCCTGCCGTCACTTTTTCCGCTATCGTGCCCGCGCCGCCAGACATCGAGGAATATCTCATTGCAGGCTTCCTGCGCGGAGCCCCCGTCGATCTCGTCAAATGCGAAACCGTTGACCTCGAAGTCCCCGCGACGTCCGAGATTGTTTTGGAAGGCTACGTTCAGCTCGACGAACTCCGTACCGAAGGCCCCTTCGGCGATCACACGGGCTTCTATTCGCTGGAAGACCTTTATCCCGTCCTCCACGTGACCTGCATAACCCATCGCAAAGATCCGATCTACGCCACCACCATCGTCGGCAAGCCTCCGCAGGAAGACGCCTACATGGGCAAGGCCGTCGAACGGATCTTTCTTCCGTTGATGAAGCTCACCATCCCTGAATTGGTCGACATCAATCTCCCCGTCGAAGGCATCTTCCACAACCTCATGATCGTCTCCATCCGCAAGTCCTATCCCGGACAAGCACGCAAGGTGATGAACGCTATCTGGTCACTCGGTCAGGCCATGTTCACCAAGTGCGTCATCGTCGTGGACGAAGATGTGAACGTGCAAGACCTCGGTGAGGTGACATTAAAAGTTCTGAACCACATTGATCCCGAACGCGACATTCAGTTCACGCTCGGCCCGGTCGATTCCCTCGACCACGCCTCGCGCTTGCCAAACTACGGATCGAAGATGGGCATCGACGCCACCCGCAAGTGGGCCAGCGAAGGCTTCACCCGCCCCTGGCCCGCCGAAATTGTCATGGACGCGAATACCCGCGCTGTCGTCGACCGTAAGTGGAAGGCGCTGGCGAAGGAGTTAGGGATCGAATGAGCGGGCGAAAGCGGCTGCACTACTGAGGTATTTCTATTTCTGTGCGGTTTTTAAGTTCCACAGTGGATTCTGAACCGTTAGGAAAATTCTCTACTCTACTTGATTCTTCAACCGCTTACAAGAACACCGATTCGTCGGTAGTGGGCTACTTTGAATTTGGGCAGGGCTGTGCCAAGCAACGCAGTTCTCGTTGTATTCGACGGCACTCGCGTTGGGTTACCTCGTTACTGAGCATTCGGTTCGCGTCGAATGTCTGACTCTTTTGGTTCCAGACATATGCTTGAGCCCCGCAGGTCTGCATTTCCAGCTCCCCCGAATCGTCCGCGTGCCAGCTAATCATATAGATGGCGTGTCTCTCTGGAAGAAGTTTTGTACTAGCGCCGTTCCGAACAGAAGCCCCATCCAGAAACTCTATGTGATCAATCTTTTTCATTCCTCTTTCATCTCGAAACTTGGCTACTACCAGGTTGCCGCGTTCCAAGCGCATCTGCATCAGATGATCGGTATATGCACCCATATGGCAGTAGTCGACAAGAGCATCGGGAATTCCATCTCCAGTCACATCCGCAATCTTGATGATGTCAATTGATCGGCTTTTCTCGTCGCAGAATTCACTACCCAGAGCGGCCTGAACCTGTGGTGTCAGCGCCTTCCAATCGACCGTCCGCTGAGTTGAGTGTTGCTTGTGCTGTGCGAAAGGTTCAAAGAGCAGCAATAGAGAGATGGAAAACAATAAAAGTGGACATTGAGCATATAAGGGGATTTCTTTATACATTACGCTGCCCTTTCCGCCCTCCGCTGCTCGTAAGATTCCCAGAGCGCCACTTAGATCATTCACATCCCAGAGGCGATCCGTGACGCCAGCGGCCATTGCTGGAAATTCAAAGTAGCCCACTACCGATTCGTCCTGCCATGATCTGTTCGGCCACCTTTTGAGCAAGGAACTACTGAGCTCGTTTCAAAACCACAGCGGCAACCTGATCGGCACCGATGATTCCTTGCAGCTCGCGAAGGTCCTCGGTTCGGTCCGGCTGGATGAGTACCTTCCGCCGCACGAATTCGCGAGAATATCGTAGCTTCGATCCAATCACTTCGACCTTGCTCTGATACATGGCGAAGCCCATGTCGACCTTGACCGGATAGGAGTGCAAGTGAATAGCAGGAAAGGCTGGAGACGGTCCGGTCTGAGTCAAGTGAATGAATGTCGGTAATCTCTATACGCCGCCGGAGAGCAACGCTTCGACTAACGCCTGCCACTCGCCCCGAGTGTGGGACGGTGGAACTTGCGCCCAGAACGCTGGTACCAGTACTCGGCATTGGAGGCCTGACCTTCTTTGCGGTGCAGGTAGGCGTGGACGGCCATGCCGTCCGCAGTCTCCAGCCCATCGACTAACGCGTGAGAACGGGTCCAGTCTCCTTTTCGATCCCACCACAGCGCCGCAAGCGGGACTGAGAGGCCTGTGGGCGGCTCCGCTTGTGCCAGCGATGATGTGAATTCCTTTGCATTCATGTTCGCCTCCTTCGTTTTGCCCGCCTCCCTCAGTGCCTAAAGGAGCATTGTCTCGATGTTCCTCAGGGCCCGACTAATGCCGAGAAAATCGAATCCGGAGCCCCGGGGACTAAAGCCCCCGATGAAAAGAAAACGCTTATCGCAGCGCTGAAGCGCAGTGCCACCCGAAAGCTGCGGTACTGCCACCGAAAGTCTCCGTCAGCCAAGGCTTCTGCCGCCCAGAACTTCCGCCACTCGAAACCACAGTCTCTTCCAATGCATGCATGGTCTCAGGATACGCTGGATGACTTTTCCCGGAGTTTTGGAAATGTCGCCCCTGCCTCATTCGATACAAGCCGCTACAATAGGCGAGGAGATTTTCTATGTCATCCCTTGCCGATAAAACTTGCGTTCCCTGCCGCGGCGGTGTGCCTCCGCTGAGGGGCAAGGAACTTGAACAGGTTCTCAAACAACTACCCCAGTGGGCTCACTGGAAAGTGGTCAAGGAGCACCACATTACCCGCGCCTACACCTTTCCTGATTTCAAGCAGGCGCTCGACTTTGTGAACCGCGTGGGGGCGGTTGCCGAAGAACAAGGTCATCATCCCGATATCCTGCTGACATGGGGCAAAGCTGAGATCACGCTATGGACCCATAAAGTCGACGGGCTGACGGAGAGCGACTTGATCATGGCAGCAAAGATCGATCAGCTTGCCCACGTATCGTAGATCGCAAATCACGTCTCTTTGCGCTTCGATCATGATCTCGTTTCCACGCCGACTCTCACCCGCTTGGCGTTTCCTCGACGCATCGCCAACGCCCACAGGCAAGCCGGAAGCAGCATGACGAATCCGGTCGAAGTTGCCACCACGCGAGCGGAGACACCGGCATCGAGAAATCGTCCGCATACGTAGGCGCCAATCGCGATTGTGAGCATGGAGAATCCCAGGTCTGCGGCGAACACTCGCCCGCGGAAGCGGTCGTCGGTGTGCAGTTGCAGCAGCGTGGTCGAAAATACCCAGATGGTCGAGCCTCCCATGTGCGCCAGCATCACCCAAGCGCAGGCAACCCACAAGTTGCTGCTGCCGCCCAGCGCGCTGTAGCCCACGGCGACGACCAGATAGCCGAAGAGAATTCCGAGACGCAGCCGGCGGTCTTCGCGTCCCGCCCAGCGCGCGGAGACTAGCGGCCCGACGAGCGCTCCCAGGCCGCGAGCGCCCAGCAGCAGGCTCATACCCAGCATGGCCCCGCGCTCGGGATCCAGGTTTCGCCAGTGCAAGGGAAAGTAGCGATGTCCCATGACGGTGATGAGCACCCAACTGGGACCGATCATCAGTTCGCCCGACTTCGCAAACACGGTTGCCATCAACCCACGATGTCCACGAATGTAGCGAATGCCTTTGATCACCGGAGTGTAATCCACCAGATCGCGCGGGCGCAGCGGCGTAGCGGATTCGGCGTGAGGTTCGTGGAACTTCATTCCGCCGATCAGAGCTGCGGATGCGAGAAACGAGAGCGCGTTGAGGAGAAAGACAGCATCGCGTCCTAACAGAGCTGCGACCACGCCTCCGACCGAAGCACCAATCAGCAGATTCACAGACCATGTGGCCGAAGAGAGAGTATTGGCGAGAAGGACGTCATCCTTCGCCGTGATCGCTGGGATGACGGCATTGCGTGCCGGCTCAAAGAACGCCGCCATAATCGTTTCCGCCACCAGCAGCGGATACACGAGCCACACCATCGATTGCGTGCGCACCAGCAGCATAGCCAGCACAATGACGAAGCGAACCAGGTCGGCGGTGATCATTACGTGCTTGCGCCGGACGCGATCATTCACCACTCCCGCCGTAGGACCGATGAACGTTTGCGGCAAAACTTGCAGGACCAGCGCCAGCGCCACCGAACTGGCTCGTCCGGTGAACTGGAGAAGCAAGCTGTAGATGGAGAGCGTGTAAAACCAGTCGCCGATCTCGCTTACAATCTGCGCGGCCCAGAGACGCCGGAAATTGCGGTTGTCGCGCAGCAGCCGCACATAGGAGCGGAACGAGATTGATGGCACTCCGTGCTCGGGTTGCGGTTCCATGCGGAAAAGACAGGCTACAACGAAGGTGATAAGATAACAGCCGCGGAATGGACCAAGCCTGTCCGCGTCTGTTTGCTATGCAAAAATTGGCCGACAGTGCGGCTATTTGCCGCGAAGCCGGCAATAGACTGCAGTTGTTTTCCACTTATGCGGGAGACGTGGTCTAAAGCTGCGGATTTGCACGTGGTGCAAGATGCTTAATTACAACGACATAACCAAATAACTTTAGCGTTTGCCGAAAGTCTAGTTTTTGGCAAGCGTCGTGCACTGTATGGCGTGGGGGAGTTAACCTCAAATGCGTCGATTCTCGAGACTTCTGGCAACTTCGTTTCCTTTGCTACTGATCCTTTCAGGAGCGGCCATGGCCGACACCTGCAACAGTTTCCTAGCCTATACCTGCGCCACGGGCGTACATAACGGTGCGTTTATCGGCGGTTCCGGAACGCCCATCGCCTCGCCAGGCGCTGGTCTTCTTCTATCGGGCAACAGTTTCACCGTTTCCACCCACAACGGGGCTGGCGGAGCGGACGTAATTATCCTTGCGGCCTCTGCTAACGGAACACCAACTGGCACCCTGGACGGGATTCTCTTCAACAGCTTGAACAACCCCTTCCCGGAAGGCGGCGCCACCGGCGCCATCGTCACTAATTTGCAAACGGCGGGCTTCTGTGGATCGACCTGCAATCTGTCGTTTGCTTACGTTGACTTGGGTAAAGCGCTGCCCGCCAACGGCAGCATTACCGTCACCGCCAGCGGAGTAGGGGCGGGGACGGCGCTTTACGCCGAAGTGCTGAACAGCAAGGGCCAGATCATCTACATCACTGCGAACTCGGGATCAGGGATCACGGGAGGCGGTACTAGCGTCGTCCCCGAACCCGGATCACTGACGCTGATGGGAACCGGGCTGCTCGGTTTGGCTGCACAACTACGGCGCAAGCTGCGCGGTTAGCCAAGTTCACTGTTCTTTTTCTCAGACCCCGGACGGAGACGTCCGGGGTTTGTCTTGCTCGCGCCGCAACCACGCGAGGTGCATTCCGGGACAATTGATGGCTATGTCTTGCCGGTGGATGCAAATGAGTAGCAACCTATGTCTCTACGAATCGCTGCTAGGATGCCAGAAGCAGCTTTTTCTTCAAGTCTTCGGCGATCTGTCGGCCATGGAAGCGGCCGTTTTCGATGAAGATTTCGTTGGTGCGGGATCCGGCAACGATGACGCCAGCAACGTAAATTCCGGGAACGTTGCTTTCCAGCGAGATTGGGTCGCACACCGGACGGCACTGGTCCGCTGAAAGTTCGATGCCCATGCTGCGCAGGAAATCGTAGTCGGGGTGATATCCGATCAAGGCGAGCACGAAGTCGTTTTTCAAACGCACCGGACCACGCGGAGTATTGAGAACCACGTAGTCCACATCGATTTCCTGCACCGTGCTATTGAAGTAGGCTTTAATATCGCCATTCTTGATTCGGTTTTCGATATCGGGCTTGATCCAGTATTTGACGTGGTTGTGCACTTGCGACTCGCGGTGCACCAGCGTCACGCGGGCTCCATGACGCCACAGATCAAGCGAGGCGATGGCAGCGGAGTTTTTGCCGCCGATTACCAGCACATCGCTATCGTAGTAGGGATGTGGCTCGGCGTAATAATGCGAAACCTTGGGCAAGTCCTCGCCCGGAATTGAGAGTTGATTGGCGAGATCGTAGTAGCCCGTCGCCACGATCACCTTGCGTGCGCGGAAGTCGTGGATGCGGCCGGCGCGGTCGGTGGCGGTGATAGCAAAGTTGCCGTCCTGCCCTGTCACGGTCTTGATCCAAACGTATTGACGAACATCAACTCGGTAGTGCTCGGCGATCTTGCGATAATATTCGAGCGCCTCTTCACGTGTGGGCTTTTGCAGGGAAGTAGTGAATGGAATATCTCCGATTTCGAGTAGTTCCGGAGTGGTGAAAAATACCATCCCCGCGGGATAGTGAAACAGCGAGTTCACCAGGCAGCCCTTGTCGACGACGATTACCTTCAGTCCGAGCCTCTGCGCGTCAATGGCGCACGCCAGCCCAGTAGGCCCAGCTCCAATCACCAGCACATCGCAGCGCATCTCCGGACGTGGCTTAGTCTTGGTCTGCGGCAGAGTCTCAGCGACGTATTCCGTGGTTAGAAAGTCAGGCATGAATCACCATGTTTGTGCCAGGGACACGGAGGCCTTCGCACGCACAACTGGAAACGGAGATTCTAGCATGCGGCATCGCGGCGACCCACGGCGAGAATAACAAGCCCAGCCTCCGAGGACTCGGCCCACCCGGGAGCGCTTCTCTCCCTCAGTCCGGTTCCATTATCGTTGCTATAATTCAAGGTTCTCTCCATCGTTCACGCACGATCGGAAGCACGACGACATGGCAACCTCCTTCGAACCGGCGACTCGCACGCGCATTGAATCCGACAGCATGGGACAAATCGAGGTCCCCGCGAACGTCTATTGGGGTGCGCAGACCCAGCGCTCGCTCTTACACTTCAATATTGGGCGGGATACCATGCCGCCGGAGCTGATCTGGGCATTCGGCATCCTCAAGAAGGCGTGCGCGCTGGTAAATCAGGATCTCGGTAAACTTCCCCCCGATAAAACAACACTCATCGTCGAAGCTGTCGACGAGGTCATTGCCGGCAAGCTTCACGATCAGTTCCCGTTGCGGATTTGGCAGACGGGCAGCGGGACGCAGACCAACATGAACGTCAACGAGGTCATCTCCAACCGCGCCATCGAGCTGGCGGGCGGTGAGATGGGATCGAAGAAACCAATCCACCCCAACGATGATGTCAACATGTCGCAGTCGTCGAACGATACGTTCCCTGCGGCGATGCACATTGCGGCCGCGGAGAGGGTAAAAAGAGCATTAATTCCCGCCATCAAGACGGTTCATGATGCGATTGCGGCCAAGGCAAAACAATTCAATGACGTGGTCAAGATTGGGCGCACGCACTTGCAAGATGCCGTACCCCTTACCATCGGGCAAGAGTTCGGGGGCTGGGCTAGCCTGCTGGAACGCGATATCAAACGTCTGGAGCAAGTGCTCGACGGGCTGTACGATCTGGCTATCGGCGGAACGGCTGTGGGGACGGGGCTGAACGCACATGCCGAATTTGCGGAGCGCACTGCAAAAAAAATTGCGGGACTTACGGGACTTCCCTTCCGCTCCCATCCGAACAAGTTCGCTGCGCTTTCGGCGCACGATGAAATTATCTTTGCGCAAGGCGCGCTGGAAACGCTGGCGGCCTCGCTCATGAAGATTTCGAACGACATTCGCTGGCTAGCTTCGGGCCCGCGTTGCGGTTTGGGCGAACTTTCGATCCCGGAGAACGAACCGGGCTCGTCCATCATGCCGGGCAAGGTGAATCCGACGCAGTCAGAAGCCATGACCATGGTATGCGTCCAGGTTCACGGTGCAACCGCTGCGGTAGGATTCGCAGGCTCTCAGGGCAATTTCGAGCTTAACGTTTACAAGCCGGTGATTATTTACAACTTCCTGCATTCCGTCACGCTGATCACAGACGCCTCCCACGGATACGTGGAGTACATGATCAAAGGCATTGAGGTCGATCGCGCCAAACTGGACTGGTACGTGAAGAACTCGCTGATGCTGGTAACCGCGCTCGCGCCGAAGGTGGGATACGATAAGGCCGCGAAGATCGCCCATACCGCGCATGTGGAACACATCAGCCTGCGCGAGGCCGCATTGAAGCTCGGGCATCTTACGGGGGAGGAGTTTGATCAATTGATGCGGCCGGAGAAGATGACGCGGCCGTGACGATGTTTTTTCCAACCACCACCTCTACCAGCTTCTCCGTAAAGGCGTCATCCCGAAGCCCCGCGTTTTCACCAGCCGGGCGAGGGACCTAGCGCGCAGCGCGCATCCCCTGAGTGATATCCATCCGTCACCGACTTGAATGGCGGTTGAATGGTAGAAGAGATCGCGAGAGCGGTTTAGCCACGCGGGAGATCCCTCATCCGGCTGAAGTGCGCCGGGTTTCCAGATGACGCCTCCGAATAAAAATTGACAGGAAAGCTGGATCAGACACGCTCGGTCTCGGAGGCTGGCCGCGATACCTCGAGTCCGCTGGCTTGACCGACGGCTCGGATTTCGCCTCCTTCTTCGCTGTCGTTCTGATTAGCACCACGCTCGTGAGAACCAGGAATGTCCCAAGGACTGTTCGCGCTCCCAGTGCTTCCCCGCCCAGAAAATATCCGACCAAAACCGCCACCACGGGATTCACATACGCGTAGGTCCCCACTTTGGTTGGAGGCTCGTGGTGGATGAGCCAGACATACGCGGTGAAACCGATAACCGAGCCGGCGAAGATCAGATAGGCCAGTGCGAACCATGCACCGGAAGAGACTGCCCGAATATGGAAGCCTCGGAACTCGCCCAACATCGCCGCCGTCACGGTAAGTAGGACCCCGCCTGCCAGCATCTGCGCTCCCGAACTCATGACTTTCGATTCAGGTAAGGCTAGCTTGCGGGTGAGAACCGACGCCAGCGACCAACTGATTGCCGCCACCACCAGAGCAAGCGCTCCGGAGGTGTTAATCGGACCCTCGCCAAAACCTACTGAGCGGCTAACCAGAATGGCCACGCCGCCAATCCCCACCAGGAGCCCCAACCCCAGGCGGAGCGTAAGCCTCTGGGTCCGCAGGATGAGAATCTCGGCAAGCGCCATGAAGGCTGGGATGGTGGCCATCATGACCGCCGCAATTCCCGAAGGAACGCGCTGTTCCGCCCAAAAAAACAGACCGTAATCCAACACGAAGATCAGCACCGCCAGCAACGAAGCCGATGCCCACTCGCGGAAAACGGGAGAAGCAGTACCCCTGGCACGCATCCATAGGTAGAGCACAATCCCGGCAGCGGAGAACCGGATCCCAGCCAGCAGGAATGGTGGTACTTCGTGCACACCCATACGAATGGCGAGGAACGTCGAGCCCCACACGAAATAGATAATGGCGAAGGCCAACAGGGTCTTCAACCGGTCTAGACGATGTGTGGTTTCCATAGGCAGCATCCTGCCGGGCTGGGAAAACGAGGAGGCCCGCCTCTGCTTAGATCAACGCCATGATGCTGCGGAAGCAACTTTCACAATGAAAAGTTTTTGTGGGAGGTGTGCCAGCCTTTTCTCTGTCCGTCGGAAGCCGCGGGCGGCTTGCCCGGATGGGCGATTACTTCTTCACCAGGCTGGTGTGGCTGGCAACGCATTGCCACCTGCCATTTTCAAGCATCCATGTGTCGGTGAAGCGCCCGAAGTGCTCGTACGGTCTGCGTTGATACGTGCCCTTGGTGTGATAGAACCCGTAGACCACTGCTGTATTACCGTAGGAGTTTACTTTCGCGTGCTGGATCTGCACCAAGGTGGGCTTGAATTCCGGATCGCGGATGTCGGCCAGGAACTTGCTTCGGTCACTGACCTCGCCATCGTATTCCGTGTTGACAAATGGCTTGGCCACCAACTGTTCGAGCGCCGCAGAGTCGCGATTGACTTGGGCCTCGTTCCACAGATGTTCGAGCACGAGCAGTTTGCTTTCTTGCGGATTAGAGCTGGAACTTGCCGTCTGCGCAAACAATCGCGCGGCCAGCAGCAAGCAACAACAAATCATCCGGATCATGGTGCACTTCCCATCGCCACATTCTTCGCCGGAGCGAACGCTGCGAAAAGATAGCAGTTGTGGGAATGTTCGCCCTAGGGAAAAGCGACCTGGGAACGTTACCAAAGTGATGGCGCTACATGATGGCGCTACACCGCTTATGCTATGCGCTCGATTCCGCTGCAGCTCCACGCAAAATCGGGCTAGTAGGCCCAGCGCAGCAATGTGGCGCCGACGGTGAAGCCTGCGCCAACCGAACCGAGCAGCACCAAACTTCCCTTCTTCAACTTCCCTTCCTCGATCGCGGTACTCATTGCCAGGGGAATCGTTCCAGCAGTGGTATTGCCGTAGCGGTCAATGTTGATGATCACCTTGTCAGGACTTAGGCCGAGGCGCTCGGCGGTGGCATTAATGATGCGCAGGTTGGCCTGATGCGGAATGAAGGCATCGATGTCCGATCCTTTGAAACCATTACGGCTAAGCAGCTTCTCGCAGACTTCAGTCTGCTTGCGCACGGCAAACTTAAAGACCTGCTGCCCATCCTGATGGACGTAGTGCATTTTCTTGTCGACCGTCTCATGGCTCGCGGGATGGAGACTGCCCCCCGCAGGCATGTGGAGGAAGCATCCGCCGGCGCCATCGACTTCATGGATGAAATCGATCAGGCCCACCGACTCGTCTTCCGCGGGCTCGAGAATGGCGGCTCCGGCCCCGTCGCCAAAGATCACGCAGGTAGCTCGGTCCGTGTAGTCGATGATCGAAGACATAACGTCAGCGCCGATCACCATGACGCGCTGGTGCGCACCGGTGGAGACGAACTGGGCTCCGGTTTGGAGCGCATACAGGAAGGCCGAGCAGGCGGCGGAGAGATCAAATCCCCACACTCCCTTGGCCCCCAGCTTGTGTTGAACAAGGCAGGCAGTGGAGGGAAACAGCATGTCGGGGGTGACGGTTCCTACAATGATGGCGTCCAGATCGCTCGCAGCCATGCCGCGCTGCGCTAGCGCTTTCTTTGCGGCCTCGACGGCAAGGTCGCTTGTGGCAACACCTTTGTCGACAATGTGGCGTTCGCGGATGCCAACGCGCGTGGTGATCCATTCATCAGTCGTGCTGACCATTTTCTCGAGGTCGGCGTTGGTGAGAAGACGAGGCGGCACGTAGGTACCGAGGGCGCTGATCTTGGCTGCGATCTGGGCTCTTGCGCGGATCGGGCTGGTCAATAAGTGCTCCTGAATATGAGACTCAGTATTTTGCAGGATTGGCGGCAGAATGTCTAACCCGAGCTGATGGCTCGAGTGGATGGCGTGCGCAGTTCCACTCGCGTTCTCCGGGGGTGACGTCCAGTCGATCTGTATCGTTCCCGGGTGTAGGTGCGGAGTAGTGGCACCGCCAGGCCAGACCTGGCGACTCGACGGAGGATCAGGCGGCGCAACGGTCCTTTTCGTGCTGCATCCATTCGCGGATAAAGTTCGGGCAGGCAACGATACCGAAATCGCGACCTTCCCCTCCCATTAGATATCCGAGCGCGTTGCGGTCTAACTCCGCCAGGTGAGCCAGATCGAGTAGAGGCCACAAAGCGCAGTCGATTGCCGAGGCAACCAGTTGATCCAGATACCTCAGATGCCCTTGAGACAAGGTGCTAGAGACGTGGATGGTAACAGTTGGAGAAACTGACTTGGTGAAAAGATTGCGCATATTTTTTCCCCGATGACTCACTGTTCTCCTGGAACCGACTATTGGAGACGATGCGGGTCGCGTTTCTTGCGCAAACAGTTGTAAAGGGTTGGTAAAGGTTTCTTGCGGCAGGTCGTCTTAAATCAAGACAAGATTTTGTGAAAACCGAAAGTTAAGCCAGGCACCGGTACCCCACTGCACTCGCAAGAGCCCGTTACCGTTGCTTCCTTCCGGACCTGGCGGGGTTGGCGGGAGTACGTCGCGTGGGACCGATGCCTGACCTGAATTATTCTAGCATTCAAAGATTGAGGCACCAGGAGAGCCGACCCCAATATGCGAACCCATTACGGCGACGTGCTCTCGCGCAATCTCTCCATCGCCCTCAACTGATGAGTCTTGAACAACCACCAGGAAACCAAGAACAAGAGCAATGGGGAAGAAGCATCCGATCGAGCGCCAACGCGATACATGCCATGTGACTTTCGGTCGAAGACGCCGGCGAGAAATCCTTCCCTTATTGCTCTCGTTATCGAACAATAGGGTTTAAGGGTTACGATTGATGTCATCCGTGCCGCATTCGGCCGCACATTCTGGCTACATTTCGATGGCCACAGCCATCGATCGATACTTTATAGTATCGCTGTATCTGCTTGTGTTAATGGGTTTTGGAACATTAGCTGGTACTGGCAGTTTGGATCTTGCGACGGTGCTCCTCGTGGGTGGCGCGCTGGCTTTTCGTGGATATCTGCTGACCAAGCGGCAAAACTTCGGTATTCCTGAGCGTTGGACTACCCCGCTGACCATCCTCTATTTCGTGTTTTATGCCAGCGATTATTTTTTGCTGTCACGCAGCTTTCTGACCGCCACGGTTCATCTCGTGTTATTTGCCGTGGTCATAAGAATGTTCTCGCTGCGGCGCGAGCGCGACTACACCATGCTGGCGGTGTTGGCATTCCTGATGGTGCTGGCCTCCGCTGTGCTAACCGTGGACAGTGTGTTTCTATTCTTCTTCGCCGCATTTCTGCTTACGGCGGTGGCCACGTTTGTGTTGATGGAAATGCGGCGCTCAGCTCGATCTGCTCAGATACAGGCACGGCACTCAAACGATCCTCAGGAACATCGACATCTGGCCTTTTCGCTGGCCCGGCTGGCACCGGCGCTCGTTGTGATGACTCTATTAGGAGCGACGGTTGTCTTCTTCTTGCTGCCCCGCATCTCGGCGGGATATCTGGGCTCATACTCATTCGGCACAGATCTCTCCACGGGTTTCAGTGACCGGGTACAACTGGGACGAATCGGACAGATTCAACAATCAAACGAGGTTGTGATGCATATCCAGATTGATGGCGACCCGCAAGGCCGCTATGACCTGTATTGGCGGGGTATCGCCCTGGGGGAATTCGACGGCTCAAGCTGGTCGAGTCCGCGCGAGCAGTACCTGTTGGGGCGCCGAATCGACGGTAGCTTCGCCGTGCCTGCTTTCGGCACGGGTTTGACAACTGCCTATGCGGCCCAAAGTTCCCTGCTCGTTCACCAGCCCAGCCGGATGGTTCATTACCGGGTGCTGATGGAGCCCATCGGCACTAACGTATTTTTCCTCGCGCCTTGGGCGCGCAGTGTGAGCGGAGCTTACCGCATGTTGTCCTCCGACTCGGGCGCGGCGGTCTACAACCTCGATAACCAGCACCCGATCACTCGCTATGAGGCCAACTCAGATATATCAGCGCCTTCTCCCACGGAGTTGCGGGCTGCCCAGCAAGACTATCCGGCCCAACTGACTGCTGTTTATCTTCGATTGCCGGAACTCGATCCGCGAATTCCGAAGCTTGCCAGTCAGATTGCAGGCTCGGCTTCGAACAATTACGACAAGGCAGTCCGGGTGGAAAGCTATCTCAAAACACACTTCGGCTACACGCTACAGTTGCCGCAGGCTCCGGTAAAAGATCCGTTGGCCGATTTTCTGTTTGAGCGAAAGAAGGGACACTGCGAATATTTTTCTTCGTCGATGGCGGTGATGTTGCGCAGTTTGGGCATACCATCGCGCGTGGTCAACGGCTTCCGCAGCGACGAGTTCAACGATCTAACAGAGAATTACGTGGTGCGCGCCAAGGACGCCCATTCCTGGGTGGAGGCCTACTTCCCAGGGTACGGATGGGTGCACTTCGATCCAACTCCCGCCGGAAGCGCCGGAATCCCACAGGGTTGGGGCCGCGTCATGCTTTATCTGGATGCTGCGTCTTCATTTTGGCGCGAATGGGTGATCAGCTACGACTCTGCGCACCAATCGGTACTGGGACAGGAGGCGCTGGGCGGGTCTCGGCGGCTGTGGGAACGGTCCCGGGAGTGGACGCGCAGCCGCTATGTTTCAATGCTCGACTGGCTGCGGCACCGTCTGGGTCAGGTGGAGCATTCTCCAGGACGTTGGGGTGGCATCGTTTTGGGGATTCTGGCGCTCTTTGCCGTTCTGGGGAATGCCGGCCGGATCTCGCGAGTGATTCGCGCGTGGCATTTGCGAGCCTATCCCGAACAATCGCCCGAGCTCGCGGCAACTATGTGGTACCAGCGCATGGCGCGATCTCTAGCGCGGCGGGGATTGCGAAAGTCAACGGCGCAGACTCCCGAGGAATTTATTAGGGTCATTGGCGACGAACAACTACGCCAGCGAGTAGCTCAGTTCACAGAAGCATACGAATTAGCGCGATTCGGGAATTCCCCGGACGACGCACGGCGACTCTCGGAGTTGTACGAAGAAGTGGCATCGGAAACAAAGCGGTGAAGGGCTCTAGCATCTTGGGAAGGTTTCCGTTCGGATTCTTGCCTCACGATCTTTGAATACCGAGAAACTTGACGCTAGAAGTGCCAGATGGCTCCGCCGCCCACGAAGAAAGAGATGAGGCTGCTCGTTTCCGAGAAATGCCCAAAGCCCCCGCCAAAGCTCACCCAAGGAGAAACCGCCGTGGCGGGGAATGGATTCACACGCGCGGCTGGAGTGATGAAGTAAGAGCTGTAGTCTGAAGGCACCACATGCGCGCCAGAATGGACGTCCTCGTCAAGGTTGAAGACCACTGGCACTTCGCCGGAGAGAGCGAAAAGAGGACCGGTAATCAGATAGCGGGAGTCATTCACCTCAAAGGTCAAGCCGTTGCCCAAACGTACGAAAGGATTGGAGAACGTGGCGCCTTTTATGCCCTCATTGCTGATGAACGTGCGGCCGAGGATTCCGGCTAACTGATTCTTCTCATCCTGAGCGCCGGACTACTGACGAGAGCTACCACCGCCAGAGCCACGATCCACAGCGGTTTCCAAGACATCTCTCCTCCTGAGGAGTGGCGCAACATTTATGTCAGCGGCCTAGCGTAGCATGGCGGCGAAGCTTTGAATCAACAGGGGCTGTGTTCAGTGGCGCCTTCGACATGGCGTGCGCCACAGACAATGCTAAAATAGTATCTTCCATGCCATTGAAGGACCCTGCTATCCACCCCCACTCAACCGCTGCCGAGGTCACCCAGCCGGAGCGCCCGCAGAAGGTGGGCTTCGTGAGCCTGGGGTGCCCCAAGAACCTGGTCGACAGCGAAGTCATGATGGGCCTTCTGGCGCGAGCCGGTGCCGAGCTGACCACGCGCGCCGAGGATGCCGACGTAATTGTGGTCAACACTTGTTCGTTCATCGAGAGTGCACAGCAGGAATCGGTCAATACGATTCTGGAGATGGCGGCACACAAGAATGGCGGTCGGGCGAAGAGGTTAGTCGTCGCGGGCTGCCTGGTGGAAAGATTCCGGGAGCAAATCCGGGAGGACATTCCCGAGGTGGACGCGGTCGTAGGCACCGGCGAGTTAGAACGTATTCTCGCAGCTACCGGCTTAGGTTCTGTGCCGACACCGAATGACTCGCCATTCGTGGTGCTGCCGTCGCGACCTGAGGGTGAAGCGCGCCCGGCCAAAGGCCGGTTTTCTCGCGAGTCGTGGGACGGGGCTATCGCCGATTTGCCCAACTATCTTTACGACGAGGCGACACCACGCATCCTGGCGACGCCGCGGCACATGGCTTACATCAAGATCGCCGAGGGCTGCGATCACCCTTGCAGTTTTTGCATTATTCCGCAGTTGCGCGGCCAGTTCCGCTCGCGGCGTTTTGCATCTGTCGTGGCCGAGGCGGAGCGGCTGGCGCAGTCCGGTGTCCGCGAAATTACACTGATTGGTCAGGATACGACCTGCTACGGCGAGGAGTTCGGCCTGAAGGATGGCTTGGCACTTGTGCTGGAGAGGTTGGCACAGATCGAAAACCTGCGCTGGGTTCGCTTCCTCTACGCGTATCCCAACAAGATCACCGGAAAACTGTTGGACACGATTGCTGCTCACGAGAAGATTTGTTCGTACATGGACGTTCCGCTTCAGCATGCCTCGGCGTCGGTTCTTAAGCGCATGAAGCGCGGCGGCGGGCCGGAAGTTTTTCTACGTTCGATTGCCAAAATGCGCCGAACCATTCCCGACCTTACGCTGCGAACTTCATTTATTGTCGGCTTTCCCGGCGAGACGGAGAAGGAGTTCGAAGAGTTGTGCGAGTTCGTGCGCCAGGCCCAGTTCGACTGGATGGGGGCGTTTGCCTACTCCGATCAGGAAGGTGCAGGCGCTTACCATCTCGAGGATAAGGTCTCGGAGCGCGAGATCGAGCGTCGGCGCAAACATCTGATGCGAATCCAACAGCAGATCAGCAGAAAGAAGAAGAAGGCTCTGGTGGGACGCGAGGTCGATTTGTTGCTCGAGGGTGCTTCTGAAGAAACCGATTTGTTGCTTGAAGGACGTACCTCCATGCATGCTCCGGAGATCGACGGCAAGGTTTTCGTGAATGAGTTTCCCGACGAAATGGAGCCGCAATCCGGGAACTTCTACCGCTGTCAAATTACCGAAGCCCACGACTACGATCTGGTGGCGAAGATCGTGTAGCGGTATGCTTCAGCTTCCGTTTTGCCCCCGCAAGCTCGATTCTTCCGTCTAGAATAAGAAATCGGTATGCCGCGCAAGCGCATTCTCAAGCTCCGCTGCCCCATCTGCAAGAAACCGGTGAATAGCACCGACACTGACTTCCCTTTTTGCAGCGACCGCTGCCGCATTATTGACTTGGGCAAGTGGGCGAGCGGAGGGCATGTTGTTGCGTCGCCGGCAACGGATGATGGCGAAGCCATTGAAGAAGGCATTCGCAGCGATTCGGACGAAGAATCGTGAAACATCCGGCAGAAATAGAGAGCGCACCGCACACCGACCTTGGCCTCAAGGCTCGAGCTGCGGTCGGCGGAGCCTTAGGCCCCGGCGGTCCACGATGGGCAACGCTCATGGCTACTTTTTTTGGCGTGGGACGACTGCGTCCCGGGCCGGGAAGTTGGGCATCCGCAACAACGGTTCTTCTGTGGGCTGCTGGGGCTCATTTCGTGCCGCTGTCCCTGCGCACTCCGTCGGCCATCGCGCTGGCTGTTCTGATCACGTTGATCGGCATTCCTGCGGCGACGCGGGTGGCGCGCGCATCAGCGCTGAAAGACCCCCAGTTCGTAGTGATCGACGAGGTGGCGGGACAGCTTATAGCGCTGATTGCAGTTCCGCTTTCGTGGAAAAGTTTGCTGGCAGGTTTTATACTTTTTCGAGCCTTCGATATCATCAAGCCTCCACCGGTTCGACAATTGGAGGCCCTTCCGGAAGGTGCTGGCATTATGCTGGATGATGTCGCGGCCGGAATTTGCGCGCTGGCTGTGGTGCATCTTCTGCTGCGTTTTGGTCTTCTAATATCGTAGTTGCGAGACCCGGCACTCGAAGGTTGAAATCCGGGTGAAGGTCTCGCGCAGCACCGCCTTCCGCCGAGAAAGTTGAGTGTCATGGGATTTTCCGACCGTATCCGGGGTAAAAAGAACGTGAATGGAGCTCCGCACATTGAAGCGGTGTCGCCGGCTCTAGCGCTGGCGGGCGGAGAGGTACGTATTACCGGATCGGGCCTGCGGCCTCCCGAATTGCGCCGTCCACGGGTGCAGTTTGGCGAGATTGAAGGTACGGTAGTGATCAGTTCTGACGGCTTTCTGGTGGCGCGTGTTCCTGAGGGGGCCACGTCAGGACCGGTTGTAGTCGCAACCAACGGCCATCGCAGCAATCCGCATACCCTAAAGGTTGCTGTCCCCATCGCGGAGAGCCTGCATCCGGTCACCAGCCCCGCGCTGGATGCAGAGGGGAACATTTATGTGACCTTCTCCGGTCCGCGGGGACAGAAAGTGCCGGTGGCAATTTTCAAGATTGACACCAATTACACAATCAAACCATTCGTGGCGGAGATGATGAATCCGACCGCGATTGCATTCGACCGCGAAGGACAGATGTACGCTTCTTCGCGCTATGACGGGGCGGTGTATCGCGTGGCTCCCAATGGAACTATGACCACTTACGCCGAGGGCATGGGCGTCGCCACTGGGATCGCGTTTGACCGCGAGCAGAACCTGTATGTCGGCGACCGCAGCGGCACGATCTTCAAGATCGCGCGGGACCAGCAGGTTTTCGTGTTTGCAACACTGGAGCCCAGCGTTTCGGCGTATCACTTCGCCTTTGGCCCGCATGGGGATTTGTTCGTCACCGGGCCGACCACATCAAGCTTTGATAGCGTCTACAAGATCGATCCGCACGGCACCACGAGCACGTTCTACCGCGGGCTGGGGCGGCCCCAGGGCCTCGCGTTTGACGTCGCCGGGAATCTGTACGTGGCGGCTTCTGTTTCCGGCAAGCGCGGCATCGTGAAGATTACTCCGGAAGGCACGGCGAGCCTTGAGGTCGCGGGGCTCGGATTGGTGGGACTTGCGTTCGCGCCCGGGCGGTCTGTGATTCTGTCGACCACCAGCGCCGTGCATCATCTTTCGTGGGATATCCAAGGGTTGCCGCTGCTCGCGGAGTGAGACGAGTCCAGCAGCCGAATTTACTCTTTGGTTCTTCGGCTTCCGCCGTGGTTTTTCCATTTTCATTTACACTTTTAGATCGTGAACGCCGAGATCATCGCGGTAGGGTCCGAGCTTCTCACTCCCTACCGCATCGATACCAACTCGCTCTACCTCACTGAGCAGCTTAATCTGCTGGGGGTTGAGGTAATCTTCAAAAGCGTGGTGGGCGACGATCTGCGGCAACTGGTTCGAGCGGCGCAACACGCATTTCTTCGCTCGGACATCGTCGTCTTCAGCGGCGGTCTCGGACCGACGGAAGACGACTTGACTCGAGAGGCCGTGGCCAAGGCGCTCGGGCTTGAGCTCGAGCGTGACGGCGAAATACTGGCTGCTCTCGAGCAGCGCTTCGCAGCTCGCAAATGGAAGATGGCGGCGAACAACGCCAAGCAGGCTGACGTCGTCAGTGGGGCAATCATCTTGTCCAACCCCAATGGAACTGCTCCCGGCCAGTGGCTGACTGGCGCGTTTGACGGTCGTGAGCGCATCATTATCCTCTTGCCCGGCCCTCCGCACGAGCTCAAGGCGTTATTTGAAGGAGAATGCCGCGAACGTCTGCGGGCCACACTGCCTCCCGCCGTTATTGCCACCCGCGTGCTGAAGGTTGCCATGCTGGGAGAGTCGCAGGTGGACGCGCGCGTTTCGCCGATTTACAAGCGATATCCGGATGTGCAAACTACGATTCTTGCCGCACCGGGCGAGATTCAGCTGCATTTCAAAACCCGCGCTGAAACATCGGAAGCAGCACAGCAACGTGTGGACGAAGTGGCAGGCGCGGTTGAGGACGAGCTCGATGACCTCGTCTTTTCGCGTAACGGCGAACCGCTGGAGCAGATTGTCGGCTACTACCTTCAAATGCGGAATGCGACGGTGTCGGTCGCGGAGTCCTGCACAGGCGGCCTTCTAGCGGAGCGCATTACGTCGATCAGCGGCAGCTCGCGGTATTTTGTAGGCGGCGCAGTGGTGTATTCGAACGAATTGAAGACCGAGCTGGCCGGGGTGCCTGCAGCCATGATCGAGAAACATGGAGCGGTAAGTCCCGAGGTAGCGGCAGCTCTGGCCGAAGGCATCCGTTACCGCTGTGAATCGACTTTTGGCATTGGCATCACCGGAGTCGCTGGGCCCACCGGCGGAAGCCCGGAAAAGCCCGTGGGTCTAGTGTTTCACTCCGTGGCCAGCAACAGTGGAACCGAAGTGGCGGAGCGGCAGTTCCCCGGAGATCGCAAGCTCATCCGCCGCTTCGCTACGCAGATGGCCCTGGACATGGTGAGAAGGAAGTTGATGTGAGGCAGGCTCGTGGCTCTTCGCTCTTAGCTCTCAGGTTTTAGCAGTTGCCTTCGGAGAGGCGTTTCAACGGGGAAAACTGCCACGATGTTGACGCTTACCCCTAGACTCAGACCGCATGGATTCAGGCTAAGAGCTAAACTTCCATGTCTTTTTCGATCATAAACCGAATTTCCAAGCGGCAATTCGACAGAAGATGCTTCTATTCGCCGATTGAGGAGAAGCAAGATCATCGTGCCTTGTTAGATTGCAGAGCTGATCGTTGGAGTTGAAAATACAGCGACGTGCTCGCGAGCAGACGCGTCAACTCAATGGCCCGGTTTCTAAAGGATGATTCTCTTTAGGTTACAGCATGAACCCTATTCCAGCCGAGCTGAGTGAGAGCTAAAATGACTACGACGCGATTTCCGCCCATTTGTCAACGGAGCCTTTATGAAGCATGTCACAGTTCTGCCTGCCACGATTGTTCTCGGGCTTTGCAGCTTGGTCGTTTTGGCCATTCCCAGCTGGGCCGCGGATAAAGACGAATCTGACATCGAGAAAAGGATCGATAATTCTGCCAAGGTTCTCGACGAAATCATGGGTACTCCGGACAAGGGCATCCCAGACAAGATTATGAGCGACGCCAAGTGCATCGCGATTATTCCCTCTATGGTCAAAATCGCCGTCGGATTTGGTGGCAGTCACGGCAAGGGAGTGGCCACATGCCGCTTAGATAAGGGAAGATGGAGTGCCGTTGCGCCCGTTACGATCACCGGCGGGAGTTTTGGCCTTCAACTTGGCGGCCAAGCTATAGATCTTGTCATGCTCGTCATGAACGACGACGGCATGCACAATTTGTTGTCCAGCAAATTCAAGATCGGAGGAGATGCATCCGCGGCCGCGGGTCCGGTGGGCCGTCATGCCGGCGCCGACACAGATTGGAAAATGAAAGCCCAAGTACTGACGTATTCCAGAAGCCGTGGCCTGTTTGCCGGTATTGATTTAAACGGCGCTGTTCTAACTCAAGACAAAGACGAAACCCGGATTATGTATGGGAAATTCGTGCCCTTTGACGACATCCTTGAAGGGAAGGTGCGACGCACAAGCATGAGTCAACCGTTCCTCAGAACGGTAGCGAAATATAGCGGGGAAACGAAAACGGAAGAGAATCAATCGGTTGCCCAAGGCAAACCAGTTGTGAAAGGGAAACGTCTTGGCCATAGCGAAACCGTAACTGGATGTTTACAAAAGGGCGAGGAGGCAGGAACATTTTCGCTCGCCGGTGAAGATGGGAAGATCTGGTTACTCCGAAGTAATAGCATTAGATTTGATCCGATTGTTGGTCGCCAGGTTAAGCTCACTGGCTCAGCACGCGCAACCGCTGTAGACGCAAATGAGAAAACGACAAAGGAAGGACAAGTGGAGCAGGCATCCAGCAAAGAGGAATACCGCGACCTGCATGTGGTTGCTATCACCATGATCAGCGAAACCTGCACGAAGTAAGATCTGTAGTCAAGCAGAATCCACGTTCGTCAATCCTGTGCTTGGTCTCACGCTTACCCTTGAACAGTAGCAGCGGGTGATAGCAGGTCGACTCAAAATGCCCGTTGTAGGCGCTCCTGCTCCTGTTCTCCATAGACCGGGATTTCCGTGCTGTCCATATCCAGCACCACTCGCCGGGGGGAATCCATAGCCTCCGCCTTTGCCAGCAGTTTCCGATTGATTCGGCCCAGATTCCAGGTTCTCGTCTTGGCTCAGCACCTCGGTCTCGAACCAATGCAAGCGCGAAGGCAAGGCTGCCCCGCGCTCCCAGATCTTGTCCGAGCCGATCAAGCGGAAGGTCGGATCTTGCGACAGCCGCTCCGCATCGTTCGGATCCTCGTATCCCGCCAAGCGACTGTAGATGGACTGTCGCAGCAGGTCCGGGAGCGGCAACTGCGTGTTCTTTCCCCGCCGATCGTCTCTCAGGTGCTCAACCATGAGCGAACGTAACCCCAGACGTTCATCCAACTCGCGCACCAAAAGCCGACCACTGTCGGAGGTGACGCGAGAACCTTGGAAATCAACTTTCAAGGACGGGTTAAACGAGAGCTGAAAGTGCTGATTTTGTTTCTCACCCACTGGGACGAAGCCTCCACGGTGTTGATTGTGCTCTCAAAGCCGCATGAATACTGGCGTTGGCGCGATCATAAGGTGACTTATGCTAGATTCAAAAAGGAAATGTGGGCTAAAAGCCAAGCGCTGCTTTTGTTATGCGCATCTTCATCGCACTCGACATCGACGAAGCCATCCGCCACCGTATTGCCCGCTTCATAGATGGAGTGCGCGGGTTTGCCCCGGACGCGCGCTGGGTGCGTCCAGAATCGCTGCACATCACGCTGAAGTTCATCGGAGAAACAGCGCCCGAGAATATGGATCAGATCAAAGAGGCGCTGAAGGCGGTCGAAGCCCATGCCATCGAAATGAACATTCGAGGCTCCGGTTTCTTTCCCGGTGCGAAATCGCCTCGCGTTTTTTGGCTGGGCATCGAGGCGGGACCGTCGTTGGCTGCACTCGCGTCGACGGTGGATGACCGAGTGGCGTCGCTCGGCATCGCCAAACAAGACCATCCTTTCAGCCCTCACCTTACGCTCGCTCGGGGTGGTGGGGGCTCGCGATCGCCGCGGTCCAAGATGGACGGTTTCAAGCGTGGCTTTCAGCGCCTCGAGGAAAAACTAGCGGCGTTGCCCGTTCCCGAGTTTGGTACCATGACGGCCCGCGAGTTTTTTCTTTATCAGAGCCATCTATCTCGGGGCGGATCGCGGTACGAGAAGCTGGCAGGCTTTACCCTGTGATTGCGGCCGGATGTAGATGCGCCATCGAGCATTGACTCACAGAGCATGTCCATCATTCTCCTTGTCGCCGTTGTCAGCTACCTTCTAGGATCGATCCCCTTCGGATATCTCCTGGTGCGGATTTTTCGTGGGGAAGATGTGCGGCGGAGCGGCAGCGGAAATATCGGGGCCACGAATGTTTCGCGGAAGTCGCCAGCGCTGGGTCTAATCACACTACTGCTCGATGCACTCAAAGGGTCGGCTGCCGTGGTAGTGGCGATCATGCTCAGCCGCAGTCAGATCATGGGCTGGGCTGATTCGCATCCTTGGTATCCGGATCATCTGTGGTCGCCAATGCCTTCGGTTGTGGCCGTCAGGGCAGCCGCCGCCGCGTTATTCGCCATTCTCGGTCACATGTTCCCCGTATGGTTGAAATTCCGCGGAGGTAAAGGGGTCGCGACTGCCTTAGGATCATTCTTGATAATCGCTCCCAAGGCAATCGTACTGGCAGCGGGCGTTTTCATCGTGGTCATGCTGGTCTTCCGTTACGTTTCTGTGGCATCAATCACCGCGGTCATGCTCTTTCCGTCCTTAGCGTGGCAGACGCACGAATATGGCGGAGCACCGATGGCGCTCCTCTGTATGGGTTTCGCTTCTCTTTTCATTATCGCCAGGCACCACCAAAACATCGGCAGGCTGCTCGCAGGCACCGAGACCAGGTTCAGATCGAGGCGCACATGAGTCAGATCGCGATCATCGGAGCGGGAGCGTGGGGGACAGGACTCGCGATCGTTCTCGGACGCAGGGGATCACATCGGGTACGTCTTTGGGCGCATGAACAGCAGGTCTCGGAAGGCATTGCCCGCGGGCGTGTGAACCAAAAGTTTCTTCCGGGCCATCGCATTCCCGATACGGTGACGCCCACCAATACTCTGGCGGAGGCGCTGGAGGGTGCAGAAATCTTAGTTAGCGTAATGCCATCGCAACACTGCCGCGGGATCTTCGAGCAGATGCGGCCACACTTGCGGCAGGAAACCGTCATTGTAAGCGCGAGCAAAGGGCTTGAAGAGAGCTCTCTCGAACGCATGACTGAGGTCATCATGGACGTGCTTGAAGCCGATGGTGGATGGACGCCACGAGTTGGTGCTCTCAGCGGTCCTTCCTTTGCGCTGGAGGTTGCACGAGGGGATCCCACGGCCGTAACCGTTGCTTCCCCTGACGCCGAACTCGGGCAGCTGGTGCAGCGGGAATTCAGCGATCGGAGCTTTCGAATCTACACCAACGACGATGTGATTGGCGTGGAACTGGGGGGCGCGCTGAAAAATATTGTGGCGATCGCCGCCGGCATCTGCGACGGCCTGGGTTTGGGACACAATTCCATAGCTGCGTTGATCACGCGTGGCCTCGCCGAAATGACGCGCCTGGTAGTGGCCTGCGGGGGGCGGGCCGAGACCATGGCGGGATTGGCGGGCCTGGGTGATCTGGTCCTCACCTGCACCGGAGGTCTTTCCCGCAACCGCCGAGTTGGCGTTGAACTCGGCCGGGAACGAAAACTGCCCGAAATTATCGCTGACATGCACGGCATGGTTGCCGAGGGAGTGTTCACCACCACGGCGGCGGTTGGCTTGGCGCACTCTCGCCAGGTTGAAATGCCAATTACCGAGCAGATTCACGCCATCTTGCACCACGGGAAGTCGCCAAGAGATGCCATCCAGGAATTGATGACGCGCAGCGGCAAAAGCGAAATTGCTGTGTGAAACCAACTACGCTTCGGGTTTTCAAATAGTTGTCCCTTATGACAGAAATTGTCACTCGGCTCGAGAAGTTTTCACTGGATAGTCGGCAATTGGCAATCAGAATCGTCATTCCCTATAGGAATTCGTGACTCCCCGGTGGTCCGGAGCCAAGCCAAGTCCTTCCCCGCCAAACCGCGCCGGACAAGGCTTTTCGACGACACTTTGGTAACGGCGCTGGTCCCGGTTTTGGACTAGGGCGAACCTCTGACCCTTTAAAATTGAGGGTAATCAGATTCTGCCGCCACTTCGCCGAGACGCGGCATTGGTGGAAGGAGGAACTTGTCCGCCCAGCCCAGCGCCGTGCGCATTCCGATTCTGTACGTAATCCTCGGTGTGCTCGTGATGATCAGCGTCGTGCCCATGTATTTCTACTCCACGCAGGTGGAGGCCATTAACCGGGACCGGCTGAAGACCAACGAGATGCTGCTGCAGAACACGGTTACGCGTTCTCTGGCCGATGATCTTTCCCAACATCAACAATCTCTGCGGATGATGCTGGCCAATCTGTCCTCAGCCATCCAGGTGGCGAGCGGCGGCGACATCGGAACACAGAACATCGAAGCTCCAGAACTACGCGCCCTGCTGGAGAATTTTGTTGGGTCATCTGACGAACTGGCCTATGCCACCCTGCTCAACGCTGACGCCAAAGGCATTTCCGCTGGGCGCATTGCCCCGGATGCTTTCCTGCAGCGCGAACTGGAGCGTGCCTACGCTGCGGCCCGCGAAGGCCGCGTTTACAACGGGCAGACATTGGTGGTGGGGAACGGCAAATCGGCTCGCACCGTCTTGCTGGTGAGCGCTCCGGTCATGTATGGCGGTCGCTTTCTGGGGGTGATCGCATCGGTTGTGGACCTGGAATTTCTAATTCGCCGCCTGCAGGAAGTGAACCGCGGCGGTCTGATTCCGTATGTGGTTGATTCACAGGGCCGGCTGGTGGCTTCCGCTTCCCCGGAGTATGCCACCGGACAAGACATGAAGAATCTCGAAATCGTTCGCAACTTCGTGGATGAAGGCAGCAAGGCGCAACTGGCCGCTACCAAGGAGTTCAGTGTCCACGACGGCAAGCAGGACATAGAAATGTTGGGTACCTACAGCCCAGTTACCGCCCTGGACTGGGCGGTCGTAGTCCAGAAGCCACGCCGCGAGGCTTACCGCGGGGTTTACGAAATGCAACGCACAGGCCGGCTCTTGGCCTTGCTGGCGGTGCTTCTGAGCGTTGGCGTAAGTATTTTTGCGGCCCGACGCATCACCAATCCCTTGGAGGTGCTCACCCAAACCAGCCGGGCTATTGCCAGCGGGGACTTTTCTCAACGCGTCCACCTGTGGAGCCGCACGGAGATCGGTGAATTGGCCGAGACCTTCAACACCATGTCCGAGGAACTCGAGCGATTCGTCGAGGATCTCAAGCAGGCTGCCGAAGAAAATCGTGCGCTATTCATGGGCTCGATCCAGATGTTAACCGGCGCGGTCGACGAAAAAGATCCTTACACGCGTGGGCACTCCGACCGGGTTACGCGCTACTCCTTGATGATTGCCAAGGAAATGGAGTTGCCCTCCGACTTTCTCGAAACCCTGCAAATCTCCGCCCAACTGCATGACGTGGGCAAGATTGGCATCGAAGACGGGATCCTGAAGAAACCCGGAGCCTTAACCGCGGAAGAATTTGAAGTCATGAAAACGCACACCACCAAGGGGGCGAACATCCTTCGCCCGGTGAAACAGTTGGCAGCGATGTTGCCCGGCATCGAGCTCCACCATGAAGCGCTGGATGGCCGCGGCTATCCCTACGGGCTCAAGGACGACCAGGTACCGCTGCTGGCGCGCGTGATCGCCGTAGCTGATACTTTCGATGCCTTGACCACCAACCGCCCGTACCAGCACGCACATACTCCGGAAGAAGCACTGGGCATCATCCGCGATCTTGCCGGCAAGCGCCTCGATCCCAAAGCCGTCGATGCGATCATCGCAGTCTACGGACGCGGTGAAATCCGCATTCAACGCCTCACCGTCAGGACTGCGGTCCAACCCGCACCGGCGAATGCCGCCGCCACGCCCTCCACGCAGCCGGCGGTAGCTCCGGTCGCGGTTACCGCGACAGCATCACTCGCAGTTGACAGCGCTGCGGACGAGGAGGTCCGCGTCTAGTACCACTGTTTATCGTTTGCCTGTCATTGCTTCTCGTTGTTTACCTCTCATCGATCGGCGCTGGCGCGTTCTATGCCGTCTCCTGCCCGCTATAATGATGGGTTGCGGTTTTTCCCATGATTCAAACCTTGTTCGGCAGCACCGAAGAGAAGAAAACTGGTTTTTTTGACCGCATGAAGCAGGCGGTCACGCGCACGCGGGAGAACCTCGCTGAGAGCATTGAAGACGTCGTCTCATTCGGCAGGGAGATCGATCGTTCGACTCTCGACGAGCTTGAAGGCATACTCATCGGCGCCGATTTGGGCACCGCTACCACCGAGGAGGTGCTAGGGAAGCTGCGCGATAAAGCGGACCGCAGAGAGATCAAAGACGTGCAAGAGCTCAAACGCCTGCTAAAAGAAGAACTGCTTGCGATTCTGAACGCTGTGAATACACGGCCGGTACAGAAAGTGGAGGGCACGCCGGAGGTGATTCTGGTGGTCGGCGTGAACGGCACGGGAAAGACCACAACGATCGGCAAGCTCTCACAGGTATTCCGCTCGGAGGGCAAGACGGTTCTGCTGTGCGCGGCTGACACATTCCGAGCCGCCGCCATCGATCAGCTCGAGATCTGGGGGCAACGCACGGGTACGGAAGTGATCAAAACCAAGCCCGGCGGCGACCCGGCGGCGGTGCTGTTCGACGCACTACAGGCCGCCAGCGCGCGCAAGACCGACTACGTGATTGTTGATACCGCCGGACGCCTCCACACCAAGACCAACTTGATGTCCGAGCTGGAAAAGATGCGCCGCACAGCGCAACGCATTATTCCAGGCGCGCCGCATGAAACTTTGCTGGTCATGGACGCTACCACTGGCCAGAATGGCCTCGAGCAGGCACGCTTATTTACTCAGTCGGCTGGCGTCACCGGCATCGTGCTCGCCAAACTCGATGGTACGGCTAAGGGCGGTGTGGTGGTGGCCATCTGCCGTGAATTGGGCTTGCCGGTCCGCTTTGTCGGAGTGGGCGAGAAGGCAGGCGATCTACTGCCATTCGATCCGAAGGAATTTGTGGATTCGCTGTTCGAGTGAGGATTGCCGTGTCGCAGTCAGGCAAACGCCGTTCGCTCCTGCGCAGCCTCATGGAATTGTTACGTGGCTTGCGCCGCCCGAAGCCACCGATGCCGGAGGATCCTTACGCGTACAAGTTCGCCCCGCTCCGCCGGGGACCTAAGGACCGAAGTGGCGCTGCGGTAGCCGAGCCTGAAGATGATTCCTACCGAGCTTTTCCACCGCGCCGGCAATAGGCGCGTCACTGGCCGTAAAGCACTGATGCACAGGTGAGAAGCTGTCTTTCATTACACAGGGTCAATCATAACTTCAATGACAGACCGTACTGCTGACGAGCGATTTCTCCGCCGTGCGCTGGATCTCGCCAGCCAGGGCACGGGGCTGGCATCGCCCAATCCGCGGGTGGGCGCCGTGATCGTGGACGCGCAGGGAAATATCGTCGGCACCGGAGCCTACACTTACGATGGCGTAAAGCATGCCGAAGTCCGTGCCCTCGATCACGCCGGTGAGAAGGCACGGGGAGCCACGCTCTACATTAATCTCGAGCCCTGTTCCCATCGCGGCCGTACGCCTCCGTGCGCGGATGCGGTGATCGCCGCCGGAATTCAGCGCGTGGTTGCCTCGATGGACGATCCCAATCCGCAAGTCAGCGGCCGGGGCTTTGAAAAACTCAGAGCGGCGGGCATTCAAGTGGAGACCGGCCTGCTCGAAAACGAGGCGCGGCGACTGAATGAGAGCTTTGCAAGATACATTCGACATGGAGTTCCGCTGGTTACATTGAAAGCCGCGATGACGCTGGATGGAAAGATTGCTCCCCCGCCAACC
Organism: Acidobacteriota bacterium; assembly: GCA_003225005.1. Taxonomy (GTDB): domain Bacteria; phylum Acidobacteriota; class Terriglobia; order Terriglobales; family Acidobacteriaceae; genus Sulfotelmatobacter. The sequence continues at coordinate 44,932 of QIAN01000379.1, read as the reverse complement.
GAGTCATTCGAGCGCACGGCGGGCACTCCTCCCGGCGGTTGGATTACCGGCGAACCGGCTCGCGAGCATGCTCAGGAGCTGCGGCACCAGCATGACGCAATCATGGTGGGCGCGGGGACGATCCTTCGAGACGATCCTCTGCTCACCGACCGCAGTGGCCATCCCCGGCGCAGGCCATTGCTGCGCGTCATTCTGGATTCGCGCCTGCGCCTGCCGATGGAATCGCGCCTGCTCGAAAGCGTCAAAAATGGAGATTCGATCGAGAATGATGTTCTTGTTTTCAGTTCCGCTCCGAATGGAACAAAGAAGGCGCAACTTGAGGAGCGCGGGGTTCGCGTCGAGCAACTTCCCGCAGCCACGCCCGACGGCCGCCCCGACCTGCATGCTGTTCTCGTTCGTTTGGGGCAACTGGAAATCACTAATGCTCTGATCGAAGGCGGAGCCACGATAAATGGAGCTGCCTTGGCTGCAGGGATTGTGGACAAAGTCTTTCTCTATTACGCGCCCAAAATTCTGGCGGGAACTGGCTCGGTTCCCTTCTCCACAGGCGCCGGCTTTCGACACCTGAACGAAGCCGCACAGGTGAAGGCCTTCGAACTGCATCGGTTTGGGGAGGAATTCGCGGTGGAGGGATATGTGAGAGATCCATACGGGGAGTGAACCTCCGCAATTGCACTAAGAGAGTTTCAGGGAGGCTATATGTTCACCGGCATTATCGAAGAAGTCGGACGCGTCAGTGGCATTCGACAGCGCGGGGAACTCCGCCGCATCACCATTGTGGCCGACAAAACGCCGAAAGAACTGAGAACCGGGGACAGCGTGGCTGTCAGCGGAGTCTGTCTCACGGCAGTCGATGTCAAGCCGGGATGCTTTGCTGCCGACCTCGCGCCCGAGACATGGGTGCGTACTTCGTTTTCGCACATTCGCGAAGGCGTGCTGGTCAATCTCGAGCTCCCCATGAAGGCGGACGGCCGTTTCGGCGGTCACATTGTGCAGGGTCACGTTGACGGTGTCGGCAAGCTCATAGCTCTCGATCGCATCGCCGACTCGGAGAACTGGTGGCTCGAAATCGCACTGCCCGCTGAAGTGGAAAAGTACACCGTCTTCAAGGGATCGATTTCGATTGAAGGCATCAGCCTGACGGTTGCCAAGCTCGAAGCTAGGCGCTGCACCGTGGCAGTTATCCCGCACACGGTGGAGATGACCAACCTCAAGTCGCTGAGGGCAGGAGATACGGTCAACCTAGAGGCCGATCTGATCGCGAAATATGTGGAGAAAATGATGAAACGGGATCCAACGGAAAGTTCGCTTACGATTGAGGAACTCGTGCGGCAAGGGTTTTAGAAGAAACTGGCTAGCGATGAGGGGCCCTGCCTATTTGACCGCTCGCTACTCATTGCGCACTTCTCAGGCTTCAATCTTCAACTCGTCCAATTCAAGAAATTCCCGCACGATCGGTTCCTGGCACTTCTCCATCTCTGCATACGTCCCGAAGAAGATCACCTTGGCCTCGTGCAGAAACACCACACGGTCGGCTAGCTTATTCGCGAGCCGCATGTCATGGGTGACGACGACGCTGGTCAGGTGTAGTTGAATCTTCAGGCGTTTGATGAGGTCGCCAAGCAGTTGTGCCATGAGTGGGTCCACCATGGTCGTGGGTTCGTCGTAGAGCACACATTCGGGCTGCGCCGCCAGCGCTCGGGCGATGGCGACCGACCGCTTCATTCCGGTGGAAAGATCCGAGGGCAGCAGATCGCGCATCTCCTGTACGCCCACCATCTGCAGCAGTCCGTCAACGATCTGGAAGATCTGCTCTTCGTTCAAACCGCGACTCTCGCGCAGCGGAAATGCGACATTCTCAAGGACTGTGAGCGAGTCGAATAAAGCCCCGTTCTGAAAGACCATAGTGACTTTCTTGCGGATTCCTTCCATCTGTTCTTCGGTGTAGCCGGCAATGTCCTCGCCGGCCACGATGACACGTCCGGAATCGGGTTTGAGAAAACCCATAATGTGCTGCAGCGCGACCGATTTTCCCACTCCGCTGCGTCCCAGGATGCACACAGTTTCGCCGGGGAGTACGTCAAAACTGACGCGATCGAGCACGACATTGTCGCCAAATGCCTTTGAGACATCCTGGAACTGGATGTAAGGCTGGGGCTTTGCGTCGTCAGGCATCGAGGTCTTGGCTAATCGCTCGTGGTCTGGGATCTCACCGAGCACGCCGGCTTGTGTTGGCCACTTCCAACTCTTCTGGCGTGTTCAGGTTCCGAAAGATGTCGAATGAAAATCCGGCTCGCACCAGTTCATCTTCGCCGATCACCCGAATTTCAAGCAAGTTGAACAACCGGTCGATCTTGTTGCGGCCGGCGCGAAGCGCAGTCTCTGCGCCCTCGGCAAAACTCCGGCGATAGACCGCGCACAGCGGCTGCCAGCCCACTGCTGCGCGGGGAACAACAGCGGAGGCACTCGAACAATTCACAGCTTGTTCAATCATGTAGCTCAGAAACGGGGCTGGTACGAACGGCACGTCCACGGCCAGGATCAGATTCAAGTCCGTCGCCGAGGCCCGCAGAGCTGCATGGATTCCGCCCAAAGGGCCACAGTTCTGAAATATATCTTCTACCACCGGACCGAATTTCTCGAATTTCCGGACATCACCAACGATGCGAACATCAGAAGCGAGCCCCCGCGCCAGTTCGAGCGCACGGGCCAGCAGCGTTCGGCCATCGAGCTGCAGAAAAACCTTGTCGACGCCCATCCGAGTGCTTTTGCCGCCTGCGAGGATGAAAGCGGTCAGTTCCGGCATGGGGCGATCATACACTCGCCGCCGTGCGTTCTGAAGGGGGCTTCACAATGGCAGCCCAGCGATCCCCCAGTACCCTCGAGGATGCATCCCCCAAGAAAGCATCAGGCCAACCCTATGTATTCACAGGCTTTGACTCCCAGGCAGCGCTCACCCGTGCACGAAGGTAACCTGCCACAGCATGGTTGCTGAAACCGCGATGATTCCACAACTTAACTTTCCAAACGGGCGAAGAGACGGCGCAGCGGTGCCGATTCTGGACCCAAGTTGGACCTAACCACCAAGGCCGAAGGGGGTGTTCGCGATGAAAAAACACGAAAGCGTTTTGCTTCAGATGCAGATCCTGGGAGGCGTGCTCCTTTCCCCCGGAGTATTCTTCCAGATCCGGCAGATCGGCGTCGACGGGGACTTTACGGCGGTCAATAAGATCGTTTGGACCGCGATGCACGTTGCCCTCAATCAGCGCGGAAGTATTGACATGATTACTGTGTCAACCGCGCTTGCTGACATGAACGAACTAGAGGCTGTGGGGGGATAGGGTACCTGTCCTTTCTGCTTGACTGCGTCCCACCTGACGCTGAGGCCAAAGATATAAAGATATTCTGTTGGCGTGGAGGTCACGTATGCCGCTGACAGCGAAAACGCGACCACTCTTCAATGACAACCGACAACATGCTTACAGGGCCAAGCCGAAACCTCCACGAAACTTCGCGCATGCACCGGGTGCGGGAACTGGAGGGAAGAACATGGCTGAACTAGGGCCGAAAAACAAGCACAAGGTTTCCGCTAAGAGTCTAGCCAACCTCCGTCCCAATCCCCAGCACCTCAAGCCTCACGGCGAGAAACAAAGCCCGTCAGTACGTCACCAGCCCGGAGTTAGACTTCCTCAACTACCTGCTGGACGGCACCCTGAAAACCGATGCCGCCCGCTGGGCTAATCTTCCCAAGGGAGTCAACCTCACGAACATCCTGCTCCGCCCGCTGATCCAGCAGACCTTCGCGGAACTCCAAGAAAAGCGCAAAGACCAATCCGTCGGAGCGGCGGAACGGCGCCGCGAAGAACGCTCGCAGTTCGCGCATGGAGAACTTATTCACCGACTGCGCACCGCACGGACCCATGAAAAGACCGGGGAACCTCGGCATCGCCAAGATGCTCGAAGTAGCGTTCAGGTCGACCAACGAGATCCAAGCCAAGAATGTCAGCGCCACGGCCACGTCCGGCGCGCTCACCCAGCAGGTCGCTCCCGTTGACATCTACAGACCCCTCTGGCTTCGGGAGAGTGAAGCGCAGATGCTGGCGGAGTCAACGACGGTGGCCTTCCATGCCGACGCCCAGGGCGGGGACTTTGAATGTCTGGCGTTCTTGCCATCGCATGAAACCGGCGCTGGTAGCGGCGAATTTGACCGTAACGTGATGTATGTAACTGGCAAAGTGACCTCGCTGGAGATCGACAATGAGGTGGCGACACTGCACGGGACCGCAACCGTGACCGGGCTCGGAGCCGGTCAGGACCTTCCCTTCACAGTGTTGGTTCACGCGGGCGGACCCGGTACCACAGTCAAATTAAACGTATCGGGCCTTACCTTTCCCGAGACACTCGTCGAGGGTCACATCAGCGTGTACTGAGACCAATTCGATTCGTGCGTTCTGTGGGGCAGCCGAAGAGCCGCCATTGCTCTGTCATCTGCCTTTGCTCCGATTTCAAGCAAGTAGCGAAGAGCATCCTTCCGACCAGAAACCGCAGCGCAGTGAAGCAAATCTTCAACATTGTCGCGTCCTGCTTGCGGTTTGAGTTGATCTCTGGCTGGATTCATCTCGGCCGTACAGCTGCCCCCAACCGCATCATCGCGGCCGCAGAAGGCCAGTACAAAACTCTGTACTGGATTGCGGCTGAGACAGGAATGCGCCCTGGCGAGCTCTGCGGCTTAGCCGTGTCCGATCTCAACCTGCCGAACCTCACTATAAGAATTAGACACAGCGTTTGGGGCGGCCAGCTTCAGACTCCAAAAACCGCGAACGCTCTGCGCAACCTTGCCATCTCGCCACAGTTGGCAGAACACCTCAGTGGCTACCTCTCACAATGGAGTAGCAATCCAATGGGACTGCGATTCCTCTCTACCGTTGGAAAGCCGCTGCACCCAAGCTGCGTTCGGCGTGACCACCTCGAGCCCCTCTGCAAAAGTCTCGGGATTCAGCCGAAGGGCATGAGGGCTTTTCGGCACTGCAGCGCAAGCATGATGGATCAGGCAGGTGTACCCCTGAAGGTAAGGCAAGAACGCTTGGGGCATGCGCCTGGTTCCAAGGTTACCATGGTTCACTACACTCACTCAGTCAGTGAGGATGGAAGAATCGCCGCAGCAAAGATGGGAGAGTTGTTATCGGCGGCGGTATAATGAACTGTTGAACCGAGTTGGACCCAAGTGGCTTTCTAAGTGTATGAGAACACAACGGCAAGGTGGACCTGTCACGAAGGTAACCTGTTCAAACGCGGCGGTTCAGGAGAAGATGAGCCTGCGTTTGGCGTTCGACCCGGTTCGAGAGTAACCATCATGCCGCAGAAACTCCTGGATGTTCTTATGCTTGGGCGGTGTTCTCACGAGTTTTCCTGGCCGAGGCGTGGCGCCGACGGAGAATATTACCAGGTCTGCTTGCTGTGCGCGGCCGAATACAAGTACGACTGGGCGACGATGCGCCGCACCGAGCGCTTGGAACACGGCAAACCTGAAACCGGCGTCCGTCGCAGTCATGGTCGAGAAAAACGTCCATCCTGGGTACCACGAGCGCGACGGCTTAAATTGGACGCGCCGGTGCGTTACCGAATCAATAAGAGCAACTCATGGCACGAGGGCACAATCGAAAACATCAGCCAGACGGGAGTGTTCTTTCACGGTCCGCAGCAATTGCCACTGAATGCGCTGCTGGAAATGGTGTTTGAGATGCCGGAAGAAATCTCCGGCCAGAAGAACAGCAACGTACTGTGCCAGGGTCGTGTCATGCGTTCCAAGGAGACTAAGCAAACAAATGAGGGCACGGGCATGGCCGCCTCAATCGTCGACTATAAGTTCATTCATTAGACGAAGCAAATCCAACCTGATAGTGATCAATCGCAGTAGAAAATTACATCTATAGGATTTGCCCGTCTGCATCTAAACTGTAGCCATCACAAGCATTCTGATGTGTGGCCCATTCCGTGGGCGGGAGTCGAGATATGAAAGAGATTTCGTGGTCGTTTTCTCCTTTTTTTCTGGCAGCGATTCTGCTCGTGGGCGTGGGCTGCTCCAAGAAGCCGAACGATGCACAGGTCAGCACTGATGTGCAGAACAAGTTCAGCCAGGATTCCGGCCTCTCCGATAAACAACTCGCGGTGCAGGCGAGCAACGGAGTGGTTACTCTCGCGGGCACGGTGGATAACGACGCACAACGCGATGCCGCGGCCAAGCAGGCGGCATCTATCCCAGGCGTGAGAGAAGTGGTCAACAATCTGCAGGTCGGGTCCTCGACCGCGACGGCTGCACCACCGGCAGAATCCACGGCCTCTGCTGCGACCCATCAACCAAAGACCGCGCCGGACAGGAAATCTCGTCACACTCGCGATACACGGCGTCAGGGAATCGTCAGCAACAAGGCTCCCGATGGCTCCAACTCCGCGTCTCAGCCTCCAGGCGATCCGCCTCTCACACCGGGCACGCGCTCCGAGCCGCCACCGCCCCCTCCACCCCATAAAGTCACGGTCGAGCCAGGGACGCAACTGGCCATCCGCTTGGTGGATGCCATCGACACTGAAAAGAACAAGCTCGGTGACACCTTCCACGCGACGCTGAACTCTGCCCTGAGCGTCGAGGGAGAAGAGGTGGTACCCGCGGGCACCGACGTGACTGGTCACATCGTCGACCTCAAGAGTGCAGGCAAGTTTGCCGGACAGTCGGAATTGGTTTTGCAGCTCGATAGCATCGCATTGGGCAGCGGGACTTACAACATTCAGACTGACCAATACAAAAAACAAGGCAGTTCGCGGGGCAAGAACACCGCGGAGAAAGTTGGCGGCGGCGCGATTATTGGAGGCATTATTGGCGCCATCGCTGGAGGCGGCAAAGGCGCGGCGATTGGCGCCGCAGCTGGCGGAGGCGTGGGCGGCGGTGTGCAAGCCGCAACCAAGAGCCAACAGATCAAACTGCCGTCGGAGACGGTCCTGAACTTTACCCTTCAAGCGCCGGTCACGGTGGTCAAGGCGCCGAACCCGAGCAGTAATCGCCCCAGATTGGGTGACTCCCAGTAGAGCGAGGACTGGTCAGAAGCCTTCCCTGCGCGCTGCGACAAGTTGACGATCTCAACCGAGTGCGGCTTCACCCTAAGTCCCTGGTAGCTTGGCGGGCGAACGCGAGTGTCTTGCGACCGGGGATTATTTCAGCGACAATCTGGAGAGCGAATCGACGAGCGGGCAGCCCGCAATACATACAAGGCGATTACCTCGGTTCACTCAGCCGTAACTAGCGGCAGTTCATACCGGGCTGAATAATCGCAGCGGGGGTCTTGTTCCGATGCTTTCTTCACGAAAGGTCATGCCCGTAGCCTGCCTGTTATGGGGCATGCACGCCGCTGTCCTGCTCGCGTTCGGGACCCGAGGGCAGGGTCCCCGCCTCTCGGATTTGATCCAGTTGGCGCTGGGACTATTAACGGTGCTGACCGTTCTGGGTGCCGCGAAACGCTCCGATAGTTTTGGCCGCTATTTCTGGTGGCTGACAGCATTTTCCTTTTCGATCTTATGCACAGGCCAGGCTCTCGCAGTAGTCAACGAAGTCGCGGTGAGATCATCCTCCCTCCCGTGGGTGGCTAATTTCCTCTTCACGTTCTGGTTCATTCCTTTTGGCGTCGCACTTTTTCTAGACCCTGATCACGAATTGAACGGCTTTGACAGCCTGCTGATGCTTGATCTCGCGCAGGCGGCCATCTGTTCGGTTGCGGCCTACCTGTTCTTTTTTTATCTGCCAGCGCGAGAGAACGCGAATTCCGAGTTAGTGCATACGGTTTGGGAGCCCTACTTTCTGGTTTACGGGCTGTTCGTCGCGGCCTTCCTGTTGCGTTCACGTCTGGCATACACGAAGGCGGCGCGTGCTTTATTTGGCCGAGTCGGATGTTTTGTGCTGATCTCCGCCCTTAGCGACGCGGCGTACTATTACGGCCCGGGTCTTCATCTAAAGACCGGCGACTGGTTCGACTTGGTGTGGAGCGCGGTCTTCCTTATTCCACTGTGGACAGCATCCAACTGGAACAGTGCTGGACATGCCGAACTGCCTGCCGCTCCCGTTCAGTCCAGAGCAATGGTCATCATTCAGGTGTTCCCCCTTCTTTATCCTCTACTGATCTTGGTCATGTCAGCCGGGATTGCCCGCGAGCGCATCGAGCTTGCCTCGATTGTAGTTTTCGCTTGCTTTGCCTGCTCCAGCGCCCGGTTGCTGGTGACCCAACACCGGCTGCTGAATGTTCAACGATTGCTTCGCCACGAAGCTTCGCACGATGGGCTGACCGGGGTCAGAAACCGCATGGGGATTCTGGGCGCACTACGCGTTGAACTGGAGCGTTCCGAGCGCCACGATGGCCAGGTGGGGATCATCATGGCGGATGCCGATCGCTTCAAGCTGGTCAATGATAGCTTCGGGCATGACGCCGGGGATACAGTGTTGCGCAAAATCGCGGCCGAAATCAGCGGCTGCCTCCGCCCTTACGATTATGTAGGCCGCTATGGTGGAGAAGAGTTTCTGATCGTCGTGCCGGGCTGCTCAGCCGCCGAAACCGTACAACTTGCGGAGCGCATTAGGGTGCAGGTTGCGGATTGCGCCCTCTCGGTGTCTGGTGCTCCTGTGGTGGTGACCGTGAGCATGGGTGTCGCCTCAGGGAGCTCGCTGGAAGACCTTGAGGCCATGTTGCGGGCCGCAGACGCCGCCCTTTACACCGCCAAACATCACGGGCGCAATCGAGTTGAGGTCAAGGAATTACGAACTGGGGTTACGGCGCGAGCGCGCTAGAAAATGTCCGCGCCGTTAATATCAACTGATGCTTGGCAAAACACCGGAGCAAAACTAAACCCCTTACGTATTCGGGGCTGGAATGTTCTCGGTGTGCGAAGCTTTCGGTTCTTTGCGCTTCTCATCGGTATCGACGGAAAATAGCATGTAGTGGTTGAAACTGTGCCGGCGATAGAATCGATGTTTGCGAAAATCGAAATAAATTTCCGCGCTCTTAGGCAGCCAGAGTACAGTGTTTTTCTTTTGAAATGGGATGGGGCCGTATTCAACGATTTGATGCTCGGCAAGAAGCTGTATTTGCGGCGCCGGTTTGACCAATTCCGCTTCGATCCGCGCGATCTGGAAATTGTCCGCGGTAATCCATGCGCGTCCTTTTAGCCCAACCGGGTAAACTGCGCCGCCGACCTTGTAGGCATGAATGTGATTGGGCCGGTCGTCGCGCTGCTCGAAGCGAACCAGCCAGGTTGCCTGACCATGCCAATCGCCCAGGCCTTCACACTTCATCTCGAAGGCGTCGCGCATGCGAGGATGAAAGACCAGCGCCAGAACAGCAAAGCCGTTAGTCGCGATCTGGTCTGGAAAACCGGCAGGCGACAAGTGCTCCGCGCGATATTCGTCGACCAAAAGAAGGCCAGGATCGGTTTCAGAAATGGACGCCACATAATTGAATTTGCGCGTTTCTGTCCTGGTGGGATCGCCCAGACTGTTCAGTCTCTGGTGCAGCAGCTCCTCTATTGCGGAGAATCGGGCAACATCGTCTACGAGCTCTTTTACGCGTTCACCAGAGCCATCAATCACCTTTTCGTACGGGCAGTTGATCCTGCTGGCCACAGACAACTCGGTGTCATCGATGCCGGGCGGCTGCCAGCCTTTCATGGCGAGCGTAGGTTCGCCGAGAGCAAGCAGCGGGTCCACGCCCTCCGAGGCAGTCGTTGACTCTTGCTTGTTTTCTGTGTCACTCGACCGCGCAGGGTTTCGCTTTTCGATCTCGTCGATCAGGTCACGAACCTTGGGCGCCATTGGACTTCCTGGGGAATCCTCGAGGTACGTCTTGAGCGCTAGCAGGCCTTCCTGATCGCGTTGCAAGTTTAGCAGCACCTGTCCTAAAACAAGCTGGGCGGGAGTTGCTTGTTTGTTTCCTTTCTGGATGGCGAGCTGAGCTTCATCTCGTGCCTTTTCATAATTCTGCTGCTTCAGATAGGCTTCAGCCAGAAGATCGTGCAGCAACCAGTATTCAGCATCGACCGCAACCGCTTGCTCCAGAGCCGAGCTTGCTGTTCTGAAATCCCCCCGCTCCAGTTCCAACCGGCCCAGCAACGCCAGGGCCTGGAGATGGCGGGGATTAAGCGACGTTGCGTAATCTAAATACGTGCTAGCCTGTTCGAAATCCTTTTCCAGAAAGTAGAGGTATCCCAGCAGAAAATTCAGCTCTGCGCTGGTGGGAACGAGCTTATAAGCTTCGCCGAGCCGCTTTTGCGCCGCCTTGAGATTTCCCGAGCGCAGCGCCGCAACTGCCCGCCTGGTATTTTTTCGCGCTCTTGACGGCATCGCGTCATCCGCAACGTTGAGGTTAACGGCCGCGGGATCCCGCTCCAGCACAACATTGATCTCGAAGGGGCCTTGCGAAGAGCCGACTTCCAGCTCGCTGTTCGCGGTTAAGAAGCCTACGGCACTGACTTCGATCTCGTAGCCTCCATACTGAACGCTGCCAAAGACCGCTTCCGATCTATCCGTCGTTGTCTCCCAAACTGCCGTCTGTGTCCTTTTGTTTAAGAGCCTGACCACCGACTGACGATCCAGCCGAACCTTGCTGCTTTCCGTAAATACGGTAACCACAATGACTGCGCCCCCATCGCTATTGTAAGCAATGGAGTTTCCTCTCAACGAATTGGGATCGTTCATCCCAGCGCGCTGGGCCGAGGCAGAGGTTAGCAAGCAGCAGAAAAAGCACACAAGGCCGCAGAATCGACGGGATGAAGTTACCGCGATGGCACAGCGCAGGGCCATAAAAACGTCGCTAGAAGTGTCCCACAGTCTTTTTCGTCCGTCAAAGCAACCCCGACACGAAGCCGGCCGCGACTGCCTAGCGAGCGGATGCTTGTGAGCTGGAGCTCCGGTGCAGGAAGAAATCAGGAGCGGCTCAACCCTGTTCACGTAAACTTTCCTTGACCGCCGTTTCCTGTCTGATGCCTCTCATTACCGCACTGCTACACACCGAGAACGACGCCCGCCGGTTGGGACGGACTCTACAAACGTTGCTTCCCTGCGATGAAATCATCGTCGTCGACCACGACTCCCATGACACCACGTGGCGCATTGCGCGTGAATATGGTGCACGAGTTGTGGCCGCCGAGCGCAGCCGACCGCTGGAACACTATCTGCAACTGGCGCGGCATGATTGGATTCTCTCGGTGGAGCCTCGCGAGTCGCTAACCGAAAGCTTGGAGGCCACTCTGCTGGAATGGAAGTCGCTAAATGCTGTCGAGACGGGCGTTTTCGCCTTCTCTGTACTTCTGCGTGAAGAAACTCCCAGCGGTTGGTTCTCCAATCCAACGCCGCAGCCACGCCTGGTGTCTCGCGAATACGATCAACGGCGAGGCCGGCTTCAGTCGAGTCACCCCTCAGCGCCGCTATTGGAGGGAGAGCTATTGCGCTTTGCCCTTCCCTGAGCAAAGTCTCGGATTCACCTGAGGAGCCCTGCCGCGCGCGCTGTTCGTGAAGGGTATAGGCTAGGTAGGATTCGGTATTCAAGTCGGCCAACCATCTTCGTATCAATCACTTGCCTTTCCCCCTGGTCCGTTCGGACAGTGACTTCGGTACTTAGTCCTGCGGGTAATGAACACCTTATAATCGGCATAAGAATCCAAGGCTTCGGCGATTCGCGCGCATAATCGCGGACAAGGACTTAGTGGACCCCATTTTTGCAGCGGCGATTTTTTTGCTAGGGCTGGCATTCGGCAGTTTTCTGAACGTGTGTATCTACCGTTTGCCCTTGGGGTTGTCCGTGGTGAAGCCGCGCTCGCTGTGTCCCCGGTGCCAGCGTCCGATCGCTTTTTTCGACAACATTCCCCTGCTGAGCTGGCTGATTCTCGGCGGACGTTGTCGCCAATGCAAGCGAGCGATTTCGGTGCGCTATCTATTCATCGAACTTCTCACCGGAGGCGTTTTCCTAGCCTGTTACTGGCATTTCGGACTCACGCTCGCCACCCTGAAATATTGTGTCTTCGGATTCTTGTTGTTGGGACTCATATTTACCGACGCCGAAACCAAGCTGCTGCCTGACAAGTTGACACTTCCCGGACTCGTACTGGGACTGCTATTCAGCTTGTTCGTTCCGGTCAACGACCTGGCTTCACAATTCTTGCCCGGAGCGGTCAATCTTCCGTTTGGCTCCGACCTGGTGGCGCCTTTGATGTCTGCGCTCGATGCCCTGTTGGGCGCGGCAGTAGGTGCCGGGTTTATCTACGGCGCAGGCGCAATCTACTTGCGTTGGCGTGGAATCGAAGGCATGGGCTTTGGCGACGTTAAGCTGATGGCAATGGTGGGGGCCTTTGTCGGAATAAAGCTCACGGTATTCACTATTTTCACGGCATCGTTGGTGGGTTCGCTGTTCGGAGTGGGAACCGTAATTCTCGTCTGGGTAAAGCGCACCCATCGCTTCATGCGGAGCCTGGCGAATGCGCAAGCGGCACGGCGCCGCGGATGGCAATCTGCTCAGATGGTTTATCGCTTTTATCAGATGCCGTTCGGCGTTTTCCTGGGCAGCATGGCGCTGGTTGCCTTCTTTTTCGGAAACAAGTTCTTGCACTGGTATGGGGGGCTGTGGTGAGGCTTCTGACCAATCCCATGATGATGAGAGCCCTGCTGCTGTTACTTGCGGCGGGATGGGCCTTCGCCCTCGGTGTCTGGGCTATACGCCGCTTGCGTCGAAACCTGGCCGCAGAAGTAGATCTGGAGTCCAACGCGGTTTCCCTTGAAACTCTGCCGCTGCACCTCTACAACACCGTGATCCAGCAGCTCAAGCAGCAGAAGCACGAACTCCAGCTACAGACCCAGGCCGAGCAACGGCGCGCCCGCACCACGGAAAACTTCAGCCAGGCCGTGCTCTCAAATCTGTCTTCGGGAGTGCTCGTCTTCGGGCTCAACGGACTGGTGAAGCAGGCCAATCCCGCAGCTCGGGAGATTCTTGGTTTCGCCTCTCCGGCCGGCATGAACGCAGAGGATATTTTTCGCCACGCGGCGTTATGCGCCTCCAGCGTCTCCCCCAACGGCGCCAATCCCGATGACACGCCAAGTCCGCCGGTGCGCCTCGCCGAGGAAGTGCAAGTCGTCTTGCGCGAAGAAAGCAAACGGCGGCAGTTGGAAGCCGATTACCTCACTCCGAGCGGCAAGAGTCGCCGTATCGCCGTTACTGTCTCCGCCGTTCCAGCGGTGGATGGCGCGCTGCTCGGTGCCGCTTGTCTCATCAGCGACCTTAGCGAATCCGAGCGCATTCGCCGCCAACAGGAGCTGCAGGGTGAGATCTCGGCTGAGATGGCGCTGGAGCTGCGGACCTCACTGGCCACGATCTCGGGATATGCCCAGCAACTGGCACGCAATCGCGATCCCGAGTTTGCGCAGCAATTGGCCGCTGACATCGCCGGAGAGGCTGCGCGTCTTGATCGCAACATCGGTGGATTTCTCAGTGAAGCAGGCACGGGCACGAACGTCAGAGTCCGGTCAGGTTCGGCCGGAGGTATTTAGGAAATCGGTGCTGGATTCACGTTGTTCGACAAGGTGACGCCAGGCAAAACAATTTAGGAACAGGGGAAAAAGGATGGAAGCTATGAAGCATATCGCATACACGGGATTCGGATTCGTGCTGTTCGCCGCTTCGGTCGTCGTGCCGGCGAGCGCGCAACAGGCGCAGGCGTCCTCAACCCAGTCTCAGAATCAGGCCCAACCTTCGCTTGCCGATTACGCCCGGCAGATGAAGAAAGACAGCCCTCAGCCGAAATCAAGGCCCAAGGTTTTCGATAACGATAACCTGCCGAAGGATGACAAGTTGTCCGTTGTGGGCGAGCTGCCACCCGTGGCTGCTGACAAATCAAGCGAAGCCAAGCCCGCGGATCCCACGGGGAACGTTCCGGCTGCGACCGACAAGAAATCAGCCACTGAAACCAAAGCTGCGGCCACGGAGAACGAGCAGTTGAAGCGGCAGGCTGCATTGAAAGAATGGCAGCAGAAACTCACCGCCCAGAAGGATCAGATCGATTTGGCGGACCGTGAATTGGACGTGCTCAAGCGCGAGTACCAGATACGCGCTGCTGCGTTCTATGCCGACGCCGGCGACCGTCTGAGGAACTCGGCCGCATGGGACAAGCAAGATACGCAATATAAACAGCAGATCGCCGACAAGCAAAAAGCCCTCGACGACGCCAAGCAGAAGCTTGAAGAGATGCAGGAAGATGCCCGCAAGGCAGGAATACCTGCGGCGATGCGTGAACAGTAGAGCACCGCGGCAGAGCAGAGCTGTAACATAGTTAAGACAGATCAGTTTCGAGTCGTGTGGCTCGTTCTTGTTCCCGCCTTTGGCGCAAGCGCCGGAGCTGCTTCACATGATGCAGGCTATGCACCAGGTGGAGTTTTCTCCACTGCGCCGCTGTCAGCGGGCCTAGAATGGGGTGATCCAACAGCTTCGTGCGCCCGCCGAAACTCTCTTCCGAACGCGCGATGATTTCATCCATTGCCTCAATTTTTGCGCTAATCTCAGCCCGAACTTTTTCGGCTGGCATTCCTCGCGGCAGTGCAACTCGCGGCGATTTCTGTCCCTGTGGCATGTAGCCAAGTCCAACTACCACTAGGGTTCGGCACCGCTGACGGAACGTCGCCGGGTGGACGATCGGTTTTCCGCCAGCGAGAACTCTCTCGAATCCCATTACCGTGCCTGTATAGGTCAGGTACAAATGCTCGAGCACTTCTGCGGCGCACCACTTCCCCGGGGGATGCCAGCTCAAGTCCTCGTTCGACAGCCCTTCCATCGCATCCTCGACAGCTTGTTGCAGTTTTTCGAGAGCTCCATCCATAACTAAACAGGTTCGTTTCAATCCGCCTTTCCGCCCGCTTCGGGTAGAATGTTGCGCGACTAGTGAACCCGTCCAAGTTATATCAGGAAGGTGCCATGCACAAGATAGACTCCGCTCAATCACGGTTCGCCAACCTCGAAAGTCCAGGAACAGGCGCGACTTCGAACCTCAGCCGGACATCGCCCATCCCCCGAGTTGGCCCCGAACCCTCGCGTACGAACCATTCATCCCCGACGCTGGCACGAATATCGGCAGGTTTCTTGCTTTTGAGCATGGGACTATTGCCGGGATGCTCCGATCAGTCAGCCAAACCTGCGGAGAGCGTAAAAGAAGAACCCAAGGGGCCGGAACTGGTCACTGGCCGTTCCGGCTTCCAGAAGGTTTATATTGCAGCCCGGGGTTGGGCGCCTGACCCGCAACCCTTCCGCATCGAGTCCACTCCCACCAGCGACGGCAAAGGCCACGACGGCAAGTGGGCGGTGTGGCGGACTGGCTTCGCCTCGCCTTCACGTCGCTCCGTGAAAACTTACATTTGGTCAGGGAGCGCTGCTCCGGACGCCCCTTCGCGCGGCGTCAGCGCGGGCACAGAAGACACCTACAACCCGAGCAATTCATCAACCACAACCTTCGACGTTGCTTTCTTAAAAGTGGATTCCGACCAAGCCTTCGCGACAGCTCAGAAACATGGCGGCGACAAAGTCCTGGAGAAGAGTCCGGACACTCCTGTCAACTATGTCTGCGATTGGAACCGCAATGCTAACGAATTGGTTTGGCACGTGATTTATGGCGCCAACCGCGAAACTGTGAAGCTCACCGTGGCGGTGAATGCCTCGAGCGGCGAGTTCATCCGCGTGGAGAAGTAAATCTGTCTACAATGTCACCTTGGAATATTCGTAAGGGAAAACCACTGGCGGGTTTTCGTCCCTATTCTTCCCCGTTGGGCAGCTGTTCTACCACTTTGAGCTCGGCTTCGAGTGAAGCAAAAAATCGGCAGATGGCATCAGCCGAGGCGATCGCCCCTTTAAGAGTCTGGCGCTCCCCGAACACCACAATATCCTGGACGGAATATTGGAAACGCAACCGTTCGGCGGCGGATTGTGCGCTCAGCAATTCCAGCTTGGTACTGCGAAGGTCGGACATCAACCGCGCGATCTGAGCCTGTTTCTTTGGTTCCTCGGTTGACAATCGACATCTCCTTAATGTTATGTATGTGTGCCCGCAAGCCCCGCGCGGAGCCACTCTCGTCGAGGAAAGCTGCTAGCCAACGATGCGGCTCCGGTCGGGACGCGGGGTGCGAGGTCGCAGTGGATGCATGGCATTATACTTCGTTATTTATACACAGTCAAAGTTAACCTGATTTTGCTGACGCGGAGGCTCAGCGGTGCCGAGACAGCCTGATCCAGATTTGGAACAGCACATTCTCCAAGCCGCCTCACGCTTGTGGGCCCGAGGCGGCGAGAAATCTCTCACCATGCGCGCGGTGGCCAAAGCCGCCCGCACGACCACCCCCACCGTGTATGAGCGCTTCCGCAACCGAGAAGACATTCTCCGCGCCCTGCGCTTGAAGACCCGCCAAGAACTCTTCAACCAACTCCGCCTCACCCGCACCTTGGCGCAAGCCTGCCAGGCTTACCTGGAGTTCGCCCTCGAGCACCGTGAAGCTTATGGAGTACTGTTCGACCGAATTGCTCAGCCGCCTTCCCTGCATGAACCGTGGCCTTCGTTCAACCTCTTTCGCCAGCGTCTGGCTCGGCGCCTGGGTGGAACGCCTCGTACCCATACCCGACTCATGCTTTCTCTGTGGGCACTGATGCACGGTACGGCCATGCTTGTAAATCGAGGGGGCGCGGAGGGCGCGCTGCGCACGCAAATGTTTCACGCCTGTATCGACGCCTACGAAACCATTATTGCGGCTGCGGCGCGATCCAAGGGTGGAATGCACTCGGGCCCAAAGTGGCCAGCAAATTTGATTCTTGGCGAAGCGGATCGCAGCCAGGTGCTCAACCCCCGAGGGAACCATGGCAGCAGACGGAGGAGGACAAAACCCAAAACAAGAAATCAGTCCCACCGTTGAATGCCGCGGGAAGCAGGGGCCGGGTGCCTCTGTATTTCGAGCGGAGGGATCAGCAGGTTATCGATTCTACGTTCCTCTGGTCTGGTTACTTCGTCGGCTTCGGACTTGAGTCCAGCTTCTTCAATCGCTCCACCGACTTCCGCGCTTCTTCGGCAAATGGTCCGTGGGGAAGAATCTTCAGGTAGCTTTCGTAATTGTCGCGAGCCGCACCCGGCTGGCCAAGTTTTTCCAGACACTCGCCTAAACGAAAAGTCGCCATCGCATCGTTATCCTTGTATAGCAGTGCTTCGCGGTAGCGGTCTTCCGCAGCCCGATAGTTCTTACGCTTGAAATAAAAGTCACCGATCTCTACATCTTTGGCGGCCTTGTGAGGATCCCAGGGATGGAACTCCGCAACCCCGGTGGCTTCAGCTTCCGCGGCCGCCACTGCCGAAGAACTATTGGGATGCATTTTGGCATCGTCCGCCGGCGGACTCAAATCCACCTGAGTGTCCTTGCTTGAACTCTCACCAACGTCGCCGCCCAGATCATCGCGCTCGACTCGGTCTGATCGTGGCGGCGTAAGGTCAGAGGGCTTCTTCGACGTCCGAGGGCTCTCCGTTTCCGTGCCAGAGCTGGACGATCCGGCTTGGCTTCGCCGCGGCGAACTTGCCTCCGACGATCTATTGGCGGGTGGTGACTGAGGGCTGGGATTCTCGGGCAGCGAACTCTGCTGCGCCCATAATCCCAGGCTCAGCCCGAGCATTACACCCAACGCGAAACCTGAGGACAACTTGAGCAACATGCCTCTATTTTACGCTGCAAAATGGTGCATTGCCGATGGTTGTTTTCGAAGGTCCAGCAATCGGTTTTCATTTCACAGTCAAACCATGAATGCCCATCCGTTGCTCCCTCTTCGAAAAAAAACAGGCCGCTCAGGGGGGAGGCATTGAGCGGCCTGGTTGGCGAAGTCCTCCGGGGAGGAGGGGAAACTCTTTCTACATCGACGACGGATTAGACTGTCCGGCGGTGGTCGGGGTGCTCTGATCGCTGCCCTGCGTGTTGCTCATCAGGTGCACATCGACACGACGATTCTCACGCCGGCCCTGAGCGGTCTTGTTCGACTCGACCGGCTTGTCCTTGCCCAATCCGATTATGTAAATCTTGTGGGCAGGCACGCTGTACTTCGAGGCCAGATACTGAATCACAGCATTGGCACGGCGCTGGCTTAAATCGTAGTTGTAATCTGCCGGGCCGGTTGAATCCGTGCCGCCTTCCACAGTGATCAGATAACCCTTGGTACTTGCAATGCCGGCGGCCAGCTTGTCGAGATCTTCCTTGGCTTGCGGCGTCAGCACATCCTTGTTGAAACCAAACTTCGCAGAGGCTTCGGAGACAGAATGATAGTTGTCGAGATTGGCTACCGTATTGGTCAGAACGCCAACCCGAGTATTGGCGGCGTCGGCTGTCTGTTGCGCCGAAGCTGCGGTCTGACCGGCGGCCTGAGCTTTTTGGTCCACGTCGGCAGCCTTAGCCTGAACCGCCTGGATCCCGGCCTGTGCCCGGGCATCAACATCCTTGATCTCCTTGGTGTTTTTGGCCGTCAGGTCGTCCAGTTCGTTGGTTTTGTTGATTAGCGGTGTGGTCTGTTGCTTTACATAGTTCTTGCTGGCGCAGCCGGCGGTAGCCATCATGCTTGCCGCCAGGAAAATCGCTAACGAAGTGCGGGTCATAGAGAGGAGCTCCTTAAATTGAATCTCATTGTCTCGGCGCATTTCACAGCTTTCGCGCTCAAATGTCCGTACTGAAGACCTGGGGAAATAAGCCTACGTGCACTATTCCCAAGCTGTGCTTTTGCACGGCACGTGCCAGTTTCCCGTACCCACCCGGGCATTGGTAAGTATATAACGTTTCAATGGTTTGCGGTATCCAAGCGAATGTGTCAGGCAATTTTCGCAGCCCCGGGCAACGCAAACCACACACCCGGAATGGAAATTTTATACACTCCCGCTCAATCAGCCAGGTCACAGCTGTAGACCGAGGCACTTCTCTGGATTTACTTCCAGATGTCGGTGATCAGCGCCGCTTCCCTGTCATTTTCCGTTAGCGGCTCAAGCCCAAAATTCTCCTCGATTGTGCGCAGCAGGCTGTAGTGGTTGTATTGCCGCCCTAGCACTTTCGGATCCTGCTCGCGGGCCGGTTTCACCATGTCGCCAAAGAAAAGCGTAAAGATCCGGTTGTCACTGTTTCCGCCGGATTCATCGAAGGTCACAATCACCAGCGTCCCCTGACGCACCTTCTCAGGGAAACTCTTATCGAGAAACTCCTTCAACCATTCCCCCGCAATCCGGACGCTGCTATCGTGGCCATCATCGTCCATGTTCGGACTGAAAAAGGAATACGCGACAAGCCCCTTCTTCGCATCCTGGGCGAACCAGTTGTCGCTCTTGCCGGAATCGACCGGCACTACGTGGTCGCACCACTTCTGCTGGACTTCCTGGAAACTTAAAAAAGGCACGTGCTTGCGGGCATAGTCGCCTTTCTTGCCGTTTGCCACATGCTGAGTGTAGATGCGGAAGGGGCAAGGCACATCGGGCAATTCCTCCGCATAATTTTTCCAATCGAGGCCGGCCTCAATCAAGCGATCGGCAATCGTCTTGTGCGCCGCGTTCGCCGGAAAGTTGACTTGCTTGTCACCAAAGATCCGAGCCCTGCGATGGGTGCCGAAGTCGGTACCCGCCACCATGGCAAGATAGTTTGGATACGAGGGGTGAAACAGCGCGTGGAAATTGGAAAAGCTTGCGCCGTGGGTGGCTAGCTCCGCAAGGTTATTGTCGCGAACGGCAACCTCGTAGTCGGCATTTTCCAACACGATAATAACAACGCGGTCGAAGTGATGGGCGTTTGGCTTGGCAGCGGGCTGAGCTTCCGGACTCTTTTCCGGAGCAGGTTTGGATTCGGCCGGTCGAGGAGAGGACTGTTTGGCCGGTGACGATTGCCCAGAAGTGACAATTACGAAAACGCCGAAAGCTGCAGCCGTCAAGAGACATCCAATTGTCAGCAGCCTAGGCACCGATCGCCTCACGAACATCGGTGCCGTATTCATTTCCGAGAGAGTCCCGTGTGAGCAATGCACCGTTAGCCATTGTGCCACAAGCGGTCATTGGATCATCTAATAGAATAAATCCGGCCGATTGCGAATGGATCTCCACCAAAAAATCCGCACCTTGCCCACCGAGCCCGGCGTGTACCTGTACAAGAACGCCGAAGGCGATGTCATCTACGTGGGTAAGGCGAAGAACCTGCGCAGCCGGGTGGCGAGCTACTTTCGTGCCGCCCGTTGGGAGGACGCAAAAACGGACACGCTGGTCCGCGAGGCGGTCGACGTCGACTACATCGTCGTCGCCAACAACAAGGAAGCGCTGGCGCTCGAAAACAACTTCATCAAACAGCGTAAGCCGCGCTTCAATATTCTGCTGCGCGATGACAAAACCTATCCCTACGTGAAATTGACGCTGGGCGAGCGCTTTCCGCGGGTGTACGTCACACGCCGCCTCCGTAAAGACGGCAGCGCTTATTACGGTCCGTACTTTCCGGCGAACCTCGCCTACCGCATCGTCGATCTCATCCACCGCAACTTTCTCGTGCCTTCCTGCAAAGTGGATCTCACGCGTTACCATCCCCGGCCCTGCTTGCAGTACTACATCAAGCGCTGCTTGGGCCCGTGCGTCGAAACCCTGACTACGCCTGAGGTTTATCAGGAAGCGGTGCGGGATGTGAAGTTGTTTCTGGAAGGCCGTCCCACCGATCTGACACGATCGTTGGAGGCCCGCATGGAGCAGGCCGCCCAGGCCGAAGAATACGAGCGCGCGGCCAGGTATCGCGATTTGATCTCCACCGTCGAGCAGTTGCAGGAGCGGCAGCGCATCGCCGCCGCGGAAGGCGATGATGCCGATGTATTCGGTTACCACTGCGAGAAAGGGATGCTCGCCGTCAACCTGTTTCACATGCGCGGTGGGCGCGTGCTAGATCGGCGCGAATTCTTCTGGGAGGAGCTGCCGCAGTTCGCATTGCCCGAAATGCCGCCGTCGGAATGTTCCGACGGTAACGATGTGGACATTCAGCGCAGAGACGTTGCTCGGAACGTCCCTACGGAGGGCTTGGGTAATGGTTCATTCGTGCCCGGTGAATTTTTCTCCAGCCTGCTGAAGCAGCTCTATATCGGACAGCCATATGTCCCGCGCAATATCTACGTGCCAGTGGATTTTGAAGACCGGGAGGCTCTCGAAGATTTACTCTCTGACCAACTTGCGATGGGTAATCCCCGCGCGGCTCGAGTTCACATTCTTGTGCCGTTGCGTGGGGACAAGCGCTCTCTCATCGATCTCGCAGGCACCAACGCCAGACAGTCCTACGATCAACGCTTCCGCGTTCTGAAGCCGAACACGAAGGCGGTTCAGGAAGAGCTACAAGACTCGCTCAGCCTGCCCGATCTGCCCAAGCGCATCGAATGCTTCGACATCTCGCACATTCAGGGCGCAGAGACCGTGGCCTCGATGGTGGTGTGGGAAGACGGAAGGATGAAGAAGTCGGACTACCGGAAATTCATCATTCGAACCGTAGAAGGTGTCGATGATTTCGCTTCTATGCGCGAGGTGGTTACGCGCCACTACAAGCGACTGCAGCAGGAAGAAAAAGCGATGCCCAGCCTGGTGCTGATCGATGGCGGCCTCGGGCAATTGCACGCGGCAGCTGAGGCGCTGGAGTCACTCGAGATCATCAATCAGCCTTTGGCTGCAATTGCCAAACGCGAAGAGATCATCTACGTCTACGGGCAAGAGAACGATCCCATCGCGCTTGATCATCACTCCCCTGTTTTGCATCTCGTGCAACTCATCCGCGACGAAGCCCACCGTTTTGCCGTGACCTTCCACCGCAAACGCCGTCAGATGCGCGATCGCTCCAGCGAATTGCTGGAGATCCCGGGGGTCGGCGCCAGCACCACCCGGAGATTACTGGAACATTTTGGAAGCTTACAAGCGGTCAAGCATGCGGACGCTTCAGCTCTAACGGCGGTGGTGACCCGCGGCCAGGCGGAGGCGATCAGGAACCACTTTCGTAAGTAGCTGATTTTAAAATAGGAAGTGTATCGAAACACTGATTCCATTGTGGTTATCTATGAGATATTTTTGCGAATCTTGCTCCAGCGCAAAATGGACAACTCGGCGGCCCAGCAGAACTATCGATAAGCGCACAGAAATGTCAGCCAGTCGACGACCTCGTCGAACATGGATCCAAAAGGGCTCGGACCTGTTGAACCGCACAGTGGGTTATCCAGTGTGGAGATATAGCTCTGCTGCGCAGTCTAAAACGCAGGGATGCTACAACAGCTTTTCTGCCTACACCGAGTATGCGGCGTCAACCCCGCGCCGGCGACGCGCGCAGTCTTTCCGCCACAGCCTGCTCCCGTTGATACTGGTCGCGGGCGAGCATACGCTCATCGTCCGTCAGGTTCGCGAGAAATCCGAACCCCCTCACGCAATCGGCGGTGATCCTCTCGCGGTCGATGACCACGGCGCGGTTAAGGAGCTGGCGCAGATCGTCCCAGTCGAAGTCCCTGCCATCCTGGAACTTCTGGATCAGGCGGGCCGGATCGAAACTATCCCGCGCCTGCCACAGCTTCAGCACCACCAGCCGACGGATCAGCGCTTGGTCGAGGGGGCGCGTGGCGAACATGCTGAGGTCGTATATGTCGCGCGCCTTGTTGCGCTGATGGCAGGCGCGGATTTTTTCCACGAGGATTTCGGCCAGCGCAAGGCAGATGATTTCCGCAGGCGCAAAGGGCAGGAGCTTGAAATAACTCTGCTCGCTCTGCGGTTGCCGCTCCGTCGGCAGCGTCGGCGTTTCACGCCGGCTGATCTGGAGCTTCACCTCGCCCACGCCGCTCGCGTTCCAGCCATGCGAATAGGTCGGATTGACGCCCCACGACAGGCCGTCCTGCGTTTCGTAGTAACTACCGTCGGGAATGGCAAACTGGATTCCGTGAAAGGGCTGAGCGAACGCTTGCATCATTTCGAGAATGATGTCCTCGTGATCGTGTTCCTCGACTCCGGTGAAATCCAGGTCGGTTGAAAATCGTCCCTGGCTGCCGATGAACATTTTTCGCAGGCACGTGCCCCCTTGAAGGCCAGCCTGTCCAGAATGGCGCGCTCGGACAGAAGCTGAAGCAGGAATGTCAGCACGATTTCCTTCTCCGCGATCATGATGTCGCGAAGGCCGGAGTCGGAGGAGTAACGCTGCACCTGCGGCTGGCTGAGCATTGTTAGCTCTCCTTCCGAATAGCTTTGCGCCGGCCGAGTCCGGTGCTGCCGTGCAGCTCTTCCCGCGGCACGTTGATGAACAGGCGCCACGTCTCGTTATAGCCGATGGCCCCCTTGACCTCGCGCGCGCGCGCGGGATCGGGGCCGAGCGCGGCCTTGCGGCTTCGCGCGGCCAGCTGCAGCAGGCGATCGCGCACGGCGGGCGGAACATCGGCCTGGACGTGATCGACGAGCCAGCCGAAGCGCCGCACAAGGGCGCCTGAATTGATCCGTTCGAGATAATCGGCTGCCTTGTTCCAGTCGAACCGGCGGCTGGCGGTCGCGAGAATGGTGGCGGCTTCGCCCACCCCGCCGGCGAGCGCCGGGCGGTCGATGCAGTCGATGGCGGTCTTTTCGCGGTCTGAGATCATGACTTTGTAGCCGAGCACATCAACCGGCTCGAAGCCGAAAAACTTGCTGTCTGCCTGATTGACGATCCGGACCCGCGACTCTCCAACCTCGCGCTCCCGCAGACGCACCGGTGTCACCAAGAAGATCACCTTGCGGTACTGCGTCGTCAGTCCGTAATGGGCGGCGGCGGTGCTGAAGCCGATGTAATAGGGATCGGCGATGCGGCTGGCGAGCGCCAGAAGATTGCTGTCGCCCAGGGCGTCCGGCCCCTGCTCTGGCGGTATAAGAAGATACTGGCCCCATGTAGCCCGCTCTAACCAGCCTTTGCGGCGCAGGGATTCGATAACATGGTCGGCGGCCTTGGTGCTGCCCCCGAGCAGATCGACGATCTCCGCCCGCATGGCCTCCCGTTGCCCCCGTTCGGTGAGCGCCAGTACGACCTTGCTTTCCTGCGTCGATAGGGATCGGGTCATGGGTTCCATGTCATTCTCTGTAATGAAACCCCCTGAAAAAGGGGGTTTCGTTACACAGTGATGCATTCTTCAGGCCCTGTGGGGCGGCGCCGATTGCAACGACTGCGGCGTTTTCGACCACCACTAAACCATCCGCGTCGAGCTTGAGGGCACGCAGTTGCATGGCGAGGTCCGCATCGCAATGGTGCCGAACGGCTGGCACGCCGTCTCGACAAGCCACTGGTACGGCCAGAGAGGCGGAGGGTCGTCGCCTCTATCTGGAGCCGCACGGCCTACACCACGCGCGATGAAGCCATCGCCGCCGGCATCAACAGACCGATCGCCACCTTCGAGAGCGTGCGCGACTGGAAAGGCTACGGACCGCAGAACCAGTCCGCCCACGCGCAACGCATGATCGAAACCCTTAAAGCCACCTGTTACAGTCCCGCCAGTTGTCGCTGTTCTGAAAATCGCAAGCCCGTCCGCTGTCCTCAGCAGCGCGGAAGCTCAGCCTCGAACACTGTCCCGCGATTTCCGCTTTTTCTCATTTTCCTTTTTGTTTGTTGTCACTGTTTGATTCCGCACATGGATGCTACTGCCGCTTGAGATAATCCCTTGACACTCATTGATTTCGTTCAAGATTTACATAGATGCACGCCCCACCGGGGAGAGTTTATTGTTACATTGGTCTGAGTCCAGTCGCCGAAACGGGATTTCACTCTTCTCCGCGATGTTGGAAACGCGGCGGGAGAGACGGAGCAAACTGCGTCTCGACGGATGCCGATGTTTTTGGAGGCTGATGAGATTTTTCCATTGGATTACGGGGATCGCGCTGGTCGTGCTGCTGGCATTGGCCATTGTCGGCTTGGTGTTAACGTACTCGTAACGCTCAAGGTGGAAAAGTCGTGACTGCCAATGCCGCGAGTCGGCCGTTGGTGGACCAAAGTCCACTGCAAACCGCGCGCAGACTGGCAGCTCTGGCCGCAACTCCGGAAGAGAAAAATCTTTCCCATCAAGCCCTGAAACTCGCCGACCACGAACTCGACCTCGCGTTTTACGGTGCGGAACGTAACGCCGGTGCAAATCTTCCTCCGCTCACTCCTGAGACCAAAGAGCTTGCCGCGAGAAAGGCCGCCGCCGAAGCTGCGGTGAAGATGGATGAAGACAGCGTCGCAGAGCTTACCAGGAAGTCGGCGAAGGCTCCGGAATCACAAAAAGAGAATCTCGAGGACCAACTGGAAGTTGCAAAGGGACAGCTTGAACTTGACCAATATGAAGTCGACGATGCGGCGGAGGATCTGGCGCGCGCCGGCGCCGATCCTAGCGCCAGGATCAGACAACTGAAGGCGGAGCACGACGCCAGCGATAAGGAGCCGGAGAGCGCACCATCCCCGGCGGCCATTTCTGCTGAGCAGAATTATCAGGCGCACACGCTTCTCCATGTCTTCCGGGCCTGGCGCGAGCTGCATTCCAAACGATTGCAAATCGCGGGCGCCCGGCAGGAGGCCGCCGCGGAAGTCCAGAAGCTCAACCAGCAACATGAGGGTTTTGAAAAGCGCGCTGACGCAGAGAAATCGGAACGCGAATCTGTCAAGCAGCAAGCCAAAGGCTTCGCGCGAGGCAACCAAAGCGCGAGCCGCGAAGAATCGAAAGCCACCGCCAAGCGAACGCTCAGTTCCCTGAAGCAGCATTCCCAGGACCAGAAAAATCTGGCCGAATTCGACAAACGGATCCAAGACGAGCAGGAACTAAGGGACATCTATGGCAACTGGCTGGTATTCGTACAAGCCCGAGAGCGCGCGGCGTTGCACAGCACCATCGAAACCATGCTTTGGATTGTGATGATCTTGCTGGTTGGGTATGTGGCCGGCCCGGGTGATTGACCGTGTTTTTGCCGGATTTGCCGCAGAAAACAAGCGCCTGGGCACGATTCAAACTGTAGTGAAGTTTGCCGTGCAAGCATGGGGTGGTCTTGCCATTGTGTTCGTGATCTTCGGTATGCCCAGCGAGACGACAACGATTCTAGGATTGGCCGGCGCCGGACTTACCGTCGCTCTGAAGGATTTCATCGTGGCATTTTTTGGCTGGTTCGTATTGATGGGCCGCAATGGTATCCGCGTGGGTGACTGGGTGGAAATCAATGGCGTTTCGGGCGAGGTGGTCGAGGTCGGCCTGCTGCGTACTGTGCTGCTGGAGACCGGAAACTGGACTGACTCAGGCCATCCCACTGGGCGCCGGGTGGCATTTGTAAACGGCTTTGCCATCGAAGGACACTTCTTTAACTTCTCCACCTCGGGTCAATGGATGTGGGACGAATTGCAAGTCGAAATTCCAGCTGCGCAGGATCCGTACCCCATCATCGACGGAATCCAGAAGCTAGTGGAAAAAGAAACTGCCGCCAACTCCAAGATAGCGCAACAGGAGTGGCAGCACACAACCACGCGATACAAAGTGCAAGCACTTTCTGCCGTGCCCGGCATCAACGTGCGGCCGACTGGCGGAGGCATCGAAGTAAACGTGCGCTACCCCGTGCCTACGAGCGGCACGAAACCCGTGCGCGGCTGTATGAGGCCGTCGTGGAGCTGATGCACGGCCAGCGCGACGCGGTGAAAGCGGTGGGCACGGCCGCTCCCGCTGGCTCCGTTAAATCCTAGACCTTCAAATCAAGTTCCTTTCGCAGACAGCTCTTCAACTTCTCCGATAGCTGGGAGCCGTGCAGAATGTCGCGCACCAGGGCTAGAGGCATGGAATGCGCCAACCGAAGAGCATGATCGTGCGGCGTCTTCGGATGGCGCAGCAGGGCCAGGCGAATTTCGTGTCGCGGTGACCATTTACCGTGGCGGCATACCGCTTGGACCAAGGCCGTAGTCGCTCCGGGTCTTGCCAGCACTTTGACAATGGCGCCTTCGCTGAGCCGGGGGTTTTCGAGCGCTGCCTGAACAACGCGGGGCTCCTTGTCGAGCAGCAGAGCGGCTGCGACGATTTCCGGTGCCCGGCGGGCCAGCGAAATCCGCTCGCCCAGGGTGATCGATCCCAGACGCGAAACCAGCAGTTCGGCGGCTGCACGCTTCAAGTCTCCTGACATCACAGGCAGAAGCGCAACCCGCATGAGATCGAAAGTATGCAATTGCCGGAGCAACTTTAGGGAGATACGACGTGGAGTACGCGGGTGAACGACCATGCCAACCCGCACCTTACGGGCACTCGAGAGACTCCGATTCTTGCTAAGTTCCTCGATGGCTTCGACTGACAAGGTATTGCGAGCAAGAAGAGCCAGCGCAAGGTCTTCTGTAAGAGTCGGGTCGGCCGCCTGTTCCAGATCGCTTTCTTTGTCTTTCGCGATGAGACCTTGCGTCTTGTCCTCACGGCGGGAGCCGTCGACGGACAATTGCATTTCGGGCTCGGGTGCCGTGTTTTTCATTCGAGTGTTGCGTGTTTCTCGTCTCTTCGCGCCAACTGCAGTGCGCCTAGGACCGGATCCACGACTTGCGGATTCAGCGCCGCCTCAGGACATCGATTGCGAACTTCATTGTAAAAAGTTTGTCGCACCACTGCAGCGTGACGAAAGACGCCCCCGGCCAGCGCCACCGGGACAGTATGTTCCGCATCAGGCGATTGACCAGAGGTTGTGCGGGCGGGCTCGCGTTGAGGAAAAAGGCGATGGATCACGCGGGCCGCCAGTTCTGCCAGTTCCCTCCCGGCGTGTTCGAGTATTCCCTCGGACGTCCGGTCGCCTTGCTCGGCGGAGGTGAGTACAGCGGGGAAAATGGCCGAGAAATCGGCGGGCGGAGAAGCGTTCGCGATTCGGACGAGCTTTTCGAAGGGGGAGACGTTCCAAACCTTTGTGATCACGGACCATAGAACAGAGTTGCTTTCGATACCGGCCTCGCTGCCGTTTGCACGCAGCAGCGCGGCGATGGCGGCGCGACCAATCCAATGAGCCGATCCTTCGTCGGAAACGGCAAAGCCCCAGCCACCTGCACGTGCCGTTTTTCCATTCGCGTCGCGGCCATACGAAATGGAGCCTGTGCCGGCAATCACGATGACCCCTGGTCCGGCGCCGAAAGCGGCTTCGAGCGCAATGGGGCCGTCGCCCACGACATCGATTTCTCCTTGAAGAATCTCCGCCAGGATTTTGTGAACCATGCTCGCGGTCTCAGGGCGTCCGGCACCCGCGGCACCCACACAAATGCGCCTTATTTGCTGAGTGGTGATTCCGGCGGCAGCGCAGGCTTGACCCACCGCCTGATGTAACGACTCGCGAGCCGCGGTCTCTCCCACGCGAACGATGTTGCTTGGCCCTGCGGTTACCGTGGCGATCAGATGGGATTCGTCGCCCACCGCGCATGCTGTCTTGCTACCGCCGCCATCAATGCCGAGGTAGAACGCCACGGGTTAGTTCTATCACAGGCCTGTCACAGCCCTGTCACAGCAATGTGCGGCCGATTTTGATCGCCGCGAGCGGAATGTTTATCAAGCAGGTTCGCCTTGTCTTCATCTTTTTCCGAGCGAGCTTGAGTCCGGGACGCCTTGGCGTGGAGCCGGGGTTCACAGAGTCTCACTCGCGGCAGATCGTGATTGCCGTCATAATGGACACGCCAACCGCATGAGGAAGGTGGTGGAGCGGTCGAAACCGGTGAGCTGCCGTCAGCGGCTAAAACCGGGGTTTCAGCGCAGCATTTGCGGCATGCCGGAGGGCATGCCCGGATACGAGTCTTTTTTTAATCTCTAGTGCGTGTTCTTTGCTTTCTTAGCTGTCCCATTTGAATGCCCATGGGCCTGAATAAGCTCGATTTCGCCATCATCGCTTTATATTTGATCGGAATCACACTATTCGGCCTGCGCTTCCGCAAAAAACAGCGGACGCTTCGCGACTATTTTCTTGCAGGGCGAGATATTCCGTGGTGGGCGATTGCGCTTTCGATCGTGGCGGCGGAAACCAGTACGCTCACCATCATCAGCATTCCCGGGCTGGCCTACGATACCAATCTTACTTTTCTTCAAGTCGTGATGGGATACGTGGTGGGGCGGGTGATTATCAGCTTCGTTCTGCTGCCTCATTATTTTCGCGGTGATCTCTACACGGCATATGAGCTGATCGAACGCCGTTTCGGGCGGGGCATGCGGTCGCTCACCGCCGGGCTATTCCTGCTCACGCGTGCTGCAGCCGAGGGCGTGCGCGTGTATGCGGTGTCGATTGTCGTTGCCATTGCGTTGGGGACCGGCGAGATACGATCGATTGCGATCATCACGGCATTGACGCTGATCTACACATTCGAAGGTGGCCTGGCCGCGGTCATCTGGACCGACGTGATTCAGACCGTGATCTATGTCGGCGGGACCGTGGTGGGGCTGGTGACAATCCTCGATCTCGTGCCCGGCGGGTGGCCGGCAATTCATGCGGCCGCCACTGAAGCGGGTAAGCTGCGGGTCTTCGACTTCACTCCCAACTTCTGGATGCCGTACACATTTTGGGCCGGCATTGCGGGAGGAGCGTTTCTGACCACGGCCAGCCACGGCACCGACCAGCTTATCGTGCAGCGCTTGCTGGCGGCGCGCAGCCAGAAGCAGTCCGTGACGGCACTGCTTTCGAGCGGCGTTGCCATCATGTTTCAGTTTGCCCTGTTTCTGATTCTGGGCATTATGCTTTGGGCCTTCTACCACGTGCCGTCCACCAATTTTGGCCGCGCGGACCGCATTTATCCCACGTTCATTGTCACCCAGATGCCACACGGAATCTCGGGTCTGCTGATTGCGGCCATTCTGGCAGCGGCGATGTCGAATCTGAGCGCCGCGCTGAATTCGCTTTCATCCAGCTCGATCATGGATTTTTACGTGCACTTCCGCCCCCACACCGATGAACGCACGCGCATGAGTCTGTCGCGACTGTCGACCTTGTTCTGGGCGCTCCTGCTGTTTGGACTTGCGGTGCTTGCCTTGCATAAGGTTGGACGAGTAGTGGAAGTTGGACTTCAGGTTGCATCCGTGGCCTACGGCGCTCTGCTGGGCGTGTTCTTGCTGGGCGTGCTGACGGGGCGCGCTAATCCCTATGGTGCAGCGATTGGAATGCTCTCCGGATTCGTGGTGGAAATCTATCTGTGGTGGTTTACCGCCGTGCCCTGGACTTGGTGGGTCTTGATCGGCACCGTGGTGACATTTGGCGTGGGCTATGCGGCCAGCCTTGGGGTAAAGACGACCGTGCCAGGATCTTAAAATCCGAGAGGAGGCGACGAACCTCCGCCGAGGCCGCTGAGACATGCTCACTTGGCTCGGCGAACTCAGCGGCTTTTCTCTGCGATCCACACTTTTCGCGTATACTCGACCACCGTCCGTGTCGGCGCCAACACAAACCGTGAGCCCATCCCTGCGTCGTGAACTCGCGCGCGACCTGGGCGTCAGCCATGCCTCGGCGGTGGTGGTAGGGACAATCATTGGCAGTGGGATATTTCTCGTCCCGGCCGAGATGATGCAGGCGGTGGGTTCGGCCAAGCTGGTGTATCTGGCCTGGGTGGTGGGCGGCCTGCTTTCGTTTTTTGGCGCGCTGACCTACGCCGAACTGGGCGCGATGAAGCCGCAAGCTGGCGGCGAATATGTTTACGTTCGGGATGCGTACGGCCCGCTGAGCGGCTTCCTCTATGCCTGGACTTGGTTTGTCATCGCCAAGCCCGCCTCCATCGCAACCGTCGTGACCGGGCTGGTGCGCATTCTGGGCACGTTTTCTGCGTTTTCATTTTTCTCCGCCAATATCATCGCTGCTCCCTTTGCGCTGACCTGGGGACAGGTCGTCGCCATTGCCGCCGCCATCCTCATCTCCATGTTGAACTACATCGGAGTTAAGAAAGCTGGCGAATTTCAACTGGTGTTCACGGTGCTGAAAATCGCCATCATTGTTGGGATTGTCGCGATCTGTTTCGGCGGAGGGGGTGCGGTGGGTGGAGGCTGGGCAAATTTCGCAGGTAGCTTCAGCGGAGCAAAAGGCAGCGTGACCGGCTTCATGGCGGCGCTGGTCGCGGCTCTGTGGGCCTATGACGGCTGGAACGATCTCAACATGGTCGCGGGCGAAGTGAAGCAGCCGGAGCGAAACATTCCCATCGCGCTGATTGCCGGCGTGGCCACGGTTGGCCTCCTGTATGTGCTGGTGAATGCGGCGGTGCAATATGTTCTGCCGGCGGATGCCATTGCCGCCTCCCAGCGGCCAGCGTCCGATGCAGTGGCTCACGTACTCGGCCGCATGGGCGCCAGCATTGTGTCGGCGGGCATGGCCATCTCGATGCTGGTTACGCTGAATGGAACGATTATGAGTGGGGCCCGCGTTCCGTTTGCGGTGGCCCGCGACGGATATCTTTTCCCCGCGCTGGCCGAGGTGCATCCGCGCTTTCGCACGCCTTCCGTGGCCATTGCAGTCCAGGCAATTCTCTCCATCGCACTGCTGCTTTTGGGGGCGAATTTCCGCCAACTCTTTTCGCTCGCCATCTTTGCGGAATGGCTTTTCTACATGATCGCCGGGAGCACCGTTTTTGTCTTCCGGAGCCGCGAACCGGACGCACCCCGGCCCTACCGCATGTGGGGATATCCTTTCGTGCCGGCCTTATTTGTTACGGTCGCGACCGCTCTTCTTCTTTACACTTTCAAAAACAATTGGCCAAATTCAGCGTACGGATTGCTGGTGATTCTGGCTGGGATCCCTTTCTTTGTTTATTTTTCCTCACGGCGCCAACGGGCGTCAGCCTCTTTGTAGCACTTCGGAAGAGCATTTGATCGCAGAGTGGGCTGAGAAAAGCCGCAGAGATCGCCGACAACAGCAATCTCGACGGTGTCGTCGTTCGTTCCTGTTCTCGTTCGTTCGTGTGCTTTGGGCGGTTTAGGTTTTTGCCCTGTTCCTCTGTCTGTTGCCGAGTTCCTAGGCTGGAACGCCCGTCCTTAGGCCCCTTCTCGGACGTTCCCCCGGACAAACCTCCTGCCTGGTTACCTAAGGTCAAGAGCCGTGGACACGTTTACCCACTGTCCTTTCTCCCGTAACTTGAAAACTCCAGATCCCGGTTCTCTCCCTCGGCCGGGTCCCCATGGAGTGGAACGGATTGCTATGTTTGAACGTGGTTTTCAACTAGGAATTCTGCCCGAGCGGAACATCGACCGGCGCGCGCTGGCCGCGAGCTACGGTTTTGTTGCGTTCATGATTCTGATTGTGATGAACCTCGGGCTGCTTACGACAGAAAGGCTTGAGTTGAAGCAATACCACGTTACCCAGCTGATCCCACTCCCTGCCATGAGGCCCGAGCCTGCGCCCGTAAAAATGAAGCGCCTGAAGGCCAAGCTGCTTCCTCCAGCGCCGGTGTTCGAAAGGCCCAAGCTGACGATTCCGCGCCAAGTGCGTCATACGGTAAGTCTCGAGCCGATAGAGGTTCCCAAAGTAGTCATCAATCAGTTTGCTCCTCCGACTTTGAAAATGGCGGTGGGGGGAGCGCGACCTCAACCTCAACTGGTGCATACCGGAGATTTCAGCGGCAGTTCAGCTACGCCAACTGTGAATGCCGCGGTACAGAAGGTGCAGACCGGAGGATTCGGTGATCCCAACGGCCTTAAGGGGACAGGAAAACAGGGCGCGAAACTGTGGGCGGCAACTGCGGGTGGTTTCGATATGCCGGTTGGTCCCGGTCAGGGAAATGGATCTGGTGGCGCCAAAGGTGCTAAGGGAACCGTAGCCAGCGCTGACTTTGGCAATGGAATCGCAACCGGTGGGATGGGGGACGGCCGCAGCGGCGGCCGGGGCACCGCAGTACAGACGGGTGGTTTTGGATCGGAGCAGGTGGCGCACAACGGACCAAAACTACAGCAGGCCGACCAAGGTCCTCCGACCAATCCCGTGGAGATCACCTTCAAGCCGAACCCGGTTTATACCGACGAAGCTCGCAGTCTGAAGCTTCAGGGAGAAGTTCTGCTCGAAGTGATGTTCGGGGCAAACGGACGATTGCACGTGAATCGCGTTGTGCGCGGTCTGGGGCATGGGTTGGACGAAGCTGCTGTTGCAGCCGCCAATAAGATGCGATTCAAGCCGGCTCTGCGCAACGGCCAGGTAGTGGATTCCACGGCCGTGGTGCACGTGGTCTTTCAAATCGCGTAGTGATGAGGCGATGGACACGTGAAGAGTTTTGCTTTGCGGCATTGAATTTAGGAGTTGGTGTAGCGGCACTGAAGAGCTACGAGACTTGGCACAGAAACTTGGAGATAAGAGTCATGCGCACTTGGAATTGGATGTTCACGACCTGCTTGCTGGCTTCGTTGAGCGCAGCCGCACAGCGACCGGCGGATTCTCAACCGTCTTCGCCGGCGGCCACACCCGCCGCCATACAGACGGCGCAACCGGCATCGTCCGGGCAAGCTTCGCAACCGGCGACTTCGCCGCAAACTGAGCAGGCTCCGGCGTCAGCGGTCTCGGCGTTGCCCCAGCCTACAACCATGGATCAGGTGGTCGATCGCTTCATTGAGCGCGAACACGGGCTGGTGAAGACACTCGCTAACCGTACGCCCGTGGTGGAGACATACCTGCAGGACCTGGTAGCCGACGCGCAACTCGGCTCGGTGCCCAGCGGAGACCACTACTTTCTCGGGCGCATGGATATGGGCGAGTCCGTGGATCGCAAGGACTACCTGAAACAGCAGGACAAAGGCATGCGGACCCGCCTGATGGGCGGCTTCCAGAAGCTGTTCAAGGTTCAGTATCAGCCCATGGGCTTTTCCTGGATGGTGTATGCCGACCGGGCGGACTTTGACCGGGAGCACTACGAATTCCACTACATTCACCGCGAATTCCTTGGCGATGTGCGTTGCCTGGTTTTCGACGTGACGCCCAAAAAGAATTCTGGCCGGGGCCGCTTCCTGGGCCGGGTCTGGGTGGAGGACCAGGACTTCAACATCGTTCGGCTTAACGGGACCTATGCTCCCGCTCCGAGGAACTCCTACTTCTTCCACATGGATAGTTGGCGGTTGAACCTGATCCCGGGTTATTGGGTGCCGTCCTACATTTACAGCGAAGAAGGCGACTTCAGCGCTGGCGCGAAGAACAAGATCGCCTTCAAAGCCCAGACCCGCATCTGGGGCTATGACCTCAAGAAAAGCGACAAGGATGACGAACTCACGCAGATCCGCGTGGAGGACAGCGTGAAAGATGACAGCCCAGCGGCGCAAGATGCTTCTCCGCTGCAGGCCGAGCGTGAATGGCAGCAGCAGGCGGAAGACAACGTAGTCGAGCGCCTCACCCGGGCTGGATTACTGGCTCCGGCGGGGGATCTCGATAAAATCCTGATGACCGTGGTGAACAACCTGCTGGTCACGAACAACATCGACCTGCCGCGGCCGGTGCGCACGCGCGTGCTGCTGACGGCGCCGCTCGAAACCTTCAGCGTGGGAAATACCATCGTCATCAGCCGCGGGCTGGTTGATGTGCTTCCCGACGAGGCCAGCCTTGCGGCTGTGCTTTCCCATGAACTGGCGCACATTGTGCTCGGACACAACCTGGGCAGCAAGTTCGCGTTCAACGATCGGATGCTGTTCTCCGACGAGTCCACCTATCAGAACCTGGGCTTCAAGCACATTCCGGAAGAAGAAGCCGCGGCTGACAAGAAAGCCGTGGATTTGCTGAAAAGCTCGCCCTATGCACAAAAGCTGGACACTGTAGGGTTGTTCCTCAAGGCGCTGCAGACGCGGGCTCCGCAGCTCAGCGCGTTATTGACCCCGCATCTGGGAAACACGCTTGCCGAAAATGGCAGCGTGACCCGCCTGTCGAGTCTTGCGAGCGGAGGACCTGCCCTCGATATGAACAAGCTGGACCAGATCGCAGCCCTGCCTCTGGGCGGTCGCGTGAAGGTCAACCCCTGGAACGACAAGGCGGAAATGGTGAAGACGGCTCCGGTCACAATCACCTCGGCCCGCGACAAAATGCCGTTCGAGGTCACTCCGTTTTATCCGCGGTTAGCACGCTTCGGCGCGTCGAATTTCCCCAGCGCGGGTGCGACGAACGCAATCGTCAACAGCAATCTGGGCAACTAGAAAGAAAACACCAAGTTGAAGTACGACGCTGGCCGGGACCGGGATGCTCTCCGGGATTCCGGCCTTCGTTTTTTTTCGAGCCGGCAACAACATCAAGTGGCAGAGAACGCCGATAGCCTCCGCCTTGGTGGTTGGCTACTTCGCCCCCAGGTCGTCGTGCTCGTGATAATTCGGGTAGGGCGGATGCGGGTACTGCGGCAGCGGATGTTCCTTTAGCTGTTCGATGACGACTTCGATGGCTTTGTCGAGCTGGGCATCGTGGCCTTGGCGGAACAGAGCGGGCTCCAGATCGACTTCGTAATCCGGCGCGACGCCGTGGTTCTCAACTTCCCACTCGCCCTTGAGGCCGTAAAGCGCTGCTCTGGGAGCGGTGACGCGGCCGCCGTCGAGGAGTTCGGGATAACCCCCGATGCCAACCAATCCTCCCCACGTTCTCTTTCCTACCAAGGGCCCGAGACCGGCCTTGCGGAAGTACCAGGGCAGCGCGTCGCCACCCGAGCCTGACATTTCGTTGATGATCATGACCTTCGGCCCGAAGATGGACTCCGAGGGGCTCGACCAGTCGTGGCCCTCGCGTGTAACGACCTTGCTGGTCAACGGACGACGGAGAACATCTATAATGTAATCTGCAAGTTGCCCACCTTCATTGAAGCGTTCGTCGATGATGACGGCTTCCTTGCCCACTTGGGAGAAGAAATATCGGTTGAAGCTGGTATATCCGGCACCTGCCGTGTTGGGGACGTGAACATAGGCCACGCGGCCTCCCGTGGCTTGGTCCACTTTGCGCCGGTTGTCCTCGATCCATGCCAGGTGACGCAAATTCTCCTCGCTTTCGACAGGCACCACGGTGACGTCGCGCGAGTCTTTAGCATCAGCATGGGGACCAACTTTCAGCACCACTTGTTTTCCTGCAGTCTCCTCGAAGAAGCTGTAGACGTTGTCGGAAGAGTGCAAGTCGCGTCCGTTCACCGCAAGAATATAGTCTCCGGCCTTCACGTTGACTCCGGGCTGCGTCAATGGCGCCTGCAGGCCAGGATTCCAGTTCTCTCCGTCGTAAACTTTGGCGATACGGTAGCGGGCGTTCTCCAGGCTGTAGTCGGCGCCGAGCAGGCCACCTTTCACTTTTTTCGGCTCAGGTTTTTCGCCGCCGCCGACGAACATGTGGCCCACCGTCATCTCACCCAGTGAATCCTGAAACAGATAGGTAAGTTCGCTGCGCGAAGCTATGCCCTCCAAATAGGGGGCATATTTTTTCTTCACTTTGTCGAGATCGAGACCGTGGTAGTGCGGGTCGTAGAAGAAATCTCGCTCGATTCGCCAAGTCTCGTTGTAAATCTGCTTCCACATGGCCTTGGGTTCGACGTAGACCTCGATCGCGTCGAGCTTGAGCGGGCCGAAGCCGGGCTTGGGTGGCCCACCTGCAGTGGGCGGCTCTTCTGTGGAGGCCGTCGCCCATTGCTCGCCCTTGCGATAGAGAATCTTCTCGCCATCTAATGACACCGCAATGTCGTTAACCTCTTCCAGGAACTTGTCTACCTTGCGTTTGCTCAGATCAAACTTCTGGATGGTCTGGTTCAGGTTAGTCTGGTCGTCCTCGGTGACAACCATGGGCGCTTCGGCGAGGAATAAAATTCCAGACTTACCGGAAAGCATGTTGGCATAGTTCTTTGCCGGAATCGGTAACGCGAGAATGCGCTGGCCGATGCCTTCGAAGTCGATCTTCACTACTATCGGTTCTTCCTTAGCTTTGTCCTTGTCCCCTTTGCTGTCTTTGCTCTTATCCCTGTCGGAAGATGCT
Organism: Acidobacteriota bacterium; assembly: GCA_003225005.1. Taxonomy (GTDB): domain Bacteria; phylum Acidobacteriota; class Terriglobia; order Terriglobales; family Acidobacteriaceae; genus Sulfotelmatobacter. The sequence goes on along the minus strand of QIAN01000379.1, from coordinate 7,981 downwards.
TTGTCGGCTTTGCTTTTATTTTTGTCCTCGCTCTTGTCTTTGTCCTTGCTCTTGGACTGCTCTTTGGCATTCTCTTTGTCCTGCTCGGCTTTCTTCTCTTCTTTCGATTTTTCCTCATCGCTCTCCGGCGCGAGCGGCGAAGGCAAATCCTTGTTCAGCACCGCGACATAGGCGCTGCGCGAAACGCGGTGCTCGTCGCTCGACATGTCCAGGCCGGACGTGGCAAGCCCGACATCGGTGGAGGCGGTGAAGTATAAATACGTTCCATTTTTGTCGAAGCTGGGATAAAGCGCGTCGCTCATGCCGTCAGTGATTTGACGTGACTTTCCCTGCTCCAGGGAATAAACGAACACTGCATGCTGGCCACTAGGAAGTTGTTTGGCATAAGCGATCCACTTATTGTCCGGAGCCCAGGTTTGGCTGAGCTGGGTGGGGCCGAAGCCGCCGAAGTAGTCAGTGTCCACCAGCCGAGGGGTGGGGTTGTCCAACTCGACGAACCACAGGTTCAATCGCTTGTCGGTGTATGCAATCTTCTTGCTATCGGGCGACCACGTGGGTCTGTAAAAGAACGACGGTGGATTACCCAGGTTGATATGCCGGACCTCGCCCAGACCATTCTGGCTGCGGATTTCCAGTTCATATTCTCCCGACTCATCGGAGAAGTATGCAATCGATTTGCCGTCGGGCGACCACGAAGGATCGCGATCAGCCGCTGCGGGGCTGTGGGTCAGATTGCGGATATCGCCTTTGTCGGTGGGCACAGTGAATATCTCTCCCCAGGCCTCGAAGACCGCGCGCGCGCCCGTGGGTGAAATGTTGAAATTCTGAATGCGCTTGGACTCTACCTTCACAAAATGCGGGCGGACTGCTTCAACGTCGCCGGCTACGCGAATGTTGATGGTCTTAGCCTGACGTGTGCTGGGATCGTAGACCTTGATCGCTCCGAATTGTTCGATGACGATCGCGTCCGGACCGGCGGACGCGGTTTTGAAATCAAACCCATCGCTATGCAGCGCCTCGGAAACTTGCTGCGTCTTGGTGTCGTAGGCGAACAGACTCACAGGACCGTTGCGGTCGGAGAGAAAGTAAATTGTGTCGCCTACCCACATGGGATAGTGGTCGTTAGAGTTCTCTCGCGGAAGTTTCGCCACGCTCGAGTCCTTCAAGTCGGCAATCCAAATGGGTGAGGTCTGACCGCCGCGATAGCGCTTCCATGCCGCCTGCCACTGCGGATGCGACACATAAGCGATATGCGTGGCATCGGGCGAGAATGTTGCTTCCTCACCAATGGGAATGGGCAGTCGGGTTGGGAATCCGCCTTCGATGGGCACGGTGTAGAGCTGGTCCTCGAAGTGCATGAAGCTGTTTCCAAACGACGCGAAGAGAATCTTTTTGCCGTCCGGCGTCCAGCCGAGAACGTCGTCCTCTGCGGGATGATACGTCAACCGCCTGGGGACGCCGCCCGCGGCTGGAACTACGTACACGTCACGATTGCCGTCGTACTCGGCAGTAAACGCGACTAGAGTTCCGTCGGGGGAAAATGCCGGGAGGTCTTCGATTCCGATCCCGGATGTAAGGTGTCGCGCTTCGCCGCCTTCGCGGCTGACGATCCAGAGGTCGTCGCCGTAGGTGAAAACGATCTGGGTTTTGCTGATCGTGGGGAAGCGCAGCAACAGCGGCGGGTTCTCGGACGAAGAGTTCTGCGCCAACAGCCGTGGCACCGCGCAAACGACAATGGAGAGGCAAATCAATGTGCAGGCACGGCGCACAACCAGTTTCCGCATAAGGGGCTCCTGATACGCGACTGGGAATCTTAGAGTGAGGGGCAGAGGAGGGTCAACCACATCGCGGGGGTAGAACTTAGCGGGATGACTTCTCGCCTCTACCAAGTTCGTAAACCCCATTTACCATGCAGTGCGCAGGCAGCAGCCGGCCGATTCCCAGCCTTCAAGGCCGTGAGTTCCCCATTGGCTGGATATCGGACTCTAAACATATCTTCACCCAGGTCCCCACTCCCACCGGACTTACGATCAATAGGATTGACCTGAATTCCGGCCAGCGGGAACTGTGGCAGATGATTAAACCGAAGGATCAGGTGGGCCTTAACCCATTGGCTACTCCGATCGCAATCACGCCAGACGGTCACTGGATGGCCTATCCTCACGGCACGCAGCTGGGACAGCTCTATCGCAGCGACAATCTAAAATAGCCGTCGCTCCCCACGGCAATTCCTCTCGCATAACACCTGAAGAAATAACGCCCGCGACTAAAGATCGGCCCTTGCTCCCCCCGGCTTCTTCCGCATGTACCACAACATCATGCCGATTCAGCTCGTGGCCTGAACTTTACCGTCGGCGGTCAGGAAGGTACAGCAGTACCTGACCTTCGTCGGCGATCAGGCAAATCCGGCTTAGAATGTAAACTCTAAGCCCAATCTCAATTTGGAGGAAATAACGATGGGACATTACATTACGCTGATCCGATACACGCAGCAGGGCGCTGCGAAAATTAAGGAGAGCCCGGCGCGGCTGGACGCGGCCAAGAAAGCCGCCGAGGCAGCCGGCGGAAAGATCCACGCCTGGTACTTGACCATGGGAAAGTACGATGCCGTAATTATCTCTGAGTTTCCCAACGATGAGGCGAGCGCGAAATTCATGCTGTCCACGGGATCCATGGGTAACATCACCACGCAAACCCTGAAAGCCTTTACCGAAGCAGAATACCGAAAAATTGTCGCATCTCTGTGAGTGTATAGCAGCGAAAAAAGCGGTGCATCCTGGAGGGAGCACCGCTTTTTAGCACGAAGAAAGCACCTTCCGAGATCGTCTGCGCTGTACTTCGTACCAGCAATCACACGTAAGCAATAGATAGCAATCGATAGAACTCGTCAAAAGCGTTGCACAAATTCGCAGCCGGTATCAAAACACGAAGAGGGCTGACTTCGCGGCAACGACTCGAACGGCCGGCCGACCTCGCCATCGTGCACTCGAAGATCAGCTTGCTAGCTTAAAGCGCGAGCACGACGATCTTCGCCGCGCCATGTACGAAGCTGCCCAGGTGCAGAGAAGACTCTGCGGTCCGCGTCATCTTCGCGCCGGTCCTTATGAGTTCGCCAGCGAGATCTTCCCAGTGCGTCATCTCTCCGGCGACTTCATCACCCTAATGCAGATCGAAGGCGACCTTGTCTTTGCGATCGGTGACATCGCCGGCAAAGGTCTCATGGCAGCGATGTGGTTTACCGATGTCATCGGAATGATTCGCCGGCAAATGACTACGGTCGGCGACCCCGCGGCTGCTCTATCAGCGGTCAATCGCGATCTGCTGCTCACCGGTCTCGAAGTCCCTTTGGCGACGCTGTTCCTGGCTCGCGTCAATCTGGAAAAGGGCGAGCTTACCTATTGCCACGCGGGGCACCCTCCCGCCCTGCTGCTCCGGGAAAATAGTGAAGTCGAGGAGCTTCGCGCCGGTGGAACGGTTTCAGGAGCGCTTTCCGCGGCCTCGTTCGCGAACGGTAGCGAGCGACTTTGCCCTGGCAATACGCTGCTTGCTTACTCCGACGGAATACCAGAGTGCAGGAATGAATCTGGGGTTGAATTCGGAGCCAAAGGCTTGCTGAATGCGGCGCGGACATTTTCAGGTTGTAAGCCGAGCGTCATGCTCTTTTCTGTGCTGGCTGCAGTCGAGGACTTCGCTGGAAGCCAGCGTCGCGAAGACGATGTCGCGTTGGTCGTGTTGCATCGATTCGGCAGCTGCAAAAAATATTGATCGGACACTTGCTTGTCTAAAGCGAACCAACTCCGCCGCATAGCTGACCACGTAAATGACGCCGCTGTATTGTCGTCTGTACCTCCGGCCGGAGAAAACCGCTCCAGTCGCGTAGATGACGCGCAGCTGATTCGGGCAGCGCAACAGGGCAGTGCCGCAGCTTTCGAGCAACTCGTCCATCGATATGACCGGGCGGTCCTCCGCCTCACTCTTCATCTAACCGGCTCTGAGCAGGATGCCCAGGACATTTATCAGGAAGCGTTCCTGCACGCCTATATATATTTGACTCGGTTTCGTTTCGAGTGCTCGTTTTATACTTGGGTCTATCGTATCGCCACGAATCTCTGCCTCGATTATCTTCGGCGTAAGCGCACCCGAAGCCGCGAATTGACCACTACAATTGCCCCAGACGGAGAGAAGCGGGAAATCCTCGACCGAATACCCGATCAGAGCGCGGGCGCGAGTCCCGAGCGCAATCTCGCAGGCCGCATACTTCGGGAGCACATCGTTCGTGCTCTGAGCCAGCTCTCACCACGCGAGCGTGTCGTTTTCGAACTAAAGCACTATCACGGCTTAAAGCTGAGAACCGTGGCCGGAATTCTCAAGACCACCGAAGGCACCGTCAAGAACACACTTTTTCGCGCCACCCATAAGCTCCGCTTACAACTGTGCGACAACATTCACATTTGAGCGCGTCTCTGCCGTGAACTAGGCGGTTACTTCCGGTTTGCACTCGTCCACAATCGTCGAGTGCCTAGAAACGAGCGATCTGCCGTCGGGAGACACGGCCAGGCCGCCATAGCTCGGGGCGGGCTTTTCCAGGGCGAAGATTGGGGTTGTCTGGCGGGTTGCAAAGTCGAAGAATTCTATTCTCCCGTTTGGCGTATCACTCAAATTGAGAAAGTAGATTCCGTTCCGGACAAGTCCCCAGCTGTGCCAAGCAGTGCCTGAAGGTTGATCCAAAACGCGGGTTTCTTCACCGCCATTCAATGGCATCTTCCATATACCCGGCTGTTCAACTTTGGAGTAATAAAGGAAGCGTCCGTCCTCGGATTCGATCGCATAGACGCCACCGTTTCTTGTTACCTGGACCGACGATCCACCTTTCACGGCACCTTCCATAACTGAAAGAGTCCCTTTTCGTGGGTGGAATAGAAGTATATCCACTGTCCATCTCGCGACCAATTGGGTGCCCCATTATCGGTTCCGGGGAAAGTGGGCACAAGACTAGGCGCGGCCACCAGGTACTTCGACGACGTAAATCTCGTAAAAGTGTTTGGATTGAAATTCAAATGCAATGTGATGCCCGTCCGGCGACCACCGCGCGGTTCCAGCGTACCGTGCAACGAGGTCACCTGTGCGCAATTGGACCCGTCGCCATCGCAGTACCAAATATCCGAATACCCCAAGCGGTCGGACTCAAACGCAATCTTCTTTCCGTCTGGTGAAAAGTTTGGTTTCAAATTGAACCCTCTCGTGGAAATCACACGCACTGGGGGACCGTGAGCTTTTTTGTCGTCTTTCAGGTTCAGCCGCCAGATGTTGTCGATAGAGACGAAATGCTGGTAGATGAGTGGGTCACCCTTACGAGGGATTGATGGGCTGAAGGCCGGTGCTCCTACTCCTTGAACCGGCCGTGGTGTTCCTCCTGAAGCGGAAATGCGCCACAAACTTTTAAAACCTCCCCGCTCGGAAGAGAACACGATATCGCTGCCATCCTGAGTCCAAACGGGAGACCCGCCGAAATTATCGAAGGTAAGCCGCCGGGGCTCGCCACCTGTGACCGGCAGCACAAATAAGTCCCTCCCCCCACCGCCAATACTCCCTCGCTCGAAAGCCACCCTCAAACCATCAGGCGAGAAAGCGGCTTCACAGTCATACTCCTGCTGCGGCGGTGATGTAAGCGGTCGTATGGTCAAATCCGTAAGCGAAAGCAAGGCAATCCGAGACCGAACTCTGTTTGCGGCGGTGGACTCCGCAAACGCTAAGACGCCGCCATCAGGCGACCAATCCAAGCGACTGCCCCCCGTCCTGCGGTTGGCGGGCCCCGTGTACAACCTATGCTCGGTGCCGCCGAGAGCGGGAATCACGTAGAAGCTCATTTCTTCTTCAGAGGAACGGACAAATGCGATCTGTCGACTATCCGGGGACCAAGTTGGACCAAAGTCGCCCAGATTGTCGGTCAGCCGCAGCGACTTCTCGCCACCGATGAGCGTCGTGACCCCTGCGACCCGCAGAGAGAGCAGAAGGCGTACTCAGATCCGATCGCATGTGCAAACCGGAAAATACATCGATAGTTGACGTGAAATCGCCATTTCTCATTGAGGGTTAAAGCCAATCGCGAGCCGAACCGCCACCGAAAAGGACCGCGCCGCCGCGGTTCGAAAGCTGCCCGCAGATGAGGAAAATTTACCTCCCAGAGATAATGTTTTGCTCTCTTTGCGGTACACTTTTGCAGCCTGCGAAAAGCTGGGACGCATTCTTGGGCACCATGAAGCCAGCCAGCCCCACCGCGAAAGGAGACTCGATCCCATGTTTCGATTTGCATCCGCCTTAGTAGCGTGCCTGGTGATACTGGGACTCACCGGACTGTACTCCGTTGCTCAGTCCCCCAGCGAGACTCCCGACCCTTCCGCCACCTTTAGGACCATCATTGCCCATCGCGACGCGATTCCTGTCCCCGCGCCGCTCACCGAATTTCCGCAAGAGAATGAGCCATTGCTCCCCAATTTTTTCAGTTTCTCCGGTTCCCCCTACACTGTGGGTGCGACCATTGATCCAACCTCCACCGTTCCTGAAGCGGAAGAACACATCGCCGTTGATCCCAACAATTTCAACCATCTGATCGCGATGATCAGCGACTTCTCCCTCAACGGCGGATTCAACACCAGCAAATATGCCTTCTCTTCAAACAACGGATCAAGCTGGTCGCAGCACTTTGTGCCTCTCTCCGGCGGATTCCCCGCAACCGCCGATGGACACATCTGGCAAGCCAACAGCGATCCCGTAGTCGCGATGGACAAGTTGGGCAATGTCTATCTTGCGAATCTGTATTTGCAGTTCAAAGGCAACAAAGTCAGCAATGACGGCTACTACGTGTGCAGCGCGACACTGGCTTCTGGCCCAACTTTCAAACAATCCGGCTGCCACGCTGTCAGGACAACCCTCACACCAAGCAGCAACGTGGAAGACAAAGAATGGATTGCTGCGGACTATAGCTCCTCAACATTTTCCGGGAATGTCTATGCCTCCTGGACACATTTCACCTCCAGCACTGATGCGATTTGGTTTTCGCGCTCGACCAATCACGGCGTGAACTGGTCTACGCCCATACGGATCAATCCGTCCTCACAGGACGGTGCTGTTCAAGGTTCTCAAGTCGCGGTGGGCCCTGCGGGCGAAGTGTACGTCGCCTATGAGGTATTCTTAGTCTCGGGCCAGGGCCGGCACTATATCGCCAAGTCCACCAACGGTGGCGTTTCCTTCGGAACGCCAATTCCCTTGACGCCCGCATTCAACAATTTGAGCTTTACCGCAACCTATCGCGATAACACCTTCCCTGCCCTCGCAGTGAGCCCGGTTTCGGGCAAGGGATTCATTTACGACGTCTACACCGATCAGCCCGCGACCAACGCCCGTACCGCATTCGTGCGCTCCACGACCTCAGGCGGCCTGACCTTCACCAGCCCCATCAGGGTGAACGATTCGACCACAGGCCAGCGCCTGATGCCGGCAGTCGCTGCCGACACAAATGGCGTCGTGCACATGAGCTGGTTTGACACTCGCAACAGCAGTTCCACTGGACTGCTGGATATCTACGCCACGTTCACCACCAATAACGGCTCCAGTTTCGCTCCGAACGCACGCGTGACTTCGGTCCACATCAATGCCGGCGGAGCGGGCTTCATCGGCGACTATTCCAGTATCGCCCTCGGCCCCAATGGAACCATGAGCCATGCTCATCCAGTCTGGACGAGCGGAGGCGTAGGCGGAACCACCAGCGGCCGAATGCAAACCGCCACGCTCACAGTCCCGTAAAAGCTGAGGCACATAGGCAATCCGAGCAGGTTTCTGTCTCAATGCTTTTGCTCTGCGTTTCTTTTCTGCGGGTTAGAACTGTCACACCGCTCAGTTTCCGCCGACGACGCCTGTCGAAACATCGCGTTGGCACAAGTTTGCGCTTTCCTTTCGCCTGTCTAGCAGAACAAAAGGCGCA
>QIAN01000378.1 GCA_003225005.1 Acidobacteriota bacterium | reverse complement strand
CTATGCTGGTCGTCAAATCACCAGGGTTGCTGGTGATTGTCACTGACGTGGTGGCGCCTGGAGCGGAACCTATGGCAGCAAACGTGCCATTCGTGCACGACGTGGTTTGATTGGCTCCGCTGACGGTAATCACACCGACATCCGCGTTCGAGCTGGTGGTCCAGGAAACCCGGGCCGTTTGCGAGCCGGACGGCGGATTGGTCACACAGAACATCAAGGTACGAATCGCCCCTGCCCCCGCCCCCGAATCCGTCCCCGCGATCAACGTGCCACTGACACCGCCGAGACTCGCAGTGATGTTGGTCGCGTTAGTTGCATCCAGGACCACCATGATCACCGCCGCGCGATTGCTGCCGCTCCCGACGAGAAATGCCGGCGTGGTAACAGTGGTTACGCCCCATTGAAAGCCGGAGCTCACGGCATTGTCGAACTTGACTCCCGGGGGAGCGGCCGTGAGCGAGACCGTGGTGGTGTGGGTCAGCGTGCCGCTCACACCGCTGATCGTGAGCGTATAACTGCCGGTCGGGGTGCCCGTGCTGGTGGTCACCGAAAGAGTAGACGATGCGGTGGCCGGGTTCGGAGTGAAGCTGCCCGTGGCGCCGCTTGGCAGTCCGCTCACGCTCAGGTTGACTTGGCCGCTAAAGCCGCCTGTTGGGCTGATCGTGACGCTGTAGCTGGTCGAGCCTCCCGGCGTCACCGTTTGGCTCGCGGGTGATGCGCTTAGCGTGAAGTTTGGAGACGAGGGCACACTCACGACGAACGAGACCGTGGTGGTGTGAGTCAGCGTGCCGCTCACGCTCGCGCTGGTCGCCGTTCCCGCAGGTGTGGTCACGCCGAGGGGCCCCGTCATAGCCCCCGCCGGCACCGTGGTCTGAATTGCCGTATTGGAGGTTACTGTAAAGCTGGCGGCGCTCCCGTTGAACGTCACCGCGGTGGCCCCCATGAAGTTCGTCCCGCTGATCGTCACGCTGGTTCCCGCCGGCCCGCTCTCCGGGGCGAAGGTCGTGATCGTCGGGGCGACTCTTGTCAAAAATGCGTTCAAGACGTTCGCGGTCGTCTGCTGGATGCGCGGGTCGACAAGGTTCACCACGCTGCTGAAATTGTCCAGCGCCCAGCTCCATTGAACCGTTCCGGCTCCGAACACCCAAGCCCCGCTCGGCGCCTGGTAAATGGAGGAGTTGGCGAAGTCCGACGTGGATGAGCTGGAAGTGAAAGGTGAGCTCGATAGCAGGGTGTACGTGCCGTTCACGGCATTCGGCGAGGGGTACGTGCCGAACAAGCGATCCGCTTCGTACCCTACAATCCCCGGCACCGTGTCGCCGTCTCTAAACCCCGTCCCGGCGTACACCCAGTTCCCGCTGTTCTTTACTACGTACGTTGCGTAGGCTCCATTCCACTTCACTTGGTTGGTGTACTGCACGCCCATCAAGGTCTGCTCCGGGCGGTTGACCGGAGGGTCGCGCCAGTTGATAGTCGTGAGCGTTGGGTCGGTGGTCGGATCGATGGAGGCGTTTCTGTAACAGACCA
>QIAN01000377.1 GCA_003225005.1 Acidobacteriota bacterium | reverse complement strand
AATTCTGGCCGACCAGCCAGCGAACCAAGGCTTCACGCCAGGCGGTGTGGAAGTCTCGGCGATCAGGCTTTTCCATTTGACTGATTCTAACACGGACATCACAAAGGATCGATTGAAAAATGGCTCGCCGCTCTCGCTGGCCGAAGCGGCGTGAGCGATGAGGGGCGTAAACTTCGCAGGCGGTGCGTCCGTCCAGGCGCCGGCGAGGCTTGGTGTTTTGCTGCAAAGACAGAGCTGCGAAAATGGGAACGACCTGCTCGATTTGCCAGGCCGGGGGCGGCGGCAAGACCGCCGGCAAATCGCTTTTGAACTCGCGAATGCCTTTTTCAATCCCGCCGTTATAGCGCGGGCAGCGAGCGGGGCTGTTGAGCGGGAGAACATGCCAGCGGGCTAACACTTGATCGACAGCCTCATTATTGAAGATCGAGCCGTTGTCGCGTTTGAGGATGAGGGGCGGAGCGTGCTGGCGGAAAAGTTCTTCGAGGTACCGGGCGACTTGCTCTCCCGTCAGGTTGGCCGCTGGCCAGATCCTGGGCGGCAATAAAGAGCAGCATTTGGCACTGGCCATCGGCTCGATATTCTGCCCCATCGATTGCCCAGGCCAGGTTGGGCTGATGCCAATGCACGCGCTGAAGTTGTTGGCGGTGCGCGCGCCGCTGCTGGCGGCGGGACTCCTGTAGCAGAGAGTTAAAGTGGCGGCGGGAGATCGCCTGCGAGTACTGGGCGCGCAAAGCGCCGCTGCCAGGCGTGCGCTTGGAGCGATAAGGCAGCAGGGCCAACTGAGCGTTGAGTTCTGGCAAGGCCAGGGGCTGGTTCTTCTTGGGGCCGGGCAGGCCAATCATCTCCAACCCATCGCGCTGACGTCCGTGCCAGCGGCGATAGGTGCTGCGGGCCAAAACCAGGCTGCGGCAGAGCCCTCGCTCGGAGAGGCAGAGCTCTGCCTGGACAGCCTGAGTGTTAGCAACGAACTCTTTCACGCAGAGTTTTTTTAGCGCGGTTGGAGTGGAAGCTCTCCAGCCTCTCCCGCAGTTGCTGGACTTGCCGGGCCTCTGCCAGTTCGTTGTGGGTCTGGCGCAGTTGGGTCTGGAGCGATTGGAGCTGAGGATCGCTCTGGGTGGGCGGGCGGCCCGGGGGCTGGTCCTGGAGCTGGGCCATCATCCCCTCCAGGCCGCGTTGTGGGCGCACGACAGAATTCTTCGGCTACTCCGCTAGCGCCAGGCAATCGTTTCGGGCGACGTGGGCATTCAGCCGCTCTTTCCAGAACTGATCCAGCCGGCGGCTGGAATGGATGCAGCGCAAGGCCAGAATATTTTCCGCTCCCGGTTTTCCCCAAAACATTCCAGACTGCTTGCAGCGGGCGCCGATAACTGTTTTGCAACCCGCCTCGATGACACCAGAACCGATGAAGAAACCTTGCCGGCGGAAGGTGCCATATTGCATCCGCTCCACGTTGTTGACGAAGTAACCCAGTTCCTTTTCCACCGCTTCGGCGCGGGGGGTGCCGGCACATTCTTCCCGGGTTCGATCGATGAGCTTCTGGACTCGGTCTTTGAGTAACTCTTTGGCCAAACGGTGCAGGCGTTTTTTGTAGTCCGGATGCTCTTTGCTGCCCAGCAATGCGACCAGGACCTTGCCGGCATGTTCCAGCGCGTGATAGAAATCGACGATTTGGATGGCGTTGCGAAAACAGTCCAGTCCCATGTTGGCCAAGGCCACCGCTCCGTCAATGAGCAGCACCACCTGCATCGCCAGGCAGAGGCCCCGACGAATGGCCTCTTGCCGCAACATCGGACCAAATTGATCGATTGAGTTGAAGGTGGACACATAAGTAGTCGATTCGTGGTCACGGATGGGGCGACCCTTTTCATCCCGTTTGTGCTGAGTGAACACACAGCCCAAATTGGCCATGCGGGTTTTGGCCTTGCCGTCGGCTCCCTTGCCGGCTCGGCCTTCCAACTCCTCTTTGCGCATGGTGACCCCGGAGGCGTCGCCGCTGACGTACATAACCGGCACCGCCTTGCTGCCGGGCTCAGGGGTTTGGGCCTCTCGCTCTTGCCACTCTTGGGCGGCCTTTCCGATGGGCTGTACCAGTCGCTGGATTTGACGGGCCGACACTTCGATGCCGCCAACCTCCCGCAAGTGGAGTTCGGCCTTTTGATAGCTGCTTTCATCGGCGCCCTCCAAGCAGACCAAGCGCGCTAAAGCCGGAGTCTTGCCCCCCTCCAGACCCAGGGCGTCGTCCGCCGGATAATGTCCCTGCTTTTTGCCTTCGTGATAATAGTAGTCGCGCTGGAGTAGGAAGGAGCCAAAAATGCAATCGACTCCGGCTGCCACTCGGCCCTTGCGCTGTTCCCCCGGTTTGGGCTGGAAAGCGGCATCGATGCGGTCGGCGGCGTTTTGCAACAGAACGCCAATGAGTTGGTTGGCCGGCTTGAAGATGGCTGTGCGCACCAGCACTTCCAATTGCTGGACGGCGACCCCGTTGGGTTCCTCGGACTGGAAACGAGCCATTAACTGGCGGATTTCTTGGTCTTGGGCCAAGAGGATTTTGGGGGAGACTTGTGGCGGGGGTGCCGGGGCTTTTTTTTTACGCCGATCCCCAACTCGGCGCGGGTTTGCTCAATGACCTGCTGAGCATATTGCTCGGTGAGTTGCTGGTATTTTTGATAGCCCTCAATGGCTTGTTGGACGGCAGGGACTTTGTCCTGAGGAACATAGCGGCACTGATTTTGGCCCTCTTCCCAGGAGTTGAGGTTATGGAACGGGCCGTTGGGTCCTTGGCTGGTGACGCAGAGGGAGCCATGCTCCATGCGTTGAATTTGGAGGATTTCTTCCACGAGGGCTTGAGGAGTCAGCGGAGTTTTAGCATCCATAGGGGGTAGAATAGATGTACATCTATACTTTGCAACAAAAAAACGTGGAAAATTGAGACTGCGAAGAATTCCGTCGTGCGCCCCTGAGTAAGTCGCACCTGGCTTTTGGCTTGCTATCGAAGCCGTATCCGAAATGCTGCGATATGCCTGACTCGGGCGGCGAATCAAAAACGGCAACTCCAGGGGTTTTTGCGACCACGCACTGGAGCGTGGTGCTGGCGGCCGGGCAGGAGACGTCGACGTTGTCGCAAAGCGCGTTGGAAACGCTTTGCCGGGCGTATTGGTATCCCATTTATGTTTATGTGCGGCGGAAAGGGGCGCTTTGTACCGCCCCTGAAACATATGCGCCAAAATCCGATTCGACGATTTTGTCCTGCACCCCGTTTTATGGAGCGCGAGCTGACTTGCAATGTAGCCACAACGAGGCTACAATAGCGGCATGAGTAAAACCGCGACGATTCGCGCCCGCATCGAACCGGGCCTCAAGAGCGAGGTGGAGGACATTCTTTCCCAGTTGGGGCTGACCGCTTCTGAAACCGTTCAACTGCTTTATCGGCAGATCAAATTGCAGCGGGGTTTGCCCTTTGATGTGCGGATTCCCAACGCCCTCACCGCCCGCACACTGCGCGCCAGCAAGGCGGGCAAGAACGTGAAGCGGTTTGG
>QIAN01000376.1 GCA_003225005.1 Acidobacteriota bacterium | reverse complement strand
CTTCATCAGACCAGATTATGTTCAGCAGATTTTGCACAGGACCTCCTTCTTGCTCGGTGGCCGCCTCCGCCTAAATTGAAGTTCGCGTGTCCGCGAGGTGAACAACGAGGAGTAAGAAGGGCGATGGGCGAGCCTAGGCTGGGAGGGATTGTCTGCCCAAGAAACCCACCTGTCAACCGGAATCTTTTTTGACTTCGAAAACATCCACATTTGATTTTCGTGCCCTTCGAAACTCGTAGGCGCTTCGTGAGACCTTCGCTTATCACTGAATCTCTGCAGCGATGTTGAGTGCGGTGGACGCGGGGTGCCGGTTGTCGTGATCGTCCAGTCCACAAGGTCTCCAGCATTTACCGAAACCGAATGGGCGACATCCTGGGAGTTATGCGAGCCCGCGCCGGTCGCCCCGCTGATGGTGCATGTCAGGATCGTGGCGACGCCCGTACAAATGCCCGTGCTGGCGCTTGGTGTACAGGTTTTCAGCGTCACGGTAATCGAGTTGCTCGCGCCGGGCGCGATCGAAGCGCGCGCATACAAGTTGGAGAAGGTGGCCGCCCTGGGGAAGTAGACCTGGGCAAATCCCTCGGTGGTAGCGTTGTTCAGGGTGCAAAAGCTGTTGTTGGCTGGCGTACAACTGACACCTCGGGGAATAATTCGGCATTACCGTCTGCGTTGCATGTCATACTGCCCTGCATCGGGAGTAGAGTCCTCGCCGGTGCCCTGCGTTATCCACAATCAGTGTTTTCTACTGTGCGCTTGTGGCAGACAGATAACCCTCGTGACATAAAAGCTTTGCGAGGCTCGCAGGGGCAGCGAAGGACAGATTTGGAATTGCAGTCGCGTGCGCCGAACCCATCGATGTCCAACCTGGAGGTTCACCACAAAGAATTTCGCAGCCACCTCCAGCCAACTTTCAGCCGACGAGGTGTGGAGCTATGACACTCAGAAACTCAGTTGAGCTGATGATCTTGGTATTCTTCCAAAACTTGGGGAAATGGCGTTGGTTACCCGTCACCAGGTAGTCAGCATGAGCAGCGTCAGCGCATTCAACGAAGATGTTGTCATCTGGGTCAGAGGTGATTTGAGCCATGCGCGATGGCACGACAACGCGAGCATGATTCTTGATTAATTGCAGCAATTGCTGGCGCGAACTCCTGCGAATCTTCAGTTCAGGACGGGCTAGCACCAGGGCATATTCCGCCACGATAGCCTCGGAAACATACCAACGAACAGACTTGGTCATTGCGAGCAATAGTACGGTCCGCTGTAGCCCTTCTGGTTTTAGTGCTGCGGACACGACTACATTCGTGTCGATTACAAGCCGAAGCGGAATCATCGGCTCTTGGATTTGCGCGCGGCTTTAACGATCTGCTCGATTTGCTTGGCACCCAACCTATTCGTCCCCTTCTTCCTGGATTCCTGACCGATGATTCGAAGGACTTCGGGCTCAGGGACCGCGAGGCGCACATAATCCCTGATGCTGAGTAACACCGCCCGCGGACTGCCGCGCTTCTCTATGACGAGCGACCTGCCCTCCTCCTCGACTCGGCGAAGGAGCTTGCCGAAATTCGACCGCGCGTCCAGTGCAGTAACAACGATGCCATTGTCCATAAACTCTCCACTTCAATTCCTTAAACTCTACAGTTCGCGATGATAAGTGTCAACAGTACAATGTGCGGACCCCCGCTTAGGAAACAGAAGGAGTTGTACAGAGCCAGTCGTAGGGAGGGTCCACCCGACAGGTGCTCCCCTGGCGCACACTTCTGCAGTGCTAAGAGGAAGACAAAAGGTTAGGGTTTTGATGCACGAAACTGTAACAGGAGCGTAGCAGTCTCCAAAAAAAGGGGTGGACGCTTAGCGGAGATTGTTTTTGCAGAAATTTCCTTGCCGATTAAACCCTTACCCGGTCTGAACGTGAACGGATGCATGACACGTGGAGCAGAGTGTGATCAGGTTCTTATCGGAGTCGTGGCCGGAGTGGCTGCGAAACTGTTTGTGATGGACTTCCAAGTTCGACATCGTTCCGCAGGATTGGCACCGCCAGCCATCGCGCCGCAAAACCTGCTGCCGTAGACTCGCGTATGCTACGCGGTCAAGGCGCGCTATTTTTGGGCGAATCCCGTTCATGAACGGTTTCTTACTTTAGGTTCTCGAGGAATGCTTGCCTCTGGTCGCCGGGCAGGAACTTGAAGAACCTCATCATCGAAAACAGTAGTGTTTCCGGATTTCCGTTGTCCAGGTTCGCTCCCGCCAGAAAGTCCGCGCAGATCATCTCCAGGCAGTAGCCTCGCGATTTATCTGAGCCCAACATGAGAGCCGCCGTCTCGATCGCCTGCTCCACAACCGGGCTCTGGCTCCTGTAAAGCTTGAAATATATAATCTCCCACGCCTCAGTTTCCTGCCCGGTCAACTCCTTTTCCACCGCCTGCTTGAAGTCTTCTTTCGGCATCTGCCGGGCTTTGTGCAACCAGGTTGCACAATCGAACCGCTCCCGATCCCTCCTGGCCAGCTTGGCTAACTCCACCCCCTTCGTCCACCCCACCTCCTTCAGTTCCCGCCTCGCTTGCGCCGGCAGGTGCTCGTGGATCGACATCAGGTAGTACGCCTTCCGTCTCGATTCCGGAAAACGCCGCTCCAGAAATTCGTCGAAACACTTCAGCTTCTCCAGCCGCCAGTACTGACCCGCTCGCACCTCACACAGGTAACGCCCTAGCTCCACCCACCGGGTATCTCGCTCCACTTCTTTCCGCTCCTCCCACGCCAGAATTTCGTCGATCTTCGTGAGCACGAACATGGCCCGCCGGCGATTGAGCTTGGGCAACATGGGCGGATTCTTAGTAAGCAAGCTCGTCAAGCCAACCAAGGCCTTCTGCTCCTGGGCGCCGTATGAGGGCAGTCTCGACCAACTGTCGCTTCGCCAGGCAAAGCCCTAGGTAAGGACACGTACTGCAAGGGTTTTGGGGGAAGCGGATCCCGCTGTGAGGCAGGAACTCGGCGGACTCAATGCGTCGAATGGTGTCCTTCACCAGTTGGCCGAATTCCTGGCGCTGCTCGTCGGTGATCGTTGTGTGCAAGTACTGAATTTCCACTAGTCGCTTGCGGACGAAGACCACCTGGGCCACTTCGGAGATACCGGTCATCCAGGAGTAGCAAACCAGTTGGGGATCGAGAGCCAGCAGCCCATCCGGTTCCTCTGAGTAGCGGCTTGAAGTGGTCTTCCACTCGATCAGGCACGGAGTATCGTCCAGTTTTCCGATCGCATCCACGTAAGCGACAAACTCGTTCTTTCCTGGCAGCAAGGGCCGCGAAAACTTGATCTGCAAATTGCGGCGGGGCTGGCGAATGCGGATGCGGTCCTCCTGGCAGAAGCGGTCCAGCAGTATGATTCCTTGCTGCAGCATGCGATCCCAGCTATCGCCGTTCGAATAGCGCAAACTCTGGTTCTGACATTCCGTCCATTCGCGAAACAGGGAGGCACCCGGATCTTCGCGCAGGAAGTAGGCGGCGAGAGCTTTTTCGAAGGCGCGGCCGAAGAGCATCGCCGCACGGCTGTCTTTCTCCAGCCAGCCGTCCAGGTAACGGTGGCGGTACCGGCGCGGGCAGGTAAGGTAGTGGCTGATCTGGGTGTAGCTGTAGGTCACGAGGCCACCTCGGACCCGGTGAGATTTCCAGGAGAAAGCTCTTCCCACTGAGCGCTGCGAGCGAATCCGTCGAAGCGGTGCAGGGAAGTGCCGTTAATGACGACGTGGCTTACCTTGACCACGCCCTCAAGCCCGATCAATACTTTTTCATCCACCTCATCGCGTCCCAGCAAATCCGTGTCGTAGCCGAAATCGCGCAAGAACCAGTTCAGCTTCCACAGCGCCTTCGGGTTGCAATACAGGCGGCTCGAAATGGAGTGTCCGGCAAACCTGCGGGGCTCAGGAATCTCGAGTCGGACCGTGAAATAGGGCTTCTGGGCCTGCCAATGATGCTGGATTCTCTGGACGCGAACCAGAAACACACCATCCGGGATCTCATCCGCGACACATCGGTCCGCGGCATGGAGGCCTGTGATCTGCCGTCTCATGCCGCACCTTCTTTCTGGCCGAGATAGCTGTTCAGTTGGCAGAGCAGGGCATTTCGGTCTTTCTCAGCCCAATCAGCCAGGCGGGACACAAATTGCTCCACCTGTTCGCGCGTGGCATCACGAAGTGCTTTCACGCCGCAGTAATCTATTGCGTAAGCCTTCACGAGGTTGGGATCGAGCTGATGGTGGCGAATGATTTGGCTAAGGCGGTCGCGCACCTTAGGGCCACTGTGATTTCCATTCACGGGTTGCGGAGGGAGCTTTTTCGACTCTCGGGAGGCTTGTGGTGGTTCGGCAAAGGACCCAATTTCCTCAACTGAGCAGATGCCGATTCCATAGGCTTTGCGCAGAGCTCGGTTAACGGCTCGAGTTTCCGCAACGCGCATCTCAGCGCCGTGGACAAGGAACGAGACATTGGAAGGGTCGGCGTCACCGTAACCGACGAAGCCGGAAGAGCCCTTGGACGGGAAGACCGTTGCTTTCAAGACAAACCGACTCGCCGACGAATCACAAAGAGAATCGACCGCCTCAACGTGGATGCCACGGCATTTCTTGCGGCGTGCCAAGCGCAGCAGCCCGGTATGTGTTACGTACCAGTTGCCGTTAATGATCTGGAGTTCGCCCGCTTTGAAGGAAAATCCGAAGTCCTTCGTTATCGTGGCGAGAAGATCAATGGCGCGCGGTGAGAAAGGTGCACCTCCACTGGCGAGCCGAATATTCTCCCGGAGTAACCTCTTAAAGCTTTGAACTGGTGTGGCATTTGGCCTAGCAACAGGAAGTTTCATAAATACCTTTATCGTTATCAAGTGATAACATATATTACGATGTTAACTTTGTCAAGCGGAGTTGCTCGGCGATCACATGAACGGCTATATTTCGCTTGTGGCTAAAACCGAATTTCTAGCTTTTCGGGTCGCTCCGGAACTCAAGCGCGAGCTACAGCGGATAGCGGACGATGAGCAGAGGGCTCTGTCTCAGGTTTGCGAGATGCTTCTCTACGAAGGTGTTGAGGCCAGCAAGAAGGAAGGGCCTAAGTTCATGCAGCGTTTGGTTGCCAAACAGAAGGCCAGGGTCAAAGACTCATGACCTCATCCTAGCGCCCCACACCCAATCTCCGCCGGGACGCCATTCCACCTCAGCCAGCCACCTTTCGAGGGCACTCGAGAGCCCAAATTTGTGCCTCACCCCTTACATCTTGGGCACAAAAACGGAATGGATGGTAAATGTCGGCGTTATGGGCACGTGGTCTTTGAACATCGGATGGCACGCTATGCCGGACGCCTAGGCTCAGTTCGGGGCGGTCGCGGGAGTCCTGCTATCTGGTGGCAATGAACTCCTGAACGAATCGCTCAACATCGAGAGCCTCAACCCCGCGAGCGATCGCTGCTGTCTGCAATTGCGATCGGGACTTTCGGTGGACGATGATCAGCCGTCCGGACCGTTTGAGCAAGGCTCGACGCAATGCGAGCAACGGATTGGCCATAGATGGCTGGACGGTCTTCCGGGCTTTAGCTTCAATCAACCAAAGACTTGAGTTGGGGCGTGGCACCAGGAAATCTACCTCCAGGCCCTGCTGATCGCGGAAGTAGTAGAGCTCCTTCCGCATTCCTTGGTTGGCCTGGCTCTTGAGTATTTCCGCCGCGACGAAGCCTTCAAATAGAGCTCCTAGAAAGGGGGAACGCTCGAGCTCAGCCGAGGAAGTCACGCCCAGCAAATAGCAGGCGAGGCCGGAGTCCTCCCAATAGATTTTCGGCGACTTGATGAGCCGCTTACCAAAGTTTTCGAAGTAAGGCGGAATCAAAATGATCTGACCAGTCACCTCCAGAATGGAGAGCCACTCGCCAACCGTTGGAACCGATATCCCCAGGGGTGCTGCTAGGTCGGTCTTGTTGAGCACTTGACCGTGACGGCTGGCCAGAAGCGCAAGAAACCGACGGAAGTTCCCAAGGTCACGGACGTTTGTGATCGCTCGGACATCTCGCTCTAGATATGTTTGCAGGTACGAGGCGAACCAAAGGCTGCGAGCCTTGGGACGGGCCAGCACTTCGGGGAAGCCTCCGTGCAGTAGACTCACCTTGGCGGTTTCTGCGAGGCTAAAAGGCAGGAGCTGGAGAATAGCGGCCCGCCCCGCCATTGATTCCGTGATGCCGCGCATCAGAGGAGCTTCCTGCGAGCCGGTGAACAGCCATTGACCCACGCGACGAGGTCTCGTGTCGATAAGCGTACGGATATAACCAAGCAATTCAGGAGTGTTTTGAATCTCGTCGAATACAACGGGAGGCTGAATCTCGTCAAGAAAGGAACGTGGATCACTGCGCACTCGCTCTTGAGTGTCATGGTCTTCGAGCAACACATAGCGGGCGTTGGGAAACAGCTTGCGCAACAGGGTGGTTTTTCCTGCACGACGTGGCCCGGTTACGACCACCGCTGGGAATTGCCGCGATGCGTCGAGAAGGACAGGTGCCAGTTGCCGGGGAATATATCGCACATGAGAAATATAAACTAACGCTTTAGATTACTCAATAGCCATCCAGCTCCGCGCTCACTTGATGACTGGGAGCTTCGATCGAGTTATCGACCTCAATCGCCCACGCATTCCAGACAGTGAAATGCCCAGGGCATGACGCCTCAGGCGATTGCCCTCTGTAGGACCATGACGTCGTCGCCTGGTGGGCGACCCCGGTTGAGTCCGGCCGGGTACAAGGAAGTCTGACTCCAAGGCCTGCTAATCGCCGAAGTAGTAGAGCTCTTTTTTCCCTTCCTGATTGGCCTGGCGTTTGAGTATCTCCGCTGCGACGAAGCCCTTCAAATAGTCCCCGCAGTCTCGTCATGCTCGACGATCATCTCTACCGCATTCCGCGTCCCAACTGTGTGCTACAATATCACTGATATTGTGCTACACGGAAATTGTGATGCGGGGTGTGATCCGACGAGGTGAGTCGTGAAGCGTGACGTTCAATCCAGTTCCGCAGGAAGAAGGAAACATGCAGTCATGGAGGGGGGGCCTGTCCGTTCCAGCAAGTTGCGCGATGTGATGGTCATCGCCGAGAAGGAAGGACTACTGCGTGGCGAGCGCACCCAGGTGGTTCGGGGAAGAATGCCAGAAGCCCTCGTGAAAAGGGCAAAAAAACGCACCGGAATTGATTCGGACACGGACCTGATCGAGGTGGCACTGGCCAACATTGCGGTTGCCGACGACTACGCGGACTGGCTGCTCTCGCGAAGCGGCGCGGTTGCTAGCGGGGCTGACCTTGAGTTCTGAATTTCAAGGTACTCTCAGGCGGCTCAAACCCGAAAAACATCGAGCGCAGCTCAGACCGCGGGTTGAATCAGATCTTGAGTTCATTGGAACGACCAGCCATCGCCCCTCCAAGCTGCTCTACGATACAACGGTCTACATTGATATTCTTCAAGGCCGTTTTCCGGAGCAGGGCAAGGCGATGCTGCGGGCGACCGAGGCATGGCACTCCCCAGTGACGGAAGCCGAACTGGCGGCAACCTGTGGCCTGCTCGACCCCGCTCACTCCCAAACGCTCGAGATCATCGAGCAAGTTGCTGCGGTCATCGACCGACGGCCCAGCTACCGGACGATCACGGCCGATCCTGAGATCTGGCGGGAAGCTGGAGTGCTGTCCGGCACGCTGGCCCGGATCCAGGCATACGGACCAGAACAGCGGCGGCGCGTCTTGAACGACGCGCTGCTGTTCGCCAGCGCTCGAAAATACGGATGTGCGGTGTTCTCTCGCAACATTCGGGATTTCGACTTGCTGCAGCAGCTCGATCCTTCGGGCGAAGTCATGTTCTATAGAACAGGTGCTCCGTAAGCACGCCACGGGAAACCACAACGTGTAACTCTAGTCTTGGCGCTACCTCAGGGTTTCGACATGACGGAGGCGGATTTTGCGCGCCGGATCGTTATCACGCAGGGTTATCTCCGCCCTGGGCCCAATCATTCGGAATAGGCCTGCGCATGGTTGTGCCTTGCCGAAATGATGTACGAGCGATGTGTAAGTGAGTAAAGCGGGCCCTGGAATTAAAAGAGCTCGATGGTTGCCGCATGCCCCGTAGGAGCAGCGAGTCGACGGTCCCGTGTAACTAACGCACCTCCGAGTTTTTCTGCCAGCACGATGTAGGCGGCATCATATGCAGAAAAATTGTGACGCAGTTGCCAAATCCGGGGCAGCAGCACGAAATGGGGGTAGCGAGTGATTCGGAGGTCCAACAAATCGCGGATCGCCTCATTAGCACGGTGTGCTGAGAGCGCTCCTTCCCGTACCAGACGCCTCAGTACCTGCGTGACCTCAAGATCGAGGAGGTGAGGGGTATGCAGTGACTCGTTATGCGCATATATTCGGTTCTCAATGCGCTGTCCCGCGGATGTCTGAAGAAGCCAGTCAACTGCGGCGGATGCATCTAGGACGATCACCGGACCTTTCGCTCCTCTCGTACCAAGCGAGCAGTATCGAGCTGAACCGTCACCGGTTTATGCTTATGCAGACGCTCGCGCAACTCTGCAAGCGTGGGCCGCTCCGCGATCTCTTTGATCTCCGCCAATAGATAATCTGAAAGCGACATCCCTGCCATGGCAGCACGGGCTTTTAAGCTGCGATGTAGGGTTTCGGGCACATTACGAAGCTGAATCATCTTTTACATGTTATAAGCATACTTTCATGTTCCTAACATGTCAACCATCCGCGCTGAACGAGTTTCGAAGTACAGTGGCCCTCCGAATAAGTACTCCGTAACTCAAGCCAGGTTCCGTCAGTGCCTCAAACATCAGAGCCATTCTAATGTCGGGTACTCCAAAGCAAACTAATGTCAGCAATCGAGGGCAAGCGGGACAGCCTGATGTTCAGTTTAAAAGAAACCGATGCTGGCAAATTCATCTACCGAT
>QIAN01000375.1 GCA_003225005.1 Acidobacteriota bacterium | reverse complement strand
GTCTTGGCAATCAGAATTAGCGTTGAAGCATCGAAAATAAACATTATTACAATATGTGACAAATGTAATTTTAACAGGAATATCACATCTCTACAAGCATCCTGGCAAAGCTGAGATAGTAACTTCATCCCGGGAAGGCGACTGTCGCCGACTGATGCGCCGTTATTCGGATAATTCGATTTCGATGAAATGCCCCGCAGAGAACCAACAACACAGTGTCAGACCGCGCGCCGAAAGCGATGCTATGGGCAAGCCCACAAAAAAGCCCACAAAACTCGTTCCCTTGGGTGATCTTCAATGACTTACGGTGTCGTCCGTGCGTTCCAAGTCATTGTAAATACGTTATTGTGCAGCCCTGAAAAGGCTGGCGTCGGCGGTTCAACTCCGTCCCTGGCCACCATCATTCCAAAGAACTTATCGGAAATCTGGCGACAGGAAACTGGCAAAATCACCCACGGTGGATCACCCACGATCCTCCCGTCTTGCCCGTATTTTCCAGTGTTTGGCAGTCCCATGGCAACCATTGAAGTTGTTGGAAACACAGAAGCAGAAGCGGACAAAAATCACCCACGACGATCACCCACGTGGACGGTGACGGACGCGCCGACCAACTTGAAGTTAAGTTTCCTTGATACGGGTGCGTTTATCGGGATTGAGGTTATCAATGAGAACAGGCGGAACGTGAAGCGTCCGAAGGCATCGTCGGTTGGAAGCGGGATCGCAGAACTGGACCGACAATATGCTCGCACAGTTCAAAGGACTATTTCGAGAAGTACAGCAAAAATCAAAACGAGGATGGAATTTCGCCGGTCTTGGCAGCCTGGACCATGTTGTCGGCAGCACGATAAGCCAGAGCCTGGATTGTGCACGTAGGTTGGTTGCGCCCACTGGTTACGAAGCTGCTTCCATCCACTACAA
Organism: Acidobacteriota bacterium; assembly: GCA_003225005.1. Lineage (GTDB taxonomy): Bacteria > Acidobacteriota > Terriglobia > Terriglobales > Acidobacteriaceae > Sulfotelmatobacter. The sequence goes on along the minus strand of QIAN01000375.1, from coordinate 9,069 downwards.
AAAGATTCGGTACGTCGTGCGCACGGTGGTACTTGTTCACAACGGAAGTCTCGGGATCGTTTCCCATTCGGCAGGTCCCCATCAGATGAACAGACATTGTGACTTCCTCCACCGGCCATCCCCACTGTTTCTTCGCGCCAGCAGCTTGCAGCAACTCGAGCGCCCGCTCGCGGAAAAACGCCATGTTCTTCAGGTCGTCCGGATGATTCCTGTAGGTGATTCGAACGGCAGGCTGCCCCCATGCATCTTTGACCTCGGGATCGAGGGACACTGTGTTGGTTTCCATCGGCAGGGATGTGAGATGCGCAAATACGTTGAGGGTGCGAGTGTAATTTTCTTTCACAGCACGCTTGAAGTCACTTCCCCATCGCGGAAGGTCGGGTCGGTAAGATATTGCATATGCGATGGGATGATCATCAAAGCGCGCATCCATTCCACCGCCGCCGTAAAACCCTCGCTTGGGATCCGCATCGTAGAAGTCCTGGACCACGCGAGTCACAACCACGCTCTTGTATTCGTTGAGGGGATGCTCGAAAGTTCCAGTCGCACCCGCACCACACTCCAGAATGAGGAACTTCCCTACCAGGCCATTCGAGTTGGCTAGTCCGTTAGGAAACTGGCTCGAGGTCGATTGCAAAAGCAAGCGCGGCGTCTCGGCTCCATTGGCGCAAACTACGACTGCTTTTGCCCTTTGCATTTGTTCTTGCCGCTGGCCGTCAAAATAAACCATCCCATTCACGCGCCCCTGTCTGTCGACGGAGATCTGGCGGACGTAAGCACCGGAGCGAATTTCGCAGTGTCCGGTGTCCTCAGCCATCGGGATCACACTCGCCAGCGTGCTCGACTTAGCACCCCATTCGCACCCGAAGCACTCACAATACCCACAATGCCCGCAGGCCGCGCGCCCTTTGTAGGGTTGGGAGAGGATGGCCATTGGGGCGGAATAAGCATGCCAGCCGAGTTTCTTCGCCCCGCGTTCCAGAAGAACTCCCGAAGACTTCACCGGCAAGGGCGGCAGGGGATAAGGTTTGGAGTGCGGCGGTTCAAACGGATTTGCTCCGGCCAATCCCGAGATGCCAAGATCCCACTCCGCCTTGGTGTAATAAGGCTCCAGTTCAGCGTAGGTAATGGGCCAGTCATCGAAGCCGGTTCCCGAAATCGATCCCCAGCGGCTGCGTTCGACGAAATCGATCTCATGGAACCGCCAGTAGTTGGCTGTGAAATGTACCGATCCTCCCCCCACACATTGCCCGTACTGGATGGTCGGCTTCACGACAGCGGTTTCGTTGTTGGTCTTACGAAACGTGTTCGGCTGCCGTTCGTGGTTGTTGGCCAGCATACTCCGCCCAATCCGAGGACTGTTCCAGAACGCCCAGTTCTCTAGCTCGTCATGAGCAAAATCGCCTTCGAGTAGATAGGGCCCTTGTTCGAGAACAACCACGTCAAGCCCTGCTGTGGAGAGCTCCTTGGCGACAACGCCGCCTGCGGCGCCTGCGCCGACCACAACGAAATCAACCGCAGTGTTGGTGTCGAATTTTTTCATCCCGGCCCCGGAGGTTTGCTATTGCCTTTTGTTATATTCCGCGTCGTAGTAGCCAAAAGGAGGTTCGTAGGTCATTTTGTCCTCCAACCCGATCAGCTTCCACCCAACCTGGTTGTGGTTCCCGCCGTATTCGGGGCGTGCAAAGAAACCCACGATCGTGTGGAGGCGCAGCAGTTCGAAGAAGTCCGTCTTCTCGATGGCATGCAGAACCTCGATCTGTTGTGGTGAGGTCAACCCCGAAAACGACTTTGCAAGCGGAAAAAGCTCCAACGTCTTCACTTGCAATTCCCGGAGGCCCAGCAAATAAGCCGGCTGCTTGTCCTTGTCAAAGGTAACCAGCGCGCGATCGATGAAATAAATGACCCGTGCTTCGCGGGCGCCCGGTGTATCGTCGGCCGGAATAATCTGAGCAGCCGCAGCTTCGACCTCAGCAGCCTGTTCAGGCGAGAAGAACTGAAACACTAGCACGGTATGGGAATTTGCAGCCTCGCGGGCATGGTTCTGAGCGGCGAGAATCGCCGGCCACTGCATGTTCAACCAGGCCCCGCCAAGCCCCGTTGCAGAACGGAACAGAAACTGTCTTCGGGAGTCGTTTTCCATTTTTCGTCAGCATGATAACACCGCGTGGACACGGGACCTTGCCTCAGAAGGCCCTGACCATCGAACAAGCTCTCTTTGCCTTTTCTATGGCTCTGGCATAGACTCGGCGGCAACGAGCAATGGCAACTTCACGAAGAACATTTTTGGAGACCTTAGGTGGCGCTGCAGCACAAGGCATCGTCGGCAATTCGATCAGCCAGCCGGCCAATGCTATCCCCGGCCCATCAAGCAATCCTGCTCCCAATGAAAAATGCATGTTCTGGGTCGCTGCCTTGACTCCCTGCGACAAGAATTTGAAATTTGACGAAACCGTTTACACCGATATGATGGCGTACTTCAAGCAGACCGGTGTCGACGGTGTAGTCGTTCTGGGAACGACCGGGGAGTATCCATCGTTCTCCGTCGCCGAACGCAAGAAGGTGGCCGAGGTCGCATTCAAGCACCGCAACGGCCTGAACATCATCATATCGTCCGGCACTTCGAACTTTCCCGAAACCATTGAACTCTCACAGCACGCCGCGGCCAATGGTGCTGATGGTTTGCTGGTCATTCCTCCGTTCTATTACAAGCACCCGCCTCTCGAGGGTTTGATCAGGTACTTCTCGTTACTGTTTGAGAAAGTGACGATTCCGATCAATCTCTACCATATTCCTGGTACGAGTGGCGTTCCGATCTCCCTCGACCTTCTGCACGCCCTGGAAAAATACTCCAATCTCGCGGGAATTAAAGACTCCGAGGACGACGTCGGCGAGTACGGTCGTTTCGTCAAAGAGTTTCCTAAGCTCAACATGCGGACAGGAACGGTCACCAACCTAAAGTCCGCGCTCGAAAACGGCATGGGCGCCATTCTCATGGAAGGGAATCTTTTCACCAAGCAGATCGCGGACGTATTCGCGGCGAAACGCGCCGGCAAGAGCGTCGATGAGCCGCTGGCAAAACTAGATGCCGCCATTAAACTGCTGGCGCCTGTTGGCGGGTACGACTTCGGTACCATGAAGTACGCTCTCAGTCTGCAGATGGGAACCCGTCAGACCTATCCCCGTCCACCGCACGTCGACGTCACGGAAACGCAAAAGGCAAAGATGAAAGAAGCGCTAGAGCAGATGAAGCAATTGGGTTAAGCATCCGTTTCTTTCTTTCTGAGGAGAAGATGCGTCGGCAAAAACCTGGTTCCTGGCATGCTGCAAGCTGCCCCCTTGCCATATTCTTTCTGCTATCTTCAGCCGCCTCCGCGCAATCTCGCCTGAAAGACACCGAGTGGCCGACCTACACGGCCGATCTGGCGGGAACGCGCTATCGTCCCTTCGATCAAATTAATGCGTCAAACTTCAATGATCTCGAGGTGGCGTGGCGCATCAAGACTGACGTCTTCGGGGACCGCCCCGAGTACAAGCTGGAAGGCACCCCACTGATGGTTAACGGCGTTCTGTACACCACGGCCGGAACACGAAGAGCGGCTATCGCCCTTGACGCCGCCACCGGCGAACTGCTCTGGGTGCACGGAGAACACGAAGGCGCCCGTGGTGCAGCCGCGCCAAGACAGCTCTCCGGTCGTGGGCTTGCGTATTGGTCCGATGGAAAGGAAGAACGAATCTTCTATATCACTCCAGGTTACCGGCTGGTCTGCTTGAATGCTAAAACTGGCGTGACGGTGCCCAGCTTCGGGCAGAATGGCATCGTTGATCTCAAGCTCAACGATGATCAGACGATTCTCCCCGACGTCACGACCGGCGAGATCGGGCTGCACGCGACGCCAATCGTGGCCAAAGACGCCGTGATTGTCGGCGCTGCCTTTCGGGAGGGATTTACTCCGGTCAGCTATCGCAATAATAAAGGATACGTGCGCGGCTTTGATGTCCGCACAGGCAAGCACCTATGGATCTTTCACACCATCCCCAAAAAGGGAGAGTTTGGTTATGACACCTGGCTGAACGGGTCGGCAGAGTACACCGGAAACACGGGAGTCTGGACCCAGATCACCGTAGATGAAGAACTCGGCCTGGTCTACTTGCCCGTTGAGAGTCCGACTGCAGATTTCTATGGTGGCCATCGGCCGGGAAACAATCTTTTTGCAGAAAGCCTGGTTTGCGTTGATCTAAAAACTGGCGAGCGCAGGTGGCACTTCCAACTCGTACACCATCCGCTCTGGGATATGGACATCCCTGCCGCGCCTATTCTGGCGGATATCATTGTGGACGGCCGCAAAATCAAGGCTGTTGCGCAACCCAGCAAGCAGGGATTTCTCTACGTGCTTGACCGAGTGACCGGAAAGCCGGTCTGGCCGATCGAAGAGCGGCCTGTCGAACAAGGTAATGTTCCCGGCGAATGGTACTCGGCGACGCAACCATTTCCCACCAAACCATCCGCGTACAGTCGCAATGGAGTTTCAGTCGAGCAGTTAATTGACTTCACCCCTGAGCTGCGCAAGAAAGCGGAGGAGCTTGTCTCGCACTATCAGCTGGGGCCCGTGTTTACTCCGCCGGTTGTAAGCACAGCGGAGGGCCCTGTCGCAACTTTGACCCTGGGTACAGCCGATGGCGGCACGAATTGGCCGGGTGGTTCGTATGACCCCGAGACCCATATCGCTTACCTCTATGCGTGCAATGCTTGTCTCGAGCCCATCGGGTTGGTTCAGCCACCCAAGGGTTTCTCGGACATGAACTATGTGTACGGCACGGCAGGCAGAGAAGTTAAGATGATCAATGCGGCCGGTACAAACTCCAGCGCCGATGCTCCGAAGCCTGCCAAGAAGGGTCCGAGCGACGAATGGATTTCGCTGAACGTAGAGGGCCTGCCGCTCATCAAGCCGCCATACGGAACAATCTCCGCGATTAAGCTCGACACAGGAGAAATTGTCTGGCAGATCCCACATGGAGAAACGCCGGACCTGGTCCGGAATCACCCCGCTTTGAAGGCGCTTACCATCCCGAGAACCGGCCAGGAAACCTGGAATGTTGGCACACTTGTTACGAAGACGCTGGTCATCGCCGGCGATGCGCAGGTCACAACTACCGCCGAGCACCCCCGTGGGGCGATGCTGCGCGCTTACGACAAAGCAACGGGCAAGGAAGTCGGAGCGGTGTACATGCCAGCGCCGGAGAGCGGTTCACCGATGACTTATATGCTGAACGGCAAGCAGTACATCGTGATTGCGGTAAGTGGTGGGACGTACTCCGGGGAATACATTGCATATGCGCTGCCCTCGGATGAATAGCTCGAGGTTGCATTCGTTTTCATTCTCAAGGTATGGGATTGGAGAACGTTGAAGGTAATGGTCCCCGGCCGGACAGTCCTGTTATCACTGCTTTTCATGACGATCGCCGCAAGTCTCTTCGCCGCACAGGACTCTTCGACATCAGACACAAGATCCGTGTGGGATGGCGTGTACACCGCGGATCAGGCCAATCGTGGAGAAGCTTCCTACAAAACCGGATGCTCTTCCTGCCACGGTGAAACGCTGAAGGGCGCCGGAGAATCTCCGGCACTCGCGGGCATGAAGTTCATTAGCAATTGGAATGGGCTCCCGCTGGCAGATCTCTACGAGCGCATTCGCCGAACCATGCCCCAGGACAATCCTGCTCGCATTACGCGTCAGCAAAAAATCGAGATCTTGGCGTACATTCTGAGCGTGAACAAGTTTCCCAGTGGCAACACTGACCTTCCGCGCCAGCCTGAATTACTCAAGCTGATTCGTATTGAGGCCAACAAGCCGGAAACCAAACGGTAACAACAAATTTCCGTGGAGGTGAGATATGAAGAAACGATTCGCTCTGTGTGTCGTCAGTGCCGCATTGGTTGGTTATGTCATCGGGCGAATTACTGGATCCACCGCTTCACCGGTTGTGGGCGGGCATTTGAGCGACTTGTCTTTCATTGAGCAGGCATTCGCCCAGGACAACAAGCCGGAGGCTATGCCATTCGGTTTCAACTCGCCGAATCTTCCGGCGCTGGCACCCGATGCACCTCCCATCACACACTGGAGCGTCGACGATATCCAGAAGGTGCATGCGGATATGGCAGAGAAGGCTGCCAAACTGATCGGTCGGTCTGGTAGCGGCAGCAGTCAGGCGTTTTTCGACGGTCCCATCGATTTGCAGAGCCGTAACTTCAGCATGTACATGCTCTACCGTATCCACAGGGAACAACCGGTGTTGAGCCTGACCAAGGTTAATAGTGTCTGGGACGACGCCGAACAGCACGCCGGGGTATATGACTTTTATGTGTTCACCGGCGGCGCCGGACAGATGATTGTCGGCGGTAGGATTGAAAACAGAAAAAATCTGATGGATAAAGATGGCCCTGTGCCCGGCGAATACCGGGGACAACCGATTGTCGGTGGCCAAACTTTCAATGTAAAAGCTGGGGACTGGCTGCTGATTCCTCCCGACCAGCCGCATCAACCCAAGCCCGGTCCCGGCGGCTTCAGCTATATGATCATGAAGATCAATACCGGAATTTATCCGTGGAGTCTGATCCGCTGAGCCAGAGAAAGCCACTCACCAGATAAGTTGTGAGAAAACGAAAAGGGTAAGGGTAGACTAGGCCGAGTCGCTCTGCATTCACGCGGTACCCGGAACCTCTGAAAGTTGACTCCCGAAGAGAGTGCGGATATTCGGAAGAGGGCGGTCGTTGGCATGGAGTGTACAGCGAGACAGCGAGAACCGCTGGCGTTCAGCATGCTGATCTCGCTTGGCGAATGCGATCCGCAGGCAAAAGGACACGTCGCAGCGAATCTGCGCGTGGGCACCAGCCGCGCAAACTGATCGATGTCGTCACACATTGCTGCCCTTCATCGGGTATCCACGCACACTCAACGCGCTAAGCGTCATCGACGAAGCTGCGCCTTACAATGCGTCGGGAGGTAGAGAGAAGAGATGATGAGTGACCTGAAGAAGACAGTGTTGGGGTGGTTGGCGCTACGGGCAGCATCGGGCGACACGTTGTCGACGTGGCACTTGAAAAGGGATACACCGTGCGCACGCTGGTGCGTGACCCGGCTAAAGCAAGACAGTTCTCCAAACAAGTGCAGGTGATCGCCGGAGATGTTACCCGCCCGAAGACACTCACCGCTGCGGTCGATGGGATTGACGCGGTTATTTTCACCCTTGGCTCTGACGGCCTGGGCATGACTTGCGACGAACGTGCGCGAAGTTGTGCCACAGCAGCGGCGGTGAGCTTGAGCAGATTCAGTTCTTACTCGGGCATGCCTCTGTCCAGAACGGAACGGTATCTCGGCTGCAAACAAAATCTCGGACATCCGGTGAACGATCTTTTTGACCTCAAGACGGACGTGCAGCCGCACGAAATGAATGTTGAATCTGCCGCAATGAACGGCTCCATGCCTGTAGAAAAGGCATCTCGGCAAGGCATAGAATGCCGGCACGGAGGATCGGAAGATGACCAGCACGTCTGCGACTCAAGACAGCTATCCCTACCAGAACGAACCGATTTGGTCGAGGTCAGAGAAGGCTATCGCCCGCACAGCCTTCGACGCTGCTCTGAAGCGGGAGCTTCAGGAGGTGATTCAAGAAACAAAGCAGATCGCCAATCAGATCAACGAACCCGCGGATCTGTGGGATTTGGAACATTACCTGACCCAACGTCGTAAAGAGATCGACCGCAAGTACGAGTATAAGTATTCGCAACTCACGCACGTTTTTGGGAGACTCTTGCACGAACAGCGACTCTGTGAGGAAGAGCTGCGTGGGTTGCGGGAGGACAAGCTGAAGTCGATCCGTTCATTCGCCAAATTCTTATCGGAGGACGCAGCAGCGTGACCCGGATTTTGAGCGCTATCTGATTTCGACAATTGACCATTGTGTCTGGCGTAAAATGCTCGGGTACAGGCGGATAACGACGACCTCCGAAGGGGCAAGAGTTGATCAGGAAAACACGAATTAACACGGTTGGGCTGAAGGCGCTGAGGCGTCTGTTTGCGTTTTTGTTGTCGGCGGCCGCGTTAGTGGCCCAGTCTTCCTCCACTGCAGATCGTCGTACGTTCTGGGACAATCTCTTCCGAAGCGGCGAGGTCACGTTCAATAAGAATGCCAGTAAACTATTGCAATACGCCGTCATCGGCCGAAAACCAGGCACTGCCGTCGACCTTGGCATGGGAGAAGGGCGCAATGCCGTTTTTCTCTCTACGAAGGGGTGGCAAGTGACTGGTGTCGATTTTTCGACGGAAGCTGTCAAGCAGGCCAAGGCGCGTGGCTGCACACGTACCGCTCGATTCGGTTCTCGAAGACCTCGATGCTTATGAAGTAGGCCGTGCGAAGTGGGATCTAATCGCGCTGTTTTACATGCATGCTTGGTTCCACGAGTCCCAGCGCAACGTTCCGCGGCTCCTTGTCGAAGGATTGAACCCCGGCGGGCTGCTCGTGATCGAGGGATATGCTGGCGAAGAAGCAGCATACTACCAGACCAATGAGCTGTTGCGTAGTTTCCCCGACCTGAAGATAGTTCACTATGAGGATGTGTGGGACGAAGCAGATTGGGCTCCAGGCCATGAAGGTTAGTTCGACCGAGCGCGTGGCGGCGTAACTCGTGCTAGCATTTCCAGCTGGGCATATTGAGGAGAAGGCGGATATGAAATCTCAACTGGCAGTAGTTGGTCTGGGAGGATCACTGGCAGAGCACTCCAGCAGTTTGGCTGCCCTGAGAATTGCATTAGAAGGCGCGGCTGAAGCTGGTGCGAAAACGGATCTTCTTGACATTCGACAAATGTCACTGCCGATGTAGACCCTGGCGCTGAAAACAATCCACCCGAGTCGGTGCGTGGCATGTGTGACGCAATCCATAAGGCGGACGGTCTAATATGGAGCAGTCCGATGTACAAGGGAACGATAAGTGGCTCTTTCAAGAACGCGCTGGACTGGCTAAAGCTGCTGGGCGACCGAAATCCTCCTTACCTGACGGACAAGGTAGTT
>QIAN01000374.1 GCA_003225005.1 Acidobacteriota bacterium | reverse complement strand
AACGCTTTTTGAATACAGCAAGAATCCTGTGTTCAACGCAGCGGGCGTTATTGTGAACTCGACCCCCGGCACCCCTAAGGACAGTCAGAAAGAGAACAACTTTGGCGGTACGTTGGGTGGACCCATCAGAAAAGATCACACTTTTTTCTTTTTCAACTACGAAGGAGACCGTTTCCGAAGCTTTCAGTTCGCCGGACCCATGACTTTGCCCACTGCAGCCATGAAGACTGGCGATTTCAGTTCTTGGTTGCAGGACACTAAAGGGGGGGTTCCTACGGGGGTTCGTAAGCAGATTGGCACCGACGCACTTGATCGGCCCGTCTTTCAAAACGAAATCTACGATCCCACAACTACTCGCAGTGTGACTGCTGGACAGGTTGACCAGAAGACTGGCCTAATAGCGAGCGCCAACGCCACAATCCGCGATCCGTTTTCGTCGGGTGGCAACTTGAACGTCATCCCTGCCGGTGAGTTCAGTAACGCCACTTCCGTTCTTGTCCCTCTGATTCCTGACCCTGCTTCGGCGGGTGACTTTAATAACGACTTCAGGCTGAGCGGCTGCTGTCCTATTCTTTCAAGGAACGCATACACCGCCAAAATCGATCACGTTCTCACAACGAAGCAAAAGGTCTGGGGCTCCTTTACGTGGAATCACAGAGACCGGTATAACAGGAATAATAGCCGCACGTTCCTGCCATTCCCCGGTCAGCCGATCAATCCCGTCAAACGTCAGATTGTGGGTGGTCCACAAGTTCGCATCGCCCACGCATGGACGATCAACAGCCGTAGCGTGAACGAATTTTCTATAGGCTATAACCGTTTTCAAAACCAAAACAACATTACTGACAATGCGAAGTTTACACCGCAGTTGGGGATCCCCGGCATTCCCAACGACTGTTTTCCGCCCATGAAGTTCAGCGGCCATAATCCTGTCGCTCCGCTTTTTGGCGTGGGTTGCAAGAACGTAGATCCGTCGGAGAGTTATGTCTATCAGGATACGTTCAGCTATTTGCGCGGCAAGCACAGCCTGAAATTTGGCGGAGAATTCCGCCGTTACCGTTACAACACCTATGAACCCGGTCAACTGTCGGGCACTTTCTCTTTCACTGATCGCGAAACGTCCCTTCCTGGCTTCACTTCGTCCACTGGCCATGCTTTTGCCAGTTTCATTCTCGGGGCCGCGGACAGTGGCAGCCGCTCCATATACACCACTGCGCCAGGCTACCGCGCCGGCGTGTACGCTTTCTTCGCTCAGGACGATTTCAAGGCCACTTCCAGACTGACGCTTAACCTGGGGCTCCGCTGGGAGATTCCAGTGCCGCAGAGAGAAGTGCTGAACCGCGAGTCGGGATTCGATCCTACCCTGCCGAATCCTGGTGCCGATAACATTCCAGGTGCTTTGGTTTTTCTGGGGAGCTGCTCGGTGTGCAACCACGTGGGGCCGCGCTTCGGCCTGGCTTACCAGATCTATAAAAATATGGTCTTTCGTGGTGGATACGGAATCTCTTACGGTCCTCCCATCGAGAACAATTTTGGCAGTCAGAATCTTTTCGGGTTCAACAGTCGTGTGAATTTGAACGCACGAAGCTCTCCAACTGGATTTTCCCTGGATCCAGCTACCTATTTGTCGACACTCAAGTCTGTTTCTTTGCCACAACAGGCGCGCGTGGGTGTTCCGTCATATACGGGTCCAACTCTCCCCAATCGCGACCCGGCATCGGCTAATGGCCAGTTCATTGACTTCATGCCCAGGAATGCTGCGGCACAGCCGTATGTACAGAACTGGAGTGCCGGATTGCAGTATCTGCTGCCCCACGATGTCTTGCTTCAGGCCGACTACGTGGGTTCAAAGGGCACGCGCCTCCTGAACGGTTATTTCGGCTCATCCTTCAACCAAGCGCCCACGAAATTTATGGCGTTAGGGGATATTCTCGCCGATGATTTGGCTACCGATTTGGCGGATCCGGTCAATGTACCTTATCCAGATTTCGAGAACAATAACTACGACACCAGCGTGGCCGCGGCCATCCAGCCTTTTCCTCAGTTTCAGGGTCTAATCAACAATTATCCGACGATGGGAAATTCTACTTATCACTCTCTCCAGCTGATGGCTCGAAAGACAGCACCGCACGGCTTGAGCGTCATCGCCGCCTATACATTTTCCAAAACACTCACGGACACAGATAGTGCTCTCTCTCAATCCGGCCTCCAGGTAGTTCAGGACTTCTATAACCGGAAGGCGGAGAAGGCAATCGCCAGCTTTGATTTCCCGCAGGTCCTAAAACTCACCTGGATCTATGAGTTGCCGTTTGGACGTGGCAGGAAATGGCTGAACACCGCCGGACCGCTCGACCGCTTGGTTTCTGGGTGGCAGGCTACCGCCATTCAGAACTATTCGTCAGGCGACCCACTTGTTATTACGGTGCAAAACTCTTCGCCCGGCTTTTTTTCTTTTTTCGGCGTGCGCGCGGATGTCGTTCCGGGGGTCCCCCAGAAGGTGCCTTCGAGTGGCTTGGACGTGCTCAACGGAACGCAGTACCTGAATCCAGCCGCATTTGCGGTCCCTCCTACCTCACCCAACAACGGCTTCGTTCTTCGTTTTGGCAATTCGCCAGGTTTTTTGCCGCGCACCCGTGGCCCAGGCCACAGTAGCGAGAACTTTGGCATTGTGAAAAATACCCGTATCACCGAGCGTACGGCGCTCCAGTTTCGCGCGGACATGTTCAACGTCTTCAATCGCACGGGGCGGGGCGATCCTGATACCTGTGTGGACTGCGGCTCATTTGGCATCATTTTCGATCCAGGCCATGATCCGCGCGTCATTCAACTCGCGTTGCGCCTCAACTTCTAGCACCGCGCATTTGCGGACTAGATAGCAAACGCAAAATGCTTAAGCACAATGGAAGAGGCAGACTAAGCCGCGCTTCTTTTCGGGCCGAGGGCTTACTGGGCATTCATGGGCAACGGTTCCGCGAGTTACGCCTGCCGTAGCCGCACATTCCTCAAAGCGCCCGCGCGTTCGACGCGCGACGAAGTCGGCGTCAGACCCTGAGAGAAAATCCGTGCAGTAACGTTCCAAGTCTGTTCGAAGGCTCACAACTGACCAACCAGATTCCTGAGTCGACCCGATCTGAAACGCCCCGTCGTGGTCACACTACGGCGTTGGGTAATCCCAGACATCGGGCGGCAGCTTATCCTTGAGGGCCGCATACATGGCGTCGCGGAACAGTTTCAAAGCCGGATACGGCCGCGGAGGGCAATGGTGCGCTCGTCATCGAAGCCCGGAACAGCACGGCTAGAGCGGCGCGAGCGGCAGGCGCGTCATGAGCCGGGTATCCGTACCGCCGAATTCACTCTGCAGTGTCGACAAATCTCACTTAGATTAAAGTGAACGCACAGGAGAGAAACATGGCAAATCCCATTCTGGTTACCGGCGCGGCGGGCTGCGTGGGCGCGGTAGGGCGCGCGGCCACCGAACTGCTGTTGAAGCAAGGCAAAGCGGTGCGAGCGATGGTGCGAAATGGCATTGCGCGACCTGGGTGCGCAGGTCGTGGTCGGCAATCTGCTCGATCTCGATTCGATGTATAGGGTGATTGCCGGCTGCGAGACGATGTACTTTAGCAGGTCAATTTCAGATGCCTGCCTGGCCGCGCTGAGCGTGCAGGAGTTCGTCAAGCAGAATGCGGCGACATTTACCGCGACGGCAAAAGCAAAAGAGGCTTGAGTGTTTGCGGATGCCCTCATGCGACAAATCTGACTCTCGATTTTGAAACGGTTCAACTTCAGCCGCTCGAAAAACGAGAAAGGCAACCAAGCGTTGCCAGCCTACGCGTTGAGTCTTTCATTGAACGCGCGAGCAGACCACCACTGTTGGATTCAGTCAGGGAAATTCTGGCGGAGAGGGGGGGATTCGAACCCCCGTTAGGGTGTTTAGTCCCTAAAACGGTTTAGCAAACCGCCGCATTCAGCCACTCTGCCACCTCTCCGGCGATCATGCGCCCGTTAATTGTAGCGCATCAGGAGTTTTCGCGACAGTGCTATGGCTGTCGAGGTTCGTGTCGTGAGGCGCCGGTCGGCGCAGCCTCTCGGTTCCGCGCGAGTAGATCCGTGACCTCAGTGTCCGTGACTTCGCGGAAGTCATTATAGAATTGGCCGACGGCCCGAAAATCTTCCGGCGTCGCGACGCAGACAACTTCCTCCACTTCGTCGGCCAGATGTTTGCAGGTATCTGATGGCGAAACAGGAACTGCAACGACGAGCTTTGCCGGCGCCAGCCTTCGGATAGCACGAATTCCTGCGAGCAGGCTCGATCCGGTGGCAACACCGTCGTCGATCAGGATTGTAATTTTTCCGGCAACCTGGAGCGGTGGCAGGCCGCGACGGTAGATTTGTTCGCGGCGCAGCAGTTCTTCGCGCTCGCGCGTTATGACCGCATCGACGTCGCGCGGAGAAAGGCCCAACCTGCGAAGGACTTCAAGGTCCAGAATCTGCGTGTCTCCGGATGCAATTGCGCCGAAGGCGAATTCTTGATGGCCTGGCGCGCCGAGTTTCCGCAGCACGAGAACATCGAGCGGGGCATGAATCGCATTGGCCACTTCAAATGCG
>QIAN01000373.1 GCA_003225005.1 Acidobacteriota bacterium | reverse complement strand
CATCGCCTGGATTATAACCATCGAAGATGATCGAAAGGGATCGTGTTCCGTTGAAAAAAACGCTGGTGTCCATGGCCAGGGCTGCATGGGGGTTCGATTGGTACCACCAGTCAAAGCCGCCGTTCAGCAGCGTCTCCTCAAACCCACCATTTACGACCAGGTTCTCACGAGAAGGAAGATAGGGCTGAAGAGATCGATTGACGCCGGCCAGTTGTTGCCATGCACTTTGTGCCGCTGTGACTTCATGCTTTGCGATGAGAAACCGAAAATAGGGAACTGCGAGCGTGGTCGAAAACTCCTGATTTAAGCCGATCAGATGGTTCCAGACGTTTTCCGCGGCAGCAACCTCCTGTTCGGAGATGAGCAGACCCAGAAACGACAGGTATAGTTCCGCTTTTCGCGGCAGCGCCTGATCCAGAATTTGATTCGCGTCTCGGGTTGCACGCCAGCAGAGCTGAAGGGCAGAATCAACCGCCTCCGGATCGTTTGCAAGCACGACACGAAAATTACGAAGGGCCCTTTCCTGATCACCCTGAACCAAATAGAAGTTTGCGGCCTCCCATGCGACATGCGGAGTCGTCGGATCCGCTTCTACAGCATGCTCGACACTCTGTTCCTGCTCACTGGTGCGGCCAGCCACTTGATAGGCACCTGCTAAGTCGAGCCAGTACCGCGCAACGTAGGGGTTCAAATGCACCGCTGTCCGATAGCTGGCGATGGCATCATTGAGATCTGCGCCTGACAATGCCCGACTTCGGCCGAGTAGTTCGCGATATTCAGCGTTTGACGGCGCCAGCCGGATTGCTTCCTGAAGATTCGACAAGTCTGGGATCACTGCCAAACGAGATGCTCGGTATGGACGCAGAACCAAGGGCAGATAAAGCCCCACCAAAACCAGGCAAACCATTGCAAAAGAAAATTCGCGAAGGTGAGATCGCAATTCAATCCGCATCTGACCTACACAGGACCGCAAAGAGTTCTGAGCCGACAGCTCGCTGCCCGCAAATATCCACTATCCATGCTACGAGGCTTTGCCGGCGGCCGAAGTCCCGTTTTGGGGTGGGTCCTCTTCGTAATATCTGCCGTAGTACTTCGAATCATACTGGTAGTAGTAGCTACTTCCCGAGTGAAGATCGAAGGCGTTGACGATGACCCCCGTGATTCTCGCATTTACATGGGACAGCAAGTCTCGAACCCGACGAAGCGCCGCTTTCGTTGTCTGGCCCGACCTGACAACCACGAGTACCGAATCAGCTTCGACAGACAGAAGTACTGCATCGGTCACCGACAGTGCAGGCGGAGTATCAATGACTATGTGGTCGAATTCCTTGCGCAATCGGCACAGGTAGTCCTTCATGAGAATTGAACCAAGCAGTTCCGCGGGCTGAGGAGGCGGAGGACCGGCGGTCAGCACGAATAAATTGGGAATCTCAGTTGACAAGATAGCGTTTTGGGAACCGTCGCCACCTGTCAACAATGTGCTCAGTCCTGAAGTGTTTCGCAATCCAAGTGCCTTGTGAACACCGGGCCGGCGGAGATCCGCGTCCACCAGTAGGACTCGTCCGCCACGCTGAGCAAGTACTATCGCCGAATTGATGCTTGTCGTCGTCTTGCCCTCTTGCGGCAGAGCGCTGGTTACCAGGATTACCTTGGGTGGGGACCCGAGCGAGGAAAGCATAATGGAGGTCCGCAGCGCACGGTATGATTCCGCCAGTTCGGATCTGGGCCGAGCAAAAGTAATCAGTTGAAGCGAATCAGCGGACTCGGACGACCTAGAACCCAACGACAACCGCGGATGACCATTCTTACGGTCCCTTGCGATCTGTTTCGTGCTCAGTGGGATGATCCCCAGTGATGGCAGAGCGGAAATGATCTGCGCCTCTTCTGGTGTCCTCACGGTGTTGTCGAGGCTCTCCAAAACGAAAGCGAGCCCGATACCTCCAAACAAACCGAGTGCTAAACCGAGAACGATATCCCTTGGGATGTTCGGAGCCGAAGGTGATGTAGGAACACGGGCTACGTCCACGATGCGGATATTGCTGGATCGGAGTCCAGCCGAAACGCCCGCCTCTTTGAGCTTTTGAAGCAAGCCTTCATATAACTGCCGGTTGGATTCGGCATCACGCTTCAAAAGGTTGTACTCAATGGCACTCTCGTTGAGGTGATTGGCTTCCTGCTTCTGGACATCAAGGGCGGCACCGAGCAATTTTTCGCGCTGAAGTGCAGAGAGGTACTCATTCTGCACCCTTGAGGCGATACGCTCGTCCTCTGCCTGAATCGATGCTTCCACCTGCTTCAATTGGTTGCCAAGCTGCATCACCTTTGGATACGAAGAACCAAATTGCGTGGTGGCCTCAGCGTACTTCATCCGGAGATCGCTCTCCTGCGTCCTCAGCTGGTTAATGAGACTGCTAGGCTCCGCTTTCGCGAAAATTTCAGGATTGCCCGCAGATGCAAGCTTGTATGCAGATTCTTTTTGGATTCTGTCGCCTTCCGCGGCTGTCAGTTCCTTGTTCAACTCATCGAGCTTGGAAGTGACGATGTTCTGCTTTTCGTCAATTCCGAGAATGTCGTGCTCCTTCTGGTATCGGACAAGTTTTTCCTGGGACGTTTCGACCTTCATCTGCAAATCTGAAAGCTGCACCGACAACCATGCCGAAGTTTGCATTGTGGATTCAAACTTCGTCTTAAAATTCTGCTCGATAAAAGTGTTGATGAGGATGTTGGCTATCTGCGCAGCAAGTCGCGCATCTGGATGCGAGTAATGGATCTCTACGATCCGGGTCCTGGGGACCACGTTTAGCTTGAGACCTCTTCGAAAGCGATCAAGCAACGATGATTCTGCAAACGCTGGGTTGTTGTCTAGCTTCAGGTTCTTGATCACCTGAAACGCTAGTGCGTCGCTCTGCAGGATCCTGATTTGCGTTTCCAGCGCGATGTTATAGTCTTCATAATCCGCCCCGATGGTTCCCTGATCCGAGTCTTTGAAACCCAAATTCACTGAGTTCTCGCGATTGATTGCAATTCTTCCCGTCGCGTCATAAACCGGCGTCATGTGTAGGGCGTAGACGGTGGCTAATATTGCAATGATCAGCCAGGTGGAGATGACTACCCACTTTCTCTTTTTCAGAATTCGCCCGTACTCACGGAGAAGAAAGCCCTCTTCCGGTAAAGGCGCGTAACTTCTGGCGGGATCTGCGGGAAACTGAATCTCGGTCGGCAATTGCTCGAGCGTTGAAGTGTCACTGCGTCGGCGAACAATCCCTGAATCCATCAACGATTCCCCCAACGGGTAAGGAGAGGAAACCCACCGCCACCCAGACCAGCTTGGAGGTCAGGACGACTGCCCCAAATATTTTCGGTCGACACTTTCGCCGATTGTACCACGATCTCTGAAGTCTGAATCCGGAGTTTGAAATTCATTGGAACACACCGGTGCAACGATCACTCAGCGGAGAATGCGGGGGATGGTCTTCCTTGTCAAAGCTGGAAAAATTGGCTAGGCTGAGGTGCCCATGAGAATTTTACTGCTACTGACTAGCGTCTTCGGCTTGACCGGTGGCGTCCACACCTTTAACCGTGCATTGATCAAGGCAACGGATGATCTTGCAAGCGATCTTGGCTTGGAGGTCACTGTTTTTAGCCTCTTGGACAGTGAAGTTCCTTTCCAAGCGGCGGCTGATTACATGTCCTCAGGGCACACCCGATACAGAGGCTTCAAGGGCAATAAAGCGGAGTTTGCGACGGCAACTCTTCTGGCAGGCTGGCAAGCAAACCGTGTTGTGTTCGGACACGTAAATTTCAGTTCATTAGCGTGTGGGATGCCGAAGCCTATCAAATCGTTGGTAGTTCACGGAATTGATGTTTGGAGAGCATTGCCATCTCTCCAGAAGCTGGGTATTTCCCAGATGCGCGAGATCCTCTCCGTTAGCGAATACACTCAGGAGGCATTAGTCCATTTCAATGGGATGCCTCCTGTACAGTTCCGCCTGCTGCCCGATACCTTGGACCCGTTTTATTCAAGAATGGCGGACTAGATTCGTCCGGCAAAGGAATTGGGACTACCTCCAGGTCACATGATGCTCGCCGTTTCCCGGTTAGCGAGTACGGAGGATTACAAGAGAATAGACCTCGTCATCAAAGCTATGCCCGCCATCTTACATCACGTACCAGACGCATTCTTTGTAGTAGTGGGACACGGCGGGGACCGTTCTCGGTTGGAGAAATTGGCGCAGGAAACGAGTGTAGCCGACAGAGTGGTTTTCACTGGTTTTGTAGCAGATGAGCTTCTGCCTAGTTACTACGGTGCCTGTGACCTGTTTGCACTCCCGAGCTTAAAAGAGGGGTTTGGAATTGTTTTTCTCGAGGCCATGTACCATGCAAAAGCCTGCATCGGCGCGATAGCGGGTGGAATTCCCGAGGTCATTAAAGACGGGGGAACGGGGCTTCTTGCCAAGCCGGACAGCGTTGACAGCTTCGTCCAGTGCGTCGTAAGACTGCTCGGTAATGGACAAGAAAGGGACGCGATGGGTCGGCGTGGCAAAGAGACGTTGGAGCGAGAGTTCTCCTATGAGAAGTTCCGAGCTAGACTGGAAAGGGTGCTGTGCTAGGAAGCCAAACAAATTTAGAATCATGGTCGCGCATACAGTCTTCGCGCTCCCGATTTGCACTGTCGCTGATTTCTACCCTGAACGACGAGAAATCTTCGATTCCACGCGGACCGAGTGCCGAGGTCTCTGCTAACGGCGGCACTGCTGGGCGGCGCCGGTTTCGTTTGGCCATCCTAGCTTCGCACGTGATTCAATACCAAGCTCCTCTTTTTCGGATGCTTGCACGCCAGCCTGAAGTTGAGCTTTCGGTGTTTTTTTGCTCTGACTGGGGCGCCCAAAGTTACCACGATGAAGGCTTTGGGCAGGAGGTCAAGTGGGATGTGCCTCTGCTCGAAGGCTACTGTTTTGAGTTCTTACCTAACTGGAGTGTCAGGCCGGATGCCGCGCGGTTTTGGGGACGGATCAACCCGCGGATCATTCTGCATCTAAGACGCCGAAAATTTGACGCCATCTGGGTGCATGGCTGGGCTAGATTTACTGATTGGATAGCCATGCTAGCTGCCTTTACGTTCAAGATCCCCGTACTTATTCGGGGAGAGAGCAATTTGCTTCCGGCATTGCCACCCTGGAAATCCGCACTGAAACGGATCGTCCTGCGCAATCTGTTTCGCAGGACTTCTGCATTTCTGGCCATTGGCCGGTACAACGCTGAATTTTACCGGGCTTACGGCGTTCCGAAAGAAAAGATCTACATGGTTCCTTACGCTGTCAACAATGACTTTTTTTCATCTCAGGCAGATAAACTCGCCCACTGTAAAGGGAACCTGAAGCAAGAGCTCGGAATCGCTCCCGAATTGTCAGTCGTGCTGTACTCTGGAAAGCTCATCGAGAAAAAGCGTCCCAAGGATCTTCTGAAAGCCTTTGAATACGTTGCGAGGACTCAGAAGGCTGTTTTGGTTTACGTGGGGGCCGGGTCGCTTGAGCCAGAGTTGAAACAGTACGCCGAGGCAAAGCACTTGCCCGTGTTTTTTGCAGGATTTCGAAATCAAACGGAACTTCCTAAGTGGTTCGCGATAGCCGACGTGTTTGCGCTGCCCTCCGGGGATGAGCCGTGGGGACTGGTCGTGAACGAGGCAATGTGTTTCAGCTTACCAGTAGTGGCAAGCGATCAAGTGGGTGCGGCCGGCGACTTGGTTCGTCGGGGAGTAAACGGATTTGTGTTCAGCCATGGTGATGTTCGTTCCTTATCAGAGCATTTGGAATTGCTGCTTTCTGACCCGGTTCTGCGTGCGAGGTTTGGACAAAAGTCTCGTGAGATCATCGAACATTGGAGCTATCGGGAGAACTTGAAGGGCATCCTGACCTGTCTGGAACAGTTGCCTCATGCGAACCCAAGAGCATAAATTGAAGCTCTTGAGCGGTAAAGTTCCTGGTTTTCCACAGATCGAAGTCTGTGGGGTGAAAGGGTGGTAGCTTGCCTGGCCGCGTATCATGCGTAGGAGGTTCCGATGGGTTGACGTTGAGCATCTGGCTCTATTGAGAGTCAGGATAGAATCTACTAAGACGGACGCTCTGCCAGTGGCTGACTGTTACTGCCGTAAAAATAATCTGTTTGGGGACAAGTTAGATGGATAAAACTCTGGCAAAATCTGTTCTAGTTACCGGTGGCTTTGGTTTTATCGGAAGCCATCTTGTCGAGATGCTTCTTGAGAAGCAAGACGTCGGTGTGCATGTAGTGGACAATATGGTAACCAGCCCGATTCACCTTCCGGCTTACTTGGGGCAACTCGGGCAGTCGGATCGGGTCAGCTATGACCTCTGTACGGTCAAAGAATTCTTCTCGCGGAAAAATCTTCCAGTCTTCAATGAGGTCTACCATTTGGCTTCAGTTGTGGGACCAGTCGGGGTGTTGAAGCATGGCGGGCGGATCCTGCAATCAACGGTGGACGACAGCTATGCTGTTGCCGACTATTGCCTTCGAGTAAAAGCAAAGCTGTGCGATGTTTCTACTAGCGAAGTCTATGGTGGAGGTCGTGATGGCTACTGTTCCGAGAAGGATTCCATGATTATTCCGCCTAAAGTCTCGGTGCGGCTGGAATATGCAGTCGCGAAACTGGGCTGCGAAGTGGCGCTGATGAACATGAGTAGAGTCACGGAGCTGGATACGAGAATAGTACGACCCTTCAATGTTGCAGGGCCTCGGCAGTCAACAGAGGGTGGTTTCGTCTTGCCGCGGTTTATCAAGCAGGCGCTGGCTGGCGAACTCATTACGGTTTACGGTGACGGAAGAATGATTCGCGCATTCACTCACGTGCGCGATGTAGCCGACGGGATCATGCGGACCATGTGTTGTGGCCGTCGGGGCGAAGCATACAATATGGGGAATCCCGCTAACAAGATCACAATCCTCGAACTTGCGAAGCAGGTCGCCGAAATCACCGGCAGCCGTAGCGAGATTAGCTTTGTTGATCCCAAAACGCTTTGGGGCCCGCTCTTCGAAGAAGCCAATGACAAATACCCCGATGCCGACCGTGCGATAAACGAATTGGGATGGCGTCCGCAGTACGATCTGCAGAGCACAATCCTTGAAACGCTGGAGTACATCCGCGCCGGGCGGGTCAATTAGCGGAAGTCATGTTCGAAAACATTGCTCAACTGTCACCACGGAAGTCAATCGTCGGGCCGCGAGTGACAGTGGTGATGCCGACTTACCGCCGGGCCCATCAAATCGGTGAAAGTATTCGGTCGCTCTTGGAAGGCACATTTGTCGATTTCGAACTATTGGTCCGCGACGATGGCAACGGGACGGATGGTACTTCACAAGCTGTTATCGAAGCCGCGGGAGGAGACGTGCGTGTGCGTTACCATCGCAACCGTGAACCTTTGCGGATGCCAGGAAACCTGAATGCTGGTATCCAAAAATCACGCGGTGAAGTGATCGCTGTTTGCCACGACCATGATCTCTACAAACCAAACTTCTTAGCTAGGTTATTGGAAGCCCTAGACCTCCATGAGAGCGCCTTGTTCGTTCATTGCGCAGTTGATGTTGTCCGGCAGGACGGGAGCTACGTCTGTAGCCACGTGGGGGACTGGTCAGAGCTCACCCAGGGCGACTCTTGGCTCAAGGTGATGCTGAGTAGCTTTCACTGTCCCGTTTGTGCGCTGACGGTGGTGCGGCGCGAGGCGCACGAAAAGTATGGATTGTACGATCCGCAGTACGGCTTCGTTTCGGATGTAGAGATGTGGATGCGACTATCGCAACATGGGGACGTCGTCTTCGTAGCGGCACCCTTGATACAAGTGAGACAACGTGAACCGGATCATGTGGCCAGCTCGAACTGGGCGACTCTCCTACGGACGACGTCCGCAATCCATCGAAGGTATCTGCCCCACGCGTACAGCGGAGGAGGGTGTGTGTACCAGCGCCTACGGCTTGAGTGTCGTGTGAGCCGACAAATGCTGTTAGGCATTGCAAGTCAAGTGAAGCACTCCTTTCGCCCGCGGACCCCAAAACAAGTTAAGCTCCAACCTGGAGGTGATGTTTGAAGCCGGAGGCAGTCACAATTGTTACTAAGTTCGGCTCTCCAGCCGCTCTCTCAGCTGCCCATAGAGTGGGAGAATTCTCGGACGAAAAGCCGGCAACTGCGCTGCCATCTTGGGAGGGATTCATTACTCGAGTGACGAGGGGTGTCGGCGCCCTATCCCTCGGCGCCGGGATCAACATCCTAGCCCAAGTGACGATAGTTCCCATAGCGCTCTATGCGTGGGGCAAATTTCGCTACGGAGAATGGGTTCTCCTGACCGGACTAGTGCAGGTTCTGAAACTAACCGACATGGGCGTCCAAACCTTTGTCGTCAACAAACTCTGCACTCGCTATAACTGCGGCGATCGAGAAGGTCTGGAGCGTATCCTTCATAGCGCTCTGCTCGTCCAGATGCCATTGGCGATCGGAATATTTTTCGCGATTGCCGTAGCAATGGCGGTGTTTCCGTTTGATCGCATTCTTGGTCTTCACACTATTGCCGGGCGCAGCCTGTTTGTTGTAGGCCTGTTTCTTTCGGCAGAGCTGCTGATGGGAGTTCCCTTTGGCGTGATTGCGGGAGTCTATCGAGCCACGGGATATTTAGCTCGAGCTGCAGTGATCAGTGCAATTCAGCAGGTTGCGTTAGTGGCCATTACCGTCCTGTTGATCGTTAGTGGCTCCGGCTTCTCCGCCGTGGCAGCAGGGCGCATAATCGCTGCAATTCTGGTATCGGTGTGGATTATTTATGATCTCCGGCGTCTGCATCCGTGGCTTGAGATTTGGCCCGCGCTAGGGACTTGGAGCGAAGGTCTAAACTTGATTGGACCCGGACTTTTCTTCTTATTGATCCCATTGGCCGACTACCTTTCAAATCAGTTCACCTTAGCAGTGACCCAGAAGACTCTCAACGGCGCTGAGGTGAGTCGCCTGTCAACTCACCGCACGATTGCTAACTTTGGCCAAATGGTGAGCGCACTTTTAACGACTGCCGTCTGGCCTGAGTTGACTGCTCTGGATGCGCTGGACCGTAAAAACCCGCTTTCTCGTGTGCACCAGAGTTTGGCCAAGTTAAATCTGTGGCTTGTGGGTGCCGCCTGCTTCGGAATGCTGCCGTTTCTTCCTTTGGTCTATTCAGTATGGACCGCCCATGAGCTAGCACTCGATTACTGGACTTTGGGATTTCTGCTGGCGAGGGTTTTGCTCTGGGGGATATGGAATGCGAGTTTGACTGTTCTTTGCGCAATCAACCGGCACCACAAACTTGGATTTGTTCTCTTAGGTGAAGGCATCTTCACCGGTGCTATGTCGGTCTTCCTAGTTCCCATGATGGGGATTAGAGGAGCAGCACTGTCTGCGCTAATAGCCGATATATGTGTGTCTGGCTGGATTATACCTATTTTAGCTTTGCGAGAGACAGGAGGCACTTTTCCGGCTTTTGCCGTGTCAAGTATAAAGGCCATGGGGGCTATTGCAATTCCGGTGCTAATTGGAGTCACGAGCTGGCATTTCATTTTGTCTTCTTATCTTCGTTGGAGCATCGTATTTCCTGCGAGCGTTCTACTCGTATTGGGACTCATTACTCATGAACTGGACTCATCTGAGCGTCAAGCACTGCTGCATCTTTACAGGCAAGTTTGGAAGAAATCGAAACCGTCAGAGTAAAATGAAGAAACGCAGGTTAGCAATTCATGTTTGGTCACAGGCTCGCAAATCGGGACGAGTAATACCGTGATTTGCTTTGCGGGACAAAGGGCGATCCTCCGCGGCATGGAAGTACCTGCAATTGGAAATTTGCCCCGCACGCAGAATTTACAGGGTCAGAATCAAGGCTACCGAAGAAGACGCACTTACTGCTGATCCTCGACGAACTGGTTGGAGCGGTGAAAAATCGGCGACGACCCTTCCAGTCGATGCAGCACAACCGATGGAAGGTGCAGCAAAGGTCAATAAGTGATCCAGAACGCGCGAAGAATACGGGCCAATGAGGTGCGAGGACATCTTCTAGTGGGGACTAGTCCGCTAGGTTTCATTCCCCGCATTATGAATGAGATACAGGGGAGGCGGATACTGGATGTAGGCTGCGGAGCCGGCGTTTATGGATACCTGCTGCGCAACAAATGGCAGGACACCCCTCCCGGGAACATACAATTCCGAGACTTTGGGAACCGGGACGTGAGTAATGATCAGCCTGAGTTGCTGGTTGGGATCGATATCCAGACAGAGAATGTACAACGCTGTAACAAACATGACATATACGATTTCGTAGCCTTGGCGCGGGCGGAGCAACTGCCCTTTCCGGAAAACTACGTAGACACCATCCTATGTGTTGAGGTACTGGAGCATCTCTGCAAAGATGATGCTGTGCGAGCTTTGAAACAATTTGAACGAATAGCACGGCAGCGGATCGTTGTGACCGTACCGAAGAGGGCAGTCGATCCGATCACAGGTCACGATGAACGAGCGTTCTTGAGAATCCAAACTAATGATCCCGACGTGGGCCAATGGGTTCAAGCCGAAACGCATAAGTGTTCCTTCACGGCTTCTGAACTGGCGCGACTGGGTTTCCGCATCGGACGCACGGTCGGCCAAGGCTGGCGGGCTCCGTTCCGATTGGCTTTTAAGCTTTGGGAAAACCACGGACCTCGCTCAGGGCAGATTCTGGCGGTAAAAGATTTGAAGAAATGGAACACTCTGCCAGGCACCTCGCGAGTACCCGAACCCCCGAAGTGGACTGATGGATTTCCAGATTACAGATGAAGTGGTGTTTGCACTCGGGAGCCGATCATGTGTAGGTCTTGCATCGAGGAATCATGAACGTCCGGACAGAGCACAATTATAATTGGTCAGCCCCGCTTGTGTCGGTTTGCGTGCCCACTTACAACTATGGTCGGTTCCTTCCAGACTGCATCGAGAGCGTTCTTGACCAGACACTCTTGGACTGGGAACTGGTGATCACGGATGATGCCTCGACTGACTCAACCGAAGAAATCGTCAACAGGTATGCAGCAGTGGACCCGCGCATTCGCTACTTACGTAATGCGCAGCGGCTTGGGATGAATGCGAACCTGAAGCGGGCTGCCGAATCCGCGCGCGGACGTTACCTCAAGATGTTGTGCGCCGATGATTGGATCGCCCCTCGGTGCCTGGAAGTCTTGTGCGGACTAATGGAGCAGTACCCGGGAGCGGTTTTAGCTACATCGGCGGAAATACACACAGGTCCGGCCGGTGTGCCCCAATGTGTACAATTCCTCTTCGGAGAGCCGGTGAGCCTTATCCGCGGTGAGCTAATGCTCGATCGTATGGCCAAAGGTCTGGGTTTCGGGGGGAATTCCAGCTTCCTGATCCGGCGCTCGGCCTACCGGAAGGTAGAAGGTTATGACCCCAACTTGCTGTACGCCGGCGACTACGACCTGGCGGCGCGCCTTTGTCAGATCGGTGATTATTTGCACACCGATGAGGCGTTGTTCTACGGCCGCGCGCATCAGGAGGCCAGTTCCTCAGTAGACCCCTTAAAACTCCTGGATGTACCGGACTGGTTCGCTATACCAGCCAAAGTTTTTTCCCCCCGCCCGGTCATGTCGAAAAACTGGCGCCGGTACCAAGGGGTGACTTCGCTGCTTACGGCACGCTACTTGGTCACGGTGATCGCGCAATGGTTGGGTGGCCGCAGGGCATATGCTCGGGGGTTGGTTGAGCAGTTGCGGCGTCACGGCAACTTCCAGTTTGGATTGGCATACCTGCCGCTCCATGCCGCAGGGAGGTTATATCATCGTCTAAGAGGGGAAAAGCGGTCCCTGACGGCTCTGCCGGAACCTTGGATGGGTATTCCTTCACGAGCCCAGAGCCGGGGGCGCGCGCAGGTTCCCAATGCATAGCGCTACTCCACACGTCCAGCATTTGTGGCCCCCATCCACCCGTTCGTTTCAGGCGACTCTGGAAACGCGGGTGCCATCGAGATCCTGGAACGCGGTTGGGGTGCACGCAATCGTAGTACTGATCACTGCAACGGGACTGCTTTCGGATAATCCAGTAGTTCCGCTGCTGCTCGGTGGTTTGCTGGTGGGCCCAACGCTTATCGTCCTCGGAATACTGGAGGCGCGAAGGACGCCGCTGAGGATTGATCCTTTATCATTCTTGTTGTTTTGGAACGCTGTCGATTTAGGAATTGCTGCAACGTATATAGGATGGAAGGTCAGCTCCGGGGAGTGGCTCGATTTCTCCGTGGCCCTGATTTCACGCGCGGATTTGGCCAAAGGATACGTAATCTACTTGTTGGGCATTCTGTCGATGCATGTGGGGCTGCAATATATGCGGCCAGTGCAGCAATCACCCGCAACGAGGTGGTCGGCCAATTTCAATCCCTTGCCTTTTATTTGGCTGGTCGCAATTTGGGGGCTCGGGTTGGCGTACCTGCTGAAATCGGTATGGTTCGGCTTTCTGGGTAACCTGGTCCAGCCCCTGCATTGGGCCGCGCTGGCGGCGGTGACGATCTTCGCTCTGGTACCGCGCAGATATTTCGGAATCTCGAAGCCGATGTTCGGCTCCTTGTTCACAATTGGAATATTAGGTTTACTCGTCGCCAACTTGGCAACAGGCTCCAAAGCATATATCACGTTCTCTTTCCTACCGCTGGTCTGGATGGTCATCGTGCGGCGCGACCTGTGGCGGTG
Source organism: Acidobacteriota bacterium (assembly GCA_003225005.1). GTDB lineage: Bacteria > Acidobacteriota > Terriglobia > Terriglobales > Acidobacteriaceae > Sulfotelmatobacter. The sequence continues at coordinate 6,079 of QIAN01000373.1, read as the reverse complement.
GGGCGGAATCCTCGCATTGGGATTGGTGGCTGCATACTTTGGAGCGATAGCGCCGACGTTGCAGAACTCGCGGCAGGAACCTCCGGGAGAAGGTGAGGGTCCGCTCGCACACATCATCAGTTCGTTCCGGGTATTTGGTTGGTCTGACTCGACCACGGAACCCAAGAATTCACTCTCCGATCAGGCAGAAGCGTTCCTGGTGCGGCAGTTCGATTCAACCCCAACAGGATTCCTGGTCGGGGAGGTCAGGAAGGACGGACTTCAGTGGGGCCAGACGATGCAATATGCGGCCTATGCATTCGTCCCGAGACTCCTCTGGCCTGACAAGCCGAACGTGAGCCGTGGCGCGTGGTTCACAATGTACTTGGGAGCGTCCAATCGAGAATCGGAGTCTACTTCCTCAACTGGAATCACAGCGGTCGGGGAATTGTACTGGAACTTTGGTATCCCGGGCGTAGTAATTGGGATGCTAGGGATAGGTCTCGGCTACGGGTTGCTGTGGCGAATGGCAGGCGAAAACCCAGTCCATGAGCCGCTTCACATGATACTTTACGTTTCCGTTGTGATCGGCGGTATGACCGATATGCCGGAAGCCGTAACGGTCTACGCAGGCATTCTTTCGCAGATGATACTCTTCGGGGCGCTCTTTTACGTCCTGAGAGTTGGACGGCGCAAATTTCCTCAGAGATAAGCTTACTCAGGTACGTAAACTCAGTGACCACGAATGAAAAATTGGAGCTGGCAGCCTCCCTTTCGCTGCGCGACGAAATCACACAGCACTACTATCGGACCACAAGCTCTCGGGGACATCAGCGCACACGGGAGTACTACGAGCTTGCAGCTGCCCTGCTGAAGCGTCGCCTCGGGCCTTGGACGCCGCAGAAGCAAGCCCGTTGCCTCGATCTCGCCTGTGGCTGCGGGGAGATGCTCTATTGTCTGGAAAGGGAGGGAATAAAGAACACGGCCGGCGTGGATCTTTGCAGCGAAGAGATCGATGAGGCCAAATTGTTTGTCAGGGGAAATCTGGTTCACTCCGATGTGCTTGGGTACTTGCGTCAGACCGATTCGAAATCCTTCGATTTCGTTACGGCGTTTAATTTTCTTGAACACCTATCTAAAGAGTACTTGAGGGACGTACTGCTCGAGACCCGGCGGGTGCTGCGGCCTGGGGGTGTATTGGTGGGAATGGTGCCAAACTCGATTTCCCCGTTCAGCGGAATAACTCGATATTGGGACATCACACATGAGTGGGCCTTCTCACCAAATAACTTCCGTCAACTTGCGGCACTCACTGATTTCGATCCGACAGTGGAGTTTCGCGAGTGCGGTCCCGTGGCACACGGGCCGATTAGTGGCATCCGCTACCTTATTTGGCAATTGATTCGGTTGGGCATTGCCGCCTGGCTGCTGGTGGAATTAGCTGATCGGAAGGGGGGTGTGTACACAATGGACATGCTGGTGCGGTTGCGAGTGCCCGGCGCAGGAGAGGACCGCCAATGAACTTCTGGGCGCCGGCGACTCGCTCACGATTGCGGCTCCTGCCGCCCGGAGCAATCAATCACGATAGGGCAGACGAATTCTTGGCGATACACTACGGACACGGTAGAGCGTGATCTCGGCTTACTTTGAGAAGGTTAATTCCGATCTGAACGCCCGATTTTTCTCGCGTTTTGGATACCAACAGCGGTTCCTCGAGCTAATTCGTGCCCGGCTGCGGCCGAAAGCACTAATACTCGACCTAGGTGCTGGATCGGTTGATGGCTCAAGGGTTTGGGTCGACGGGACGACGAAGGATGGCCTGCGGGTTGTCGCCTGCGACCTGGCGTTCGAGAGATTGTCTAGGAACCCGAATCCCCGGCGGTTGATTGCGGATGCAGCCTGCCTTCCATTCCGCGACGCCGCAGTAGACTTGATCGCAACTGACAATATGTTCGAGCACCTTGTGGAACCTCTCGGCGTGCTTGCCGAATGCTGCCGCGTACTCAAGCGGGGAGGGGCCCTCGTGTTCGCGACTCCTTACAAGTACTCATATATCTCGGTCGCCGCCTCTATTACGCCTTTGCGGGTGCATTATTGGGCACGGAGAATTCAGGAAGGGAAGAGAGCAGGCCGGCTGCTCGAGGCCTGCGCCACCTATTACCGCCTGAATACGCCCAAGGACATAGAACATTGCGCACGCAGCGCAGGTTTGAACGTGCAAGGTCTGGATTTTTACGTCGGCGCACCGTGCTACACCCTCCGCATGCCTCCACCGGTTCACCTGTTGTTTGTCGTGTTGCACAAGCTTATTGAGAAGTTGGAATGGTTGCGGCGAATGGCAGGCATTAGCCTGGTCGGACAGTTAGGGAACAAAACCGCCCAACGCAACAGCACAGGAGCAGCCGAGGACCGCCAATGAACTTCTGGGCGATGGCGATTCGCTCACCATTACGGTTCCTGCAGCCCGGCATGGTTCTGCCGATTCTTACTGCCAGGCTGCGGTGGCGGAAGTGGATCGTAGGCTCAGGCGTCCACAGTTGTTGGACAGGCTCGTATGAGTTGGAGAAGCGGCGCGCATTCGCACAAGTGCTTCATCCCGGCCGATGCGACGGATGCCATCGCTTCCAGTTCCATCAGAGCACCCTATGGGCAGTTCCGCGCGGCTCATGAGATGGATCCGCTTATCGATCAAGCAAGCGTTGAACGGTTAATGCAGAAGGGTCGCACCGCAGACCACTTCTTGCCAGTAGAGCGTGGGAGCGATTCCCGGACTGCGCTTGAGGATGATTCGGGATCTGGACTCAATCGGGTGGCAAAATACTTCTACGTATCGCCACATTTTCTTTCGCCCTCTGCTTTCTGTTTTCCGAAATTGGAACCTCTTTTCTGGTTGGCTATTCCTATAGAGCGCTAATGGGATGAGCATTCGGGTTAGTCTGTCGTCAGTAGCTGTGGCGGGCCTATTGGCTGGCGATCCGTTGCGAGGTGCGAAATCGCAAACACGCGCCTTTGCTGTGTGGCGCGGTGGAGCCGTTCATCCATTGCGCTGCCGTTTTACGCGCATCTATACTCCCCTTGGGGAGCACCATAATTTCAATGTGTTCGCTCCACTGTTGACAGGATTTTTTACTACCACGGGCGAGAAACATTTTGGGGGGAACACGCTCGTATTTTATCGTGCCACGGCACGGTCCATTCCGACTTTGGCGAATTAACGGAGTCAGTCGAAAACAGTACGGCACTAGTAGCTCAGGAGTTGAAGCCGGTATGTTGCGAGTTCTTTTTTTGGGCGAGAATTGGTACGGGAGCTGTGCCCGCGCGTGTTGTTACGCCTTGCGTCGTCGGGGCTGTGAGGTAATGGACGTAGATGCGCAGACCATTTTCCCTCAGCTTCGAATGAAGAGCTCAAGAGTAGCGCTTCGTCTCATAATGAAGCAACTCATTCGTGAATACAACCAGCAGGTTGTCGATGCCGCTGCGCAGTTTCAACCTGACTTACTGTTAGCATTCAAGGGTAGCTATGTCACTGCGATCACCCTTCGTGAATTACGTCGGTACGGCATCGCACTTTACAACTACTACCCTGACCGGATGGTATTTGCTTGTAACACTCTCTTAGAAGACTCGATCCCAGAATATGACTGTGTTTTCGACACAAAACGATTTTGGGACGGTGATGCAGGCAAGAGGATACGCGTACGCAACTCTGTTTTCATTCCTCATGGTTATGACCCCGAAGTACACCGCCTCATGCGGGTTGATGCGAGGGACACTCGACAATACGGGTGCGACGTCGGGGTCATCGCGACCCATGTGCCAATGAAAGAACAAGTTCTACATGAGTTGCTCAAGCTTAGGCCGCGTCTCGACCTACATATCTGGGGAAGACAATGGTACGAATATTGTCGGTCCAATCGGGTTCGAGAGTGTCTGCGGGGGACGGCCTTGACCGGTGTCGGCTATGCGAAAGCAATCCATTCCACAAGCATTAATCTGGGTATACTTGGTGTGACTCCTGAAGCCAAAGACGAGACCACCACACGCACGTACGAAATCCCCGCCTGCGGCGGATTCATGCTACATGAGCGCTCACCAGAAGTGTTGCAGTTGTACAAGGAAGATGAGGAGATTGCGTGCTTTTCATCCCCCCAAGAATTGGCGGAGAAGATCGATTATTATCTGGCGCACCCAGAAGAACGGGAAGCGATCGCTGTTGCCGGGTATCGGAGGTGTGTGCCCGCCTATTCGTACGATAATCGTACCGCAGAAATCCTACGTTGGCACGAGCAACAGCAGCAGGAAGGCTCCGAAGTGGCAGCAGCCGTTACCGATCCTAGTCGGAAGCCCGAAGCGTCGGAAGCCCGAAGCGTCGGAAGCCCGAAGCGTCGGAAGCCCGAAGCGTAGACAACAGTTCTGAGCTGTATTAATCTCGTTCAACGAGAAATTTTCAGCCAACAACCAGACCGCCTTAAACTGAAACCCCTAGGCTGCTCTATGAGAGATCCCAAAAGGATGAGTGCGGTAAGGGAATGAACTCTTTTCGAAGTGAAATGTGATGCAGGACGATACTTCAATTCAAGAGTGTCGAGTATCCGTGCTGATCCCCACGTTCAATGAGGAGGTCAATCTCCCTGACTCCTTGGCAAGTGTCTGCGGATGGGCAAAAGACGTGTGGGTTGTCGATTCGTTCAGCGCGGACCGGACGGTAGAGATCGCGCGTGAGGCGGGTGTCAACGTGGTGCAGCACGCTTTCGAGGGGTATGCTCAGCAAAAGAATTGGGCACTTGAAAATGTGCCGTTCCGCGGCAAGTGGGTGCTAATCCTGGATGCGGATGAGCGCGTGTCACCGGAACTGGCCGCGGAAATCAGGCGGCTTATTACCGCCGACGGGAGCGGTTGTAACGGCTTTTACTTGAACCGGAAGCTGATTTTCTATGGCAGATGGATTCGTCATTGCGGGTGGTATCCAAGCTGGAATCTGCGTTTGTTTCGACGCGGTCACGGACTTTATGAGCAAAGGGAAGTGCATGAACATCTGCTGCTGGACGGCCAGGCCGGTTACTGCAAGCATGACTTGATCCATGAGGACCTGCGCGATATGAGTTTCTGGATCGCCAAGCACAACCGCTATTCAAGCCAAGAGGCGGGCGAATTAGACCGGTTGCGGCGCGGAGCGAGCACTGCGGGACTTCAAGCTTCCGTTTTCAATGGGAGCCTGGAGCGCAAGCGTTTTATCAAGGAGAGAATCTGGCCGCATCTACCAGGCCGCGCCTTTTTGGCGTTCTTCTATTGGTACTTCTTCCGTCTTGGTTTCTTGGACGGCAAACATGGCTTTCTCTTCTGCCAAATGCATGCCATATTCGAGCAGTTCACCGCAGCGAAGCTCTGGGAGCTCGAGCACTACAAACGGGACGCGCGCGACGGCGCCATCAATTCTGCAAAGGTGTTCCAGAGCACTGTGACGGTGGACGCCGAGCATTCGAAAAAGTAAGTGGGTGAATCATGTGTGGCATCATGGGAGCCGTTGGTTCCCCAGACGAGGTTCGTGAAGACTGCCTGCTGCGAGGATTGGCGGGGCTGGCGCATCGGGGTCCTGATGATTCCGGATGGCATGTGATACGTCAAAGCAATCCGCGGCCGACCTCCATCTTTCTCGGCAACCGGCGTCTCGCCATCCTCGATCTCTCGCTCGCCGGCCACCAACCGATGCAGGACTGTGATACTGGGAACTGGATCGTCTACAACGGTGAGATCTACAATTTTCGAGAGATCCGCTCGGAATTGGAATCCCATGGGGTCGCGTTTCACAGCCGCTCCGACACCGAGGTCATTCTCAAGGCTTACGGCAAATGGGGCGCAGGATGCTTGGACTATTTCCGCGGCATGTTCGCCTTTGCTGTCTGGGACGCGCGCACCAGAGCATTGTTCTTGGCCCGCGATAGGTTTGGTGAAAAGCCTCTCTATTATTCTCATCGCGACGGGCTCTTTCTGTTCGCTTCCGAAGTTCGTTCCTTGTTGCAGACAGATCTGGTGGCCCGTCAGATAGACGAGGTTGGGCTTATGGAATACCTCCGCTATGGATCGGTGTCCGATCCAGACA
>QIAN01000056.1 GCA_003225005.1 Acidobacteriota bacterium | reverse complement strand
CGAGTGGGAAATCTCATCTCCGAGAGCCATGCCGCTGGCCGCCTGCATGCTACATCGGACTCCGAGTATGCCGTTCTGAACAGCGACATTTCTTTTTTGTGCGTTGGCACCCCGAGTCTGCGCAACGGGAAACTCGACCTTGGTCACATCGAACCGGTCTGCCGGGAAATCGGACAGGCCATGAAGAAAAAGAAGGGATTTCATCTCGTCGTCCTGCGCAGTACAGTCTTACCTGGAACCGCCGAGACCATTGTTGTCCCGGCTCTGGAAAAATCCAGCGGCAGGAAGTTCCCTCAGGATTTCGGCGTTTGTGTAAATCCCGAGTTTATGCGGGAGGGCACGGCCGTCTCCGATTTCCTTGATCCTTCCATGACCATCATTGGCGCGGCAGACCCGCAACACAGTGCTATGTTGCGCGAAATCTACAAGTGGGCTCCCGGACGGATATTCGAAACTTCGTTTCGCTGCGCTGAAATGGTCAAGTACGTTTGCAACACATGGCACGCCGTAAAAGTTTCTTTTGCCAACGAAGTCGGTACTCTGGCAAAGGAGTTAGGCGTCGATGCGGAAGCCGTGGTCGAGATCTTTAGCGCCGACACCAAGCTCAACATTTCTCCCACCTATCTTAAACCTGGTTTCGCGTTTGGCGGTTCGTGTCTGCCCAAGGACGTGCGTGCGTTGAACTATCGTGCCAAAGAGCTGGACCTCGATCTACCCTTGCTTCAGTCCATTCTTCCGAGCAACGACGAACACCTCGATCGGGCCGTGGAGATGGTGCTCGAAACCGGCAAGAAGAAGGTTGGGGTGCTCGGCTTGAGCTTCAAGGCCGCCACCGATGATCTGCGGGAGAGCCCTCAGGTGCAGCTCGTGAAACGTCTCCTCGGCGAAGGTCGGCAAATTCGAATCTGGGATGATAACGTGTCCCTGGGGCATTTAATCGGCTCCAACCGCCAGTACATTGACGAAGTGATCCCCCACATCGGCTCTTTGCTTTCGACTGCCCTATCAGACGTTGTTAGGGATGCCGAGGTCGTCGTTATCGCGACGCGCGGACTGGATGTCGATGAACTGCGCCGCTGCCTCCGGCCGGACCACATTGTCATCGACCTGGTGAATCTCGAACGAGCATCGCGGCCCGCGGCGTCAGGTCACTATGAGGGGATTTGCTGGTAACCCATCCCTGCCATGAAGATTCTGTGGGTAAAAGCTGGCGGCCTGGTTCCACCCGATACTGGTGGAAAAATTCGCAGCTACAACATCGTTCGGGAGCTTGCGCGCCAGCATTCCATCACTTTCTTTTCCTTCTATGCCGCGCACGACTGCGACTTGCACCCGGACTTGAAGAATATGGTGGACCGAGTAGTCTGCGTGCCGCTCGATCTCCCCGCACCCAAAAGTTTCGCCGAGATGCTCGACTACAGCATTCGTCTGTTTTCTTCGGCGCCCTACAACATTACAAAATATTGCCGTCCCCAGGTGCGCCGCAGATTGCGCGCTCTGCTCAAGCAGGAAACTTATGACGTCATGCTCTGTGATTTCCTGGCAGCGGCGGGCGTCGTCCCATGGGATTGGCCTACTCCCAAGGTGTTGTTCACTCACAATGTGGAGGCTGCCATATGGCGGCGTCACTATGAGGTGGCCACCAATCCGATATGGAAAGCGATCTCCTGGCGGGAATGGCGAAAGACGGAAGCCGCTGAACGAACATATTTGCGTCTTGCCGACCGGGTGCTCACGGTTTCTGAAACCGACCGCGATGCCTTCGCCCCCTTCGTAGAACCCGGCAAACTAGCTGTGATTCCCACCGGCGTCGACGTGGATTATTTCCACCCCACCCCCGTGGAAGAAACCGCGAATTCTCTGGTTTTCACAGGTTCGATGGATTGGCTTCCGAATGAAGACGCGATTCTCTACTTTGTCGACGCTATCCTTCCCTTGATCAAAAAACAATGCCCCGAAATCTCCCTGGAAGTGGTGGGCCGAAGCCCTTCCCGAAAGCTGCAGGCTTTAGCCGAAAGAGAGAGGAGTCTGCGACTCACCGGATGGGTGGAAGACATACGGCCCTTCGTCGCACGGGGCTCACTCTGCATTGTGCCTCTGCGCATCGGAGGAGGCACTCGTCTGAAAATTTTTGAAGCAATGGCAATGAGTAAAGCGGTCGTTTCCACGTCGGTGGGAGCCGAAGGCCTGCCCGTGCAATCGGGCGCGAATATCATCGTGGCGGATACACCCGGTGATTTTGCCCAGTCTGTAGTCTCACTGCTACGCGATCCCAGCCAGCGGCGACGATTGGGAACTTCGGCGAGAGCCCTGGTGCAAGAAAAATATAGCTGGCCGAAAGTGGCTGAAAGTTTTGCCAGCACTCTGCGCGACACCATTATCCCCTTCACACCTCGTAACGCTTCCAGTAACTGAGAAAATTTGCCCCGCTCCAATTGCGGTCACCGGGGCATGTACTTCCGCGCACGGAGAGTCCTCTCAAAGGTCCCTGTTCCGTCGTTATCTGTTGCCGCAATGAGCACCGATCTAAAGTTTCTCTCAGCATCTCTCCGAGTGTGTTTAAGCAGCCGTGAGAGTTCCAAAAATTCGCTTCGAGGTTGAGATGACACTCTCTTTCGCCGGCTTCAGGGTTCCACCAATTCTTCGTTTCATCTCTGACTGTCACACGGCGGTCTTCGTGGCGATCATTTCCCTGCCACTGTTAGCAACGGTAGGATGCGGGTCCGCGATAGCGCCCGTCGCGTCCAACTCGGCGGCAAAAGTATCACCCACAGCGTCCATCAGACTTTCGCCTGAAAATCCGACGGCGGCACCGGGCGCCAGAGTCCAGTTCGCGGCCCTCGTGACCAATGCTAAAGATACGGCTGTCAACTGGTCCGCCAATGGCGGCGTCATAAGTGAGACCGGCGTGTTCTCCGTTCCAAACCGCAAAGCAGGCACCGTTTTCCAGATCCTTGCGACTAGCCGTGCCAACTTTTTGGTCCAAGCTACCACGACAGTGGCCATTACTGCCGCTTCGTCGAATGGGAACTCCGGCGGCTCTGGATCTTCTTCATCTGGATCTTCTTCATCTGGGCCTGATAACCGCTATTGCGACGCTGGTGATGTTCCGAACTTCGGATCAGCCGACGGCCCCGCCTCCGCACCCATAGCCTGTTATCACACAGCGCAATCCGCGACTCCTTCGGCAGGATCAGTGGTCCAAGTGGCCCCAACTTCGAATTTGCAAACGGCAATTGATAACGCAACCTGCGGCGATACTCTTGTCCTCCAAGCTGGCAGAAGCTATCCCGGATTCTCTCTGCCTGCCAAGAATTGTGATGCGGGCCGTTACGTCACCATCCGCAGTAGCGCCCTCGGTTCCGGCTTGCCGGCCGAAGGAGTACGCGCCACGCCATGTAATGCGGGCGTTGCATCCCTGCCGGGCCGTCCAGCCTTGAATTGTACCTCTGTCAACAACGTGATGGCCCGGATCGCCGGCGTAGCGAAGGCCGGACGCATCATCAGCAACACCGCCGGTGCAAACTACTATCGCCTGATCGGCCTTGAGATTGCCGACACCGGTGCCAATGGCAGTTTGGGCGGTTTTTACGATCTAGTACTGCTCAAGACCGCCGACCACATCATCTTCGACCGCTGCTGGATGCATGGTTCGACGTTGGGCGAAGATGTGAAAGGTCTGGACTTCGAAAGCAGTTCGTATATCGCCCTTATCGACTCCTTCGTCTCTGATATCCATTCGAAGGTTTCCAGCTACGCCGCGGATTCTTCGGCGGTTTCCTCCATTACCGGCACTGGACCAGTCAAGATCGTGGATAACTTCCTTGAAGCTGCGGGCGCCACCATTCTTTGGGGAGGCGGCCCCTCAGCCAGCAATATTACCGACGTCGAATTACGCCGCAACCACGTATCTAAGCCCTTCACTTGGTGGGAACTGAGCCCTTCGTATATCGGCACGCTATTTGCAGTCAAGAACCTGTTCGAGAACAAGATGGGAGTCCGGGAACTGGTGGAAGGCAACATCTTTGAGGACAATTGGGCCCAGGCGCAAAAAGGAACTGCGATCCTGTTTTATCCCAAGAACCAATTTGGAGAATGTCCAGGCTGCACAGTTCACGATATTATTTTCCGTTATAACATCGTGCGTCACGCCGTCAACGGCATCGGCATCGGCTCGACTTACGCCACCACCTGCCCGGGTCATACGGGAAACAGTAAGGGATGCCAGTTCCTCTCTGGCCCACTCTATAACCTGAGCATTCACGACAATCTTCTTGACGACATCAACGAAAAGACTTACTGGCCTGGAGATTGCTGCAGTGATGGATTTTTATTTGCAATTAGTCTGAACCAACCGACAAATTGGCCGCACGACATCACGATTGAGCACAACACCGGCTTCCCTGTCGGATCCGGAACCGCTAACATCACAATGCAGGCCGCGCCCCAGGTGATCGCGAACTTCGCTTTCACAAACAACTTGGTGGGTTCTGGCGACCATGGATTTCATCAAGTGCTTCCCGGCAATGGCCTACCCGGATGTGGCGCTTCACACGTGTCAGGAGCGATTGGCGCCCTGAACGGATGCATGGGAAACACCTGGACCTTTACTCATAATGCCATTGTTGGGTTTTCTTCGTCTGTTCCAGGTGCTCCCTACCCTACAACTCCAAACTGCGGAGCCCCATCGACTTGTCTCCAGTTCAATGCCCCAGACCTGAACAACATGGGGTTCGTAAAATTTAATAATGGAAATGGTGGCGATTACCACCTGCTCATGACCAGTCCCTTCAAGAATGCTGGCTCTGATGGAAAGGATTTGGGGGCCGATATCGACGCGTTAACTAATGCCACCGCTGGCATCTTGTGATATACGCGCGCTTCGCACCGCTCATGCCTACGCCATTTACCACCTAGCTTAGTTCCCCACGCTCGCAAGGGCGCTAAGCCAGTGATGATATTATTGGCGTGTGGCCTTCTTGCAGGTTTCTCGGACCGACTTGACCAGGGCAGCCATGATCCGAAAACTCCCGGGTTGCAGTCTTGTTCTTCGAGCGATCTCTATTTTCCTTTGCTTCATACTTCCCGCTTCCGCCCAAGAGCGCACAGGCTTTGATGGGCCTGCGGAATTGCCTCGTGTGAATGTGAAAAGCTCCATCGCTGACACTCCTGCGCCGGAACACGAGTGGAGAGCGCGAGATTCTTCGGCTTTCCAGCAGGCTCTGGACAAAGCCAAATGCGGCGATACTATTGAACTTCAACCCGGTTCTACTTATTCCGGCTCTTTCGATTTGCCAGCTAAACCTTGTGACGACACGCATTGGATCGTCATTCGGACCAACACCCCCGCCGCCACCCTGCCGCCGGAAGGAACACGTATTACTCCCTGCTACGCTGGTGTGCCCGCTCTTCCCGGACGTCCAGCGCTGAACTGCTCTTCAACCAAGAACGTGATGGCACGGATCGCGGGGGTCAAAGGTCAAAATCGCATCATCAGTAACAGCCCCGGCGCAAACCGTTATCGTTTCCAGGGCCTGGAAATTGCCGACACAGGCGCGAATGGCGACGCCGGAGGTTTCTACGATCTCGTAATCCTCAAACAGGCCGATCACATCGTCTTCGACCGTTGCTGGATTCATGGTTCGCCCACCGGAGAAGACGTGAAGGGGGTGGAGTTCGAGAAAAGCTCGAATATTGCGATCGTTGACTCGTTTATCTCAGACATTCATTCGAAGACATCCGCCTACGGAGCCGATTCCTCTGCAGTCGGATCAGTCACCGGGGTTGGCCCCGTAAAGATAGTGAACAATTTTCTGGAAGCTTCAGGGACGAGTATTTTATGGGGGGGCGGTCTAAGCGAAACCACCCTGTCTGACATCGAATTTCGGCGGAATCACGTCTTCAAACCTTTAACTTGGTGGGAAAAGAATCCAAATTATTTCGGAACTCGCTTCGCGGTAAAGAACCTGTACGAAACCAAGAATTCCGTGCGGGAGCTGGTGGAAGGCAATGTCTTCGAGAACAATTGGGCCATGGCTCAAAAAGGCACAGCCATTTTACTCTATCCTAAGAATCAGTATGGTGTGTGTCCCGGCTGTACCGTCCATGACCTGACCTTCCGCTATAACGTCATTCGTCACACGGTGAACGGTATGGGGATCGCTGCGACTTACGGGACAACGTGTCGCGGCGAGCCGGGAAACGGAACTGGACACTGTCGGTTCCTATCTGGGCCAATTTACAACGTAAATATCCACGACAACGTTCTAGAGGACGTAAACGAGAAGACTTACGACCCGGGCGGTTGTTGCACCGGCGGCACGCTATGGATGATTGGCACCGACCAGGACACCAATTTGCCTCACGACCTGATCATCGAACACAATACCGGTTTTCCAACCGGCGGGGGGATTCTCAATACTCCCGACAGTCCTCCCAGGGTGATCGAAAGGTTTGCTTTCCGGAACAATCTCGTCGGCTCCGGAAATGGTGGGGTCCGGGCCATCCCTCCCGGTGGCGGACGCCCGACCTGTGCTGGGCCCGACGGCGCCACCGGTGCCCTGGAGCGTTGCTTCGACAACTCTTGGATCTTTACCCACAATGTAATCGTGCAGACGAACGACAAGCCCAAACTCCCTGGCGATCCTTATCCAAAAACTCCTCATTGCGGTGCTCTCAAGAGTTGTGAGCAATTCTTTTCCAAGGACTGGAAAGCAGTAGGCTTTGTCGATTTCCGCAACGGCGACGGAGGAAACTACCACCTTTCTCAATCTAGCCATTACCGAAAGGCTGGATCAGATGGCAAAGACATCGGAGCAGACGTTGACGCTATTACCGCTGCGACCGAAGGGGTCGCACCCTAGTCCGCGCACCCTAAGAAATCACGAGCCGGGCGCGGAGTCGGAGGTAACCTGGGACAAACGAAACAGCTCTGATATATTCACGGCAAATCGTGACTTTGGCTTTTGGTGCACTTTTCGCGCATGGGCGTTTCTCCTAATTATCAATGAAGCAGATTCTCCGAAGAGGGTTTAAGGACATCATCGTCGACGAGGTCCCCGACCCGGTGACGGTTCCCCATCACGTGCTCGTCCGGCCTATCTACTCGCTGATCAGTAGCGGCACGGAAACCGCCAGCATCCATCAGGAAGGCGTTCTGAAGGCGGTCGCTGACAATCCCTCCCAACTCAGCAAAATCTGGAACGCTCTTAAGAACCAAGGCCCGCTGGGGACCTTCGCTGAGGTGAAGGCCAAATTCGACGAGTATGCGGTCCTTGGATACTCAGGCGCAGGTCTGGTTCTGGAGAAACACAGTACAATTACGGATCTCGAAGTCGGAGACCGTGTTGCCTATGGCGGTGAAGGTACTGGGCACGCCGAAACCATACTCGTCGGACGCAACCTGGTGGCGAGAGTCCCGGACAACGTGTCGTTCGAGCACGCTGCCTTCACGACGCTAGGCAGCATCGCCCTCAACGGTGTCCGCATCGCCAACCTTTCACTTGGAGAGATAGTCGCTATCGTCGGACTCGGGCTGGTCGGCCAGCTCATTGCCCAACTGGCGCGTTTGCAGGGTGGCTCCATCATCGCGACCGACCTGCGGCCCGATCGCGTCGAACTCGCGCGCCAGCTCGGTGCCGACGTGGCGCTCGTCGGAGGCTCCGGCTTCGCAGAACAGATCCAGTCGCTAACCAACGGCTTGGGTGTGGATTGCGTGATCATCGCTGCGGCCGCGAAGTCCGACGCACCGTGTCGTTTGGCGGTCGATATCTGCCGCGATCGTGGGCGCATCGTAGATGTCGGCGCCGTCGAACTGCGCTTTCCCTGGTATGAGGCTTATCTCAAAGAGATCCAAGTGCTGATGGCTCGGGCTTACGGACCGGGAAGCTATGATCCGGCCTACGAACACCAGGGACAGGACTATCCCCTCCCTTACGTGCGTTGGACTGAAAATCGCAACATGGAGGAATTTCTGCGCCTCGCGTCTCACGGCCGAGTACAGATCGATCCCCTGATCACACACCGATTCCCACTCGAAGATGCGCCGAAAGCGTACGAAACCATCATGGACCCATCGATCGGTAGCCTGGCGGTGCTGGTGAAATATCCGGCTGCCGACGCGGCGGAACCGCTCGGTCAACCTCGGCCCATACGCCGGGTCGAGGTCGATAGTCGCGCCCCCGCTTCATCTGCCATGGGCATCGCTCTCGTAGGTGCCGGTAATCTCGCCCGCTGGGTTCATCTACCGAATCTCAAGAAGACTCCCGGGGTTTATCTACGAGCGATTCATTCCACTAGCGGATCCCGCGGCAAGAGCTATGCATTGCGCTTCGGAGCGGCATATTGCGCCACTGACTACAGCGAAATCTTGAAGGATCCAGAAATCCAAGCCGTGGTAATCGTGAGCCGTAACCAGCATCATGCATCGCAGGCACTCGTGGCTCTCCGAGCAGGAAAACACGTATTTGTCGAGAAGCCCATGGCGCTCACGGAAGAAGAATGCCGGGAGCTATATCGCGCGGTTGAAGACACCGGAAGGCAGCTCACCGTAGGATTCAACCGGCGTTATGCCCCGTCTTACGTCGTACTCAAGAAGCAACTGTCAAAGCGGACCGGTCCGGCGGTCTTAAATTGCCGCGTCAACTCGCCCGGAATTTCCGGATCGTACTGGATGGCCGATCCGGCGATCGGCGGCGCGGTCTTGGGCGAAGCTTGCCATTTTGTGGATTTGATGTATTGGCTGCTCGATTTTGAGCCGGTAGAAGTCTCAGCCTACTCTTTGCCCACGGGCAGGAAGGATCCTATCGGCGAAAACAATCTGGTTGCCGCCTTTCGCTTTGCCGATGGCTCCATCGCGAATTTGACGTACTGCACGGTCGGAAGCCGTACCTCGAGTGGCGAGCGGGTAGAAGCGTTCGCCGCCGGCCTTGGCGCCTCCTCCGAGGATTTCAAACAATCCATCGTGCGCACCGGAGTGGTCCGCAAGAGCTCCAGTTGGTTTGCTGAAAAGGGCTATGAGGCTCAGATGCGGGCCTTTTTTGCCGCGCTGAAGAATGGCATGCCACCTGAGATCACAGTGCGCGACGGAGTGCGCTCCACGCTTGGCTGCCTGCGCATGCTGCAGTCAGCGCGGGAAAATACGCCATGCGCTATTGACCTAGAGGATTTTCTCACTTCCCCGCCCCAATGAAAGTGCTCCAGCTAGGTCCTTATCCGCCGCCACACGGTGGAGTGCAGAGCAACCTTGTGGCGATCCGGACTTTCCTCCGCAGACAGGGCATACCGTGCGCTGTCATCAACATTACAAGGCACCGCAATCCTGGTTCGGATGACGTCTACTATCCCAGAAGTGCGGTCGGACTGATGCGTCTTCTCATGCGCCTTGATTACGACATCATCCATCTTCATATCGGAGGTATGCTGAGTCAGAGGCTTCTCGGTCTCGCGCTGGTCTGTACGCTCCTGCACGGCAGCAAATCTGTGATGACATTCCACTCCGGGGGGTATCCCTCCAGTCCTGAAGCCCAGGCTACCGGGCCAAATTCTTTTGCCGGTTTTGTACTGCGCCGCTTTGATGCCTTAATCGCGGTGAATCCCGAGATTGTCAGTTTTTTTCAAAGACTAGGTGTTTCAGCACAACAAATCCATTTGATTTACCCGCATTCTTTTTTACCTGAAGAACAACCCTCTTCTGCCTTACCGGAGCCCCTTGCCTCCTTTTTTGCTGCGCACGATCCGGTACTGATTTCGGTTGGGCTGTTGGAGCGAGAATATGACCTGTCATTGCAAATCGAAGCCTTGGGACAAATCCTGCCAAAGTTTCCCACGGCTGGACTGGTCTTGATTGGATCGGGAAGCCTGGAGCAAGAACTTTGCGACAACATCCGGTCACGGCCTTACGCCGAGCACGTCTTGCTGTGCGGGGACGTTCCGCACACCGCCACTATGCAGGCGATTTCGCGCGCTCATGTGATGTTGCGCACGACGCTCTATGATGGCGATGCCGTCTCAGTTCGCGAGGCACTCCATCTGGGTACGCCCGTAATTGCCAGCGATAACGGGATGCGACCTGGGGGCGTTCAATTGGTTCCCAAGTCGGAATTGGCTGCGCTTCTGAACGCCATCAATGAGGCGCTAGCAAACCCCGCGCCCCGTAAGGCGGCGTGCGGCAATGACGACAGCAATCTCCAGGCAGTGCTCGATGTCTATCGGAAATCTTGATTGGATCGGGAAGCCTGGAGCAAGAACTTTGCGACAACATCCGGTCACGGCCTTACGCCGAGCACGTCTTGCTGTGCGGGGACGTTCCGCACACCGCCACTATGCAGGCGATTTCGCGCGCTCATGTGATGTTGCGCACGACGCTCTATGATGGCGATGCCGTCTCAGTTCGCGAGGCACTCCATCTGGGTACGCCCGTAATTGCCAGCGATAACGGGATGCGACCTGGGGGCGTTCAATTGGTTCCCAAGTCGGAATTGGCTGCGCTTCTGAACGCCATCAATGAGGCGCTAGCAAACCCCGCGCCCCGTAAGGCGGCGTGCGGCAATGACGACAGCAATCTCCAGGCAGTGCTCGATGTCTATCGGAAATCGACAGTGGGTAAACCCACTTGATGCGGCGTCCGTCGTTTCAGTTGGAAAATTACGCACAGCAATAACGGAGCGCCGGACGGAATTCTTCAGATCCACGACATGTCGCGGGTGACTAATAACCTCCCCAGCGGTGTTTTCGCTTTCAGGTACAGCTTGCTGTCAAAATAAGTGCGGTACACACTACGCAAGCACTTCAGGTCATTACGCCTAAGAGCGTTCCTATCTTTCGTTCCCAGTTCGTACCCGAGCGCTTCCAACGTTCCGCCAACCAACCCCTCAAACATCATCAGGTCCTGCGGCGTATAAGTATTCTTCCAGCGCCCCGCCGGATTGAATGTTTCGGGTGAATAATCTTTGAAAGAACTGTTTGGCGCGCTCACCGAACCAATACCAACTTTTTGGATGCGGTCATAGTCCAGGTCGTGCTCGATGAATGAGCCAAGCCTCTCCAGCGTCTCCTTGGGTCGCCTAACCAGCTCTTCAAAGCGCACTTCCGTATAGTCGCCGCCCAGATCGCTCCCATCTTTGCGGCCCTTATTCACCATCCACTCCCAATACACGCCAGCGACCATGACGGAAGGCGTCTTGTCCCACGGCAGCCTGCGGATATAACCCTGTTTGTCGGTCGAAAGCGCCACATCCCGCCCGTCACGAATGATATGGATGACCAGTGCGTTCGGAATCGTTTCTTTAATACGATGTAGGTGCAGCAGGTGTTCCGGCGTAGTATCGGCCCACCGCTCCACGCCCTGTTTGCGGGCCATTTGCTCCATGATTACGCACAAAAAGTCGCCGCCGTTTTTGCACTCGTTCATGACCCTTTCTTCAAGCGGCTCTTTCTCCAGTTCTGACAAGGTGTAAAGGCGAGTTTGGTACCAGGCGTCCAGAAGCCGTCGTTTGTTGCGCGCCACGCTGAGACTGCCGAATCGCGGCTCCAGTAGGTTAATCACGTTGGATTCGGTGCGGTATACGGCGAAATTTCCAGACGATAGCAGCATGTGATAAAGCAGTGTCGTGCCCGACCGCCCACACCCAAGCACAAACACTGGCGCCTTGCTGCGAGTGCTTGGCCCGTTCGACAGTATTGTGTTCGTTTCTGTGCCTTGCATGAGTAAGAGTCGCCTGTTTTTGCCGCTTCAGTTCGCTGCCGTTTCCGGATCCGCCGACGTCACCGCCGCCGGGCACGATAGCGGCCTTGTGTCCTGCGCAAAGATATCTGGCGCTCTATGTTGCGCGCTCCATTGGGCCGGGGATTCCACAAAGTTCCTGTGCCACAATTCCAGCATTAGCATTCGCCACAACAGCCCCGAGCGATTTCTTCGTCCACGGATGTGCTCATCAACTAGTGACCTCACAGCCTCTGGCTTGAAATATCCGCGGTGCAGAGTGCGTGGCTCCAGCAGTACGCGCAAGAACTGGTCCTTCACATCGTTTCTCATCCACTCCACCAGCGGCAGCTGAAAGCCTTGTTTTCGGCGGTGCAGCAGAGGAGATGGTATTCCCAGACGCTCCGCTAGCTTTTTCAGAATGTGCTTGCGCGTTCCTCCGCGAAGCTTCCACTCTACTGGCAAAGAGGTGACCCACTCGACGAACTTGTGATCGAGCATTGGAACCCGCACTTCGAGAGAGGTTGCCATACTCATTCTGTCCACTTTGGTCAAAATATCCGCGACCAGATAGGTCTTCGTATCCAGGTAAAGTAGCCGGCTCAAAGGATCATGGGCGGGAGCATCATCGTAGATCTGCTGCCATTCCTGCAAAGGATCGGGCAAATGACCGGCCGCTTGCAAAAACGAATCCGTAAACAAACCTCGCTCGCGATGCAACGCGGGAAAGAACGACATGCCATCCAGGTAACGGTCTCGCGAATTCAGTGATGCATTCCAAGCCAGGTTCTTCCCATACATTGCCGCGGGAATGCGTCCGTGAACGGAGTCGCGATAAATTTGGCCCAGCCATCTTGGCAGCCGGTCATACTTCTGCCGGTCCATCGCCACCAGGTAACGGTCGTAGCCGGCGAAAAGCTCATCTCCACCATCCCCGGAAAGCGCCACCGCAACCTGCTGCCTAGCCATGCGGCACACGTAGTAAGTGGGCAACATCGAAGAGTCACCGAAGGGCTCCTCCATCATTTGTGAAAGATACGTCAAGGTCTCTTCAAGATTGGGATCGAGCACCAGTTCGTGGTGATCGGTGGCGAACTGCTTTGCCACCATGCGCGCGTATTCTGATTCATTGAACTCCTCAGCCCGGAAGCCGATGGAAAAAGTCTTAACAGCGCTTGAGCTCACGCGCGCCATCAAGGCCACAATGATCGAAGAGTCCACGCCGCCGCTGAGCAGCGCTCCTAGTGGCACATCGCTGATCAATCGAATGCGAACGGCCTCCTGCAGCTGGCGTTCCAGTTCCTCCAGGCACTCCTCTTCGCCCATCGGAGGATGCGTGCCATACTCGGGTAAATTCCAATACCGGCGGATTTTGATTTCGCCCTTGCAGTATTCCAGCAAGTGTCCGGCGGGCAGCTTGTGAATGTGTCGGAACGCGCTAACCGAATCGGGGATATATCCGAAATAAAAGTATTGCAGCAGGCCTTCGGGGTTCACTTCCGCCAAGTCCGGGCGCACCGCCAGCAGGGCCTTGATCTCCGATCCGAACAGTAGGCGCCCTTCGCGCAAAGCGTAATGCAGAGGTTTCTTTCCCATCCGGTCGCGCGCCAACAGAAGAAGCTGCCGCCGCTCATCGTACAAAGCAATGGCAAACATACCACGCAGCTTTTGCACACAGTTGGATCCCATCTCCTCGTAGAGATGAAGAATGACCTCAGTGTCGGAGTGAGTGTAAAACTTATGGCCGCGGCCTTCGAGCTCCTGGCGAAGTTCAGGAAAGTTATAGATTTCGCCGTTGAAGACGACCCAAACGCTCTCGTCTTCGTTGTGAATCGGCTGCTGCCCGCCTGCAAGGTCAATGATGCTCAGGCGGCGCATGCCCAATCCTACCGGCCCGCGCACGTACATGCCCTCATCGTCGGGACCACGGTGAACGATGGTCTGGCACATCCGGCGGACATTGGCAGCGTCAACAACCTCGTCTCTCCGGCCAACCATGCCAGCTATTCCGCACACTGCTGCACCCCCGACGTTTCCGACGCTGGAAGGGGTTCTCTCCCCAGCGGTCGGCGTCCCTGAACCGCGATCGGCGGTTCGATCACTCGCAGATCTTCCAGTCCGCAGCTCTCAAACCAACGGAACACTTCTTCATATGTGTGCTTGGACTGATGCCAGGGCGCGTACCAGTCAAATGTATCTAGAACTCGCCAAGTGGCGTCTGTGTTGAAAGACATGGGAACCAGCCAGGCCAGCGCACCACTTGCAGTCTTGCCCAAGAGCGGAATCTTCCGCAAAACCTGGTGCACAGCGTACAGCGGAATTACGGCGTAGCATAGCTTGTGAAGCACCTGTGGCGGCATGCGGCGTGTGAATTTCCGGTAGAGGTCGCTCATGCGATACCAGGGGTTATAGGAGCTGTACAACCAGACTGCAATGCGGCCTCCAGGCTTGAGCAGTTTCGGTAGAACTTTAACTGCCTGCTCGCAATCCGGAGTGTGGTGCAGCACTCCAAGGCTGTAAATGAAATCGAAACTCGCGGTGGCAAAGGGCAGTTGGAACACATCCGCCTGAAAAATAGCGGCGTTCCGGTCCGACAAGTTCTGGGCTGCGACCTCTGAGGCCATCAAATCAATGCCAACCACATGCGCTCGCCAGCGTGTGGCCACCTCCGCGAATCGACCCATGCCGCAGCCAACATCCAACACCAGTTTTCCAGCCTGATCCTCGGGACGAAATCCAGTGCGCTGGCGAAATGCATTCTCGGAGCGGTGGCTGGTGGCATCATCCAGTTGCGTGCGCGCGTAAAGCTTCCACTGAAATCCGAAACTGTCCGCATAATTGTGCTCATCTGCGAAGCGGACGACGCCGTTCACCGCGGGATATCGCGTGCCGCAGGCTGCGCACACCAACCCGTCAATCTGCTGTCCCAGTCCGCCTCGGCATGCCAGGCAGCGCAAGATGGCGAGAACCTCGTCAGCGAGTCCAGGCCACCTCCCCTTCACGTCTTGCATCCCCAAGTTTCTTGTTGCTGCCGTTCTCAATATCGCCCCGCGGAATACTCTTCGCCTCCATTGGAGCACTTGCAGTTTGATACATCGCGCAGACATAGCCCACCATGAAATACGGGAAAAGGTTGTACTCCGTCGAGGCGAACATTGCTCCGGAGATGTACGCCAACACGGCCGCCCGCAGCGCACTGGTCCACAAGCGCACATCTTCGCTGGTTTGATACCCAGGCAGCTTCCGCACACTTTTTATTTTACGCAGTGTGAGGCCCATCAAAGCCAAAAAGAGAATTAGACCCGGCACGCCAGCTTCGGCTCCTAGTTCCGTGTAGGTGTTGTGCGCCACACGCCAGGTTAAAGTGTAACTTGGGAAGTTGCCCGGCCCAACCCCGAACACGGGGTGCTTGATCATGATCAGCAGGCTCTGCTTTAGCAACTGCTCGCGTGCTTCCAGCGATCCCCTGTCGCCCGATCCCTCAATATTCCCGCGCACCAGGCTCTCGACACGGGTCAGATAGCGAGGCGTAGCAACCATGACTCCCAGTCCGATCACGCCAACGAGCGCAGCAGCCATCACCAGTATCATGCGCCGCCCCTTGATTCCGAACTCCCATAGGCAGATCGCCACCGTCACGGCCATTGCCAGCAGACCGCTACGGGAGTAGGTGGCGACCACGCCATACGACATAAACACCAGCCCAATGCACCACAAAACCTTTTGTGCTCCGCCCTTCGCGGCCAGCATGAAAGCAACACACAATGGAAAGTTGATGGCGATGTTGATGGCCAGGTCATTCGGATTCTCCAAGATCCCTTTCTGAATACCCATCAGCCGTCCCACTTCCGTTCGATGAACCAAGACTGACGCTACAGTAATCAGCGCGATCGAGCCTGCCTGAATCAACAGCAGCTTACGCAGTTCGGCGACCGAGGTGGTCACCAGATAAATCAGGACTGCAACGATCACTCCCTTGGAAAACTTGTTGATCACTGTGTCAAAAGAGCCGCTCCGCCAAAATGCAAATGGAATACACAACATCATCTGGCCGAGAAGCAGAATCAAAACTTTGAGTTCGACGGTCAGCTTGTGGCGCAGCCTGGCTGGAACCCCAAAAATCAAGGCCAGCAATGCGATGCCACCAGAGATCT
>QIAN01000372.1 GCA_003225005.1 Acidobacteriota bacterium | reverse complement strand
TCAGCTGGAAGCGGCAGACCTTGAGAATGCCTGCGACGTAATCCTCTGGCGAGGCGCCGTACCGGACTACCATTTCGTCGCAAGCCAGTTCGCGTTCACGGTGCAGGCGGTTCTCGATCCACCACAAGAGAGGATAAAACCAAAATATGCAGGTCACCGCGTGCGCGAAGGCGGCCGTCCAGTTGTCGCGCCGCTTTGCGTGGGCCAGCTCATGAAGGATTACCGACTCGAGTTCCGCAGAAGAGAGCCTCCCGGAAAGACCCGTGGGGATCATCACGGTGGGTTTCCGCAATCCGGCCAGCACGGGTTCGCTGACGGAATCTGAAAACCGAAGCTTCACTTCTCGTCGCAATCCGATTCGCTGCTTCAATCGGAGGAATGAGTCTTGCTGCGGACCCTCAGGGGAGCCCGAAGGGTTCAGCGAAGCCCACAGTCGAGGCAACCACACGATGAACATGACCGCGCAACCGGGCAACCAGATCAGAATCAGTAGATCGGCACCGCCAATATTTGTCAGCTCCGAGGGCTTGGATATGGCTTGGAACGTTATCCATCGAGAGAGGACCGCGGGGACGCCCACTGAGATGTGATTCGATGGGAGGAGTTCAGCAAGACTCGATCCCAGCAGAGACAAAAGTGTCGCGGGTAATATGAACTTCGCGACGGCAATGAGCCACATCATGTGGCGTGTCGCCGCACCGCGGCGTCGCAGACAAAGGGCTAGAAGGCCGACAATCAGCGCGAAGAGCGTTGATTGCAGGAGGTGGCGACCCAGGACGAGCGTCATTTCTTCCTCTCCCTTCTTGCCAGCTCTTTTTCGACGGCCCGGATGTCCGCAAGAGTCAGTTGGCCCGTTTCGACAAGGTGCGACATCACGGAAGCAGGTGAGCCGCCAAACATATCCAACAGATCGGCGACTAGGCGTTTGCGGACAGCCATGCGTGTCAGCACTGCTTCAAAGACGTGAGCGTTGCCCACCTTTTTGACACGCCTGACGGCTTCTTTCTGTTCGAGCCGGTAGATCATCGTTTGGACCGTTGTGTAAGCGGGGCGATGTTCTTCGGGCAAGGCCTCTTGAATTTCGCGGACGGAACAGGGACCAAGATCCCATAGCTTTTCCATGAGCTGGAGCTCGAAGCGCGTGACACGGCGGTTTCGCATCCACTACTCCCGTGGTTACATCTACTACAGTCGTACGTAACAAGTCAAGGAAAAATTGGCGGGCGGCCGATAGAGTGCCGTAGCCGCCCTCGTTTGGAACTCAAGTCCAACGCTCGGCCCGCATGAGACCAATCCAAATTTGATGAAATGGATGAAAAGAACGACCAGATTGCGCATCGCAGAGTCGTAGCAGGACGAGGAATCCTGAGGCATTATGGGCGAAATAACAATTCGCCAGAGACGTTGTTCGCATATTCAGTGGCGTCGTATCGTACATCTGCTTTCTTGGAGCGTCGTAAGCACGGCTTGCGCCCTGCGAGCCGTGCTCCTGCGGCACCCTAGTGCCTTTGAGCATCGGCTCCCCACTCGGTCCCAATTTGTTTCCAGGGTCATCCGTAGCTTGATTTCCGGCAGACACACCGGGTGCATCGGTTCAGAATCCATGATTGTTCAAGAGGCTTCAGGCCCGGCCGTCCACCGGCCGTAACGATAAGAATACTCATCCAGCTTTTCCCCTGTCCGTTCCCTGGACTCTGCTCTACACTTTTCATATTGGAAAACCAGCATGTTT
>QIAN01000371.1 GCA_003225005.1 Acidobacteriota bacterium | reverse complement strand
AGTGCTCCCAGAACGCGCGCGTTGCTTGGCTCCATTTGTGAGGCCTTTTCCAGAACGCCTTGCGCTTGTGCCCAGTTGTGCAGGCTTAAATAAAGCACACCTTGCACATACAGCACGTCGGGGTGCCCCGGCGCCAGCTTCGCGGCTTCCTCGACGTACTTTTCAGCTTCCTTCGCCTTGTTGGCGGTCAACGCTTGCAAACCTTTGTCAAGGGCTTCTTTGGCTTTCGGCGCGAGCAGGGGCCTACCTGGAATTCCCGTGTTGTCTCCGAAAGCTGATTCCTTTTGCAGATAGACGTCAACTTCGGCTTTCACGGCCACGGGCACCGAAACCTCCTTTTGCGCGGGCTTGTACCCAGTCGCGTTGACTGCCACGGTATAGTCGCCCAATGAACGCAAAATGAAGAAGGCACGACCATGGGATGCCTCTTTCTGGTCCGTCGGCATTCCTTCCTTGAAGATCTTCACGGTAGCGGGAACGGAGATGGCTTCGCCGGAACTGTCGCGTACTGTCACCGAGATTTCCGCTTTGTCTCCACGCAGAAGAGTCCCTTCGCTTCCGCTGTCCTGGCATAGAGCCAGGTGTGGCGAAAAGAGAACGTACGAAAGCACGGGGAACAGGAAATACATGACTCGGAGAGGCGGGCATTGCTCGGCGCGGCCCATAATCGTTCGAAACGGTCTAGCTGAAGGGTAGTCCTAGCCACGGGGCCCGTCAAGGAATAAGGCTACACTACGGCTGGCACGGAGGTGGCGAGCCCCAGGCATTTTTTCAAGAAGTCGTCGTCTGCTTTTCTTGGAAATTAGGAGCTCAAAATAACCAAAGCCCCGCGCACACAATGTTTTGTGCGCACGGGGCCGGATAACAACCAAGGTAAAAACATTAGAAGTAAATCTTGCCGCCGAGTTGCAAGATTCTTGGGTCAAAGGCTGATGTGAATTGGCCGAAGCGGCCGTCCGCTTTGGTCGTATCCACCGCATTGAACTGCGTATGGTTCCAAGTGTTGAAAGTTTCCAGACGGAGTTCGAAACGGCTACCGCGAGATTCGCTCAAGGTAAAGCTCTTGAACAAGGACATGTTCCAGTTGTCGCGGCCAGGACCACGCAGGGCGTTGTGGCCCAACGTGCCCCAAGGGGACGATGTGGCGGTTACCGTTGGGGCCGTAAAGGCCGCCGGATCGAAGTATTGGATTTGTTGGTAGCACTTGGAGGCGGGAGTGCAGGTAACCGGCGTCTGCGGATAGGAGATAGCGCCGGTCAAATTCGGGCGGTTGGTGCCGCCTATTCCGTTGCCGCCTTGCGCCCCTCCGAGCGTGATGTTGAGTGGGAGGCCAGTCTCCAGGGTAACGATGCCCGAGACTTGCCAGCCACCGACTGTAGACCTCACGAGCCGGCTCTGACTGTGGCGCAAGAGGGGGATGTCGTAGATGAAGTCCACCACAGCAATGTGGGTGCGGTCGTATCCGCTGGGTCCGACGTCATACACCCAGCCGGCATAGGGATTCGACACAGTGCCGAGGTCTCCGCCGCCGCTGCCGGCAGTGGTCGGATCAACGGCACGCGAGAGCGTGTAGAACGCCCGGAGGTTGAGGTCGTGGCTAATCTGAGAATTGAGATCAACCTGTAGCCCATTGTAGTGGGTATTAGCCTCGTTGTCGGCGTTCCTGATAGTGGTGAAACCCGGGTAAGGCAGAGTGGGTATGGTTTGGTAAGGGCTGGCCGGTTTGCCGGGTATCAGACCTGCCAGTGCCGGAAGCTGACTCTGGTCAGGCAAGTTGATGTTGCGGTAGTCGTTCTGATGCCTACCTTGATTGCCGACATAACTTACCGACAAAACAGTCTTGGCGGCAAAGGAGTGCTGAACGCCGACGCTGTACTGGTAGCTCGCCGGCAGCTTGTAATTGTCCACTGCCAAGCCGACGATGCTGGCTGCGTTGATCGGCCGTGCAGCGGCTGTCCCAGTGGAGAGAGAGAGGCTTGGGTTCGTCATCTCGACGTTATTGAGGCTGACTTGCAAACTGAACGGAATGTTGGGACCGGCGTTGTACATGTCATTGCCCTGAATGCGCTCGTACATGATGCCGAACCCACCGCGGACAACTGTCTTACCGCCGCCACTCAGGTCATAGGCAAAACCAAGACGTGGACCGAAGGCTGCCCAGTGATTGTTGACCAAGCCCTTAGGAACCCCATTCTGTCCGGGGATGCCGATTCCATTCAAGTAAAGTGGAACGCCTGCAAGAATCGAATTCGGGCTGGTGCCCAAGCCAGGGCTGGCACCGCCCGGGCAGCCAGTCGCGGCAGTGTCCGTTGGTCCGCAAATGCTGTTGTTATTGCTGAAAGTGGCTGCTTTCGCGGGGTCGTAGAGGCGGGGATAAAAATTGCCCATGCGGTTGTTGGCTTCGTATGTGTGCGGCACGCCATCCCAGCGCAAGCCAAGGTTGAGGGTGAGACGATTGTTTACGCGCCAGTTGTCTTGAACGTACGCGGCCCAAGAAACGTTGTTCCAGTAGCCATGGTCCTGAACTGCCAGCTCCTGATAAGAGACAGGCGCCCCGAGCAAGAAACTGGCGAAGCTGTTTCCACAGGTAGTGTTGGCAGGGCAGGCGGCGCTTCCGGCAGTGAGGTCCTTGTTAAAGGTAAACCCGCCCTGGGTTTGACCGAATAGATCCTGGACCTTCTTATAGATGGCCCAGCTTCCACCGAACTTCAGTTGATGTGCGCCTTTGGTCAGAGAGATGTCGTCGCGGATCTGGTAGTCATCGGCCTTGTTGTGCCACGGCCAACTGGAGATTTCAAACTGCGCACCGGTTCCGCCGCTCAAATCAATGTTGGGGATGCGAGTCAGGTTGTTTGGTCCGGTGAAAAGTCTGGAGTTCGCAGAGACGTATCCAGAAGGAAGCGCCAAGCTGGTCAAGCCGGTGGCCGCGTAGGGAACGATGTTGATTACGTTTCCGTTGTAATTGAAAGCCGCTTCGTTGAGCAACGTTGGGCTGATCGCATAGGTTGTGTGGATGACGCCGCTACGCGATGGATTGCCGAAGGTATCACCGACAGTAGGAACGTTATCGCCGCTCCACTGGCTGGTGGCGAAACTCTGTGTTACTTGTTCAGCAATGTAGTGTCCGAAGATGGAGAACTTGGAGCTGAAGTTGTGGTCAATGCGAACGACTTCTTCCCTAAGATTGGTAGGAGCATTAGCGCCGCCAACGAATGTGCCTACCCCGTTAGCAATGTTCGTGGTCGGTCCGGGGAAGATCCCTGCTTTGAGCAGAGCAGCGGCATTCGGATTGATCATGCAAGATGGAATCACATTGCCAGGAAATTGCCCACCTGAGGTGATTCCCGCGGGGGGCGCCTGGCCGGGACAATTCGCGAACAAAACGGTTTGCGCGACTTGCGCATTCGTCCCATTACATGTCCCAGGCGCGCAGAAGGTTGGAACAAATATCGGGTTCGGTGTAGATGCGGTAAGAAGACCGGCGAGGTTACCGCCATAGGTCGCGGTGTCCGGAACGTTCTGATTAGTTCCGCCGCCCTGAATGAGTTTCCGCCATTCCATGTTGTAAAAGAAGAAGGTCTTCTTCTTGTCGGGATTGTAGAGCTTACCGAAAGTGACCGGGCCGCCGACGTTGAAGCCGTAAACGTTCAGCCGCAACTCTTGGATCTTGGCAGGGGCCGGGCGGAAGAAGTCGCGCGCATCGAAGGCATCGTTGCGGTTGAATTCCCATGCGGAAGCGTGGAGTGTGCTGCTTCCGGACTTCAGAACCATGGTCATGGTCCCTGCCGAGGAGAGGCCGTAGTCGGCACTGTAGTTGGAGGTGAGCTGACGGAACTCAGCGATGGCGTCCGTGGAGGGAGCAATGCTCATGCCGCCGGCGCCACCGCGGTCATCATCTTCGCCGCCGTCGAGCAAATAGATGTTGTGGTTCTGCCTCATGCCATTAAACTCCACGCTAGCGTTTCCACCGACTGGGGTGTTGACAAATCCGGTGATCTGGCTCGATGCTCCCGGCGCTAGCGCTGCAAGCTGGTAGATACTGCGGCCGTTTACGGCAATCTGGCTCATCTGCTGATCGTCGATGACGTTGCTGACCTCGCCGGAGTCCGCTTGCACGCGAACGGCATTGGCTTCAACGGTTACCGTCTCCGATGCCGCGCCCAAAGACATCTGAAAATCCA
>QIAN01000061.1 GCA_003225005.1 Acidobacteriota bacterium | reverse complement strand
CGTACACAAAGAAACCATTTCGATCGCGGTGATGAACGACGACGGAAAGCTGGTGATGGAGTCCATCATCGAAACCAAGGCGAGCACGATCCTGCAGTCTATCCAGGGGATACGCGGTGATTTACATGTGACCTTTGAAGAAGGAACCTGGGCAGCTTGGTTGTATGACCTACTGAAGCCACACGTCACGGAGCTGGTAGTCTGCGATCCGCGGAAAAACGCGCTGATGAAGGAAGGCAACAAGAGCGACAAGATTGACGCGCGCAAGCTCGCCAATCTGTTGCGCGGCGGATATCTGCGCGCAGTTTACCATGGAGAGAACGGCCGTGCGCACTCCAGCCCAAGATTCCAGCCCAAGATAGAATCGCCTCTCTTCGTTGTGCCTCAGGGCTTCCACGTCAGACCGAGCCCTTTCCAATGGGTATGCGGAAGGGTAAAGTTTTCGTAGGCAGTCTGGCCATGAGTCAGAGGTCAATGGATGGCAAAGACAGAAAAGTCCGGCAGCATCGTTAACCTATATTGGGTGACGACCGATGACCATGATGAAGACTGGTTCATTCTGGCTAGAACGGGGCGGACGGCGGAAAGCTACCACATCCAGTACGAAGGATATGAACCAGGGGACGCACGGGCTGAACTCATCCTGCGCGCAGGAACGGATCCGATCCCAGGCCCCATACCACGGCACGCGCAGTTAGAAGATCTGCAAATGCTTGGCTTTGAGATCCTGAATCCGGACCCGAATGGCCGCTGTGTTCGGCGGAACGGCCGCACCTTCCTCGAAGGTCATCTGGAGTCTATGGTGGCCGAAGTGCGGGACGATGCCCACGAGGCAATTGGGCAAGGTCGGCCTTCGGGAACCACACGCCGCCGCAAAAACTAGCGATCCAGGCGAGGGTCGGGAATTGTGACCAGCAACCGCGCACTGTTGGCTGTCTTCGCGGAATGTTGGGACGAATGCGGAGCGGAAAGGCGCAAGTATGGGATCGGCCGTTTTCGGCCCATCGTGCGCCATACACAGACGATATACAGAGCGTCCACTCCTATGTCTTCCCTACGGCTCTTTGCAGGGCGTTACGGTGCGACCGGTGCCTTGCAATTACTACGTGATCCAACAGGACATTGCCCTTTCACGGCGACGACGCGGGTTCAAATCCCGCCGGGGACGCCAAATCAATAACTTACTGTAGAAACGTCTACTCTCTGTTTAACAAGAGGATTGGAAATCGTGGGTTCCTTGATGATTGACGATCGATCAGATCCAGAGGCTGAGTTCCGGGTTATTCGATCCTTAAAGCCCGCTCGATCCGGCGGTCAGGCACCAGCCAGATGATAGCCACGGCAATGAAGCAGGCATACGACAGGGCCGGACGATAAAAGGCCAGGGGAATCGAAACAATATAGATGAGCAGCGAGATTTTCCCCTTGCGATCCCGGCCGAAGGCAATGGCGAGTGGCGACTCCTTCCCATGATGCGCGATCAAGCGATGCGAAAGAACGTAGTAAGCAATCGCGCACAGCAGCAGATTGATGCCGTAGGCGGCCACTGGCCACGGGGCCGAGGCGTGCTGAGCCATCCACGCGGTCGTGAACGGTACCAAGGACAGCCAAAACAGCAGGTGTGCGTTGGACCAAAGGACGCCACCGCTGACTCTTTGAGCCGCCTGGAACATGTGGTGATGGTTGTTCCAATAAATTGCCAGGAAGATGAAGCTGAGCGCGTAAACGGCGATCAGAGGCAGCGCCTGCAGAAGGTCGCTGAGGTCCTGTCCCTTGGGCACGTGCAGCTCCAGAACCATGATCGTGATCAAGATTGCCAGGACTCCGTCGCTGAATGCCTCCAAACGTCCTTTGTGCATTTCCGGTGGGACTCCTTACGGCAGGCGATCTTAAGCCACGCCGGCGAACTTGAGCAGATCAGCAATTCCAAACTTGCCCGGCGAGTCCGCGAGCTCCGGCGCCCAGTCTCGCTGGTTCAAAATCGAATCCGGATCGTGCCGCAGCAATTCGAAGATCACTTCTGCTACGATCCTTCCCCCGACCTCGCCTAGATATTCTCCGTTGTGCTGAGCTTCGGCTTCCGCGAGCACGTAAAGCCAGAGTGGTGTTCCGCCAGACAATTTCGAGTCTTCGGTCTTCAGTTCTGCGACCGTACACGGTTCAATTCCCATGGCGCGGCCGACAGCTTCGCCGCACGGGATCTCGACCGCGTGGCCGCGATACAGGTCGCGCGATGCAAGCGAGCTGAATTCTGGCCTCTCCGCATGGCCGACCAGGGCTTCGGGAAGTTTCATCAATGCCGGTACCAGCAGTGGGCCGATCCGGCGGCTGGCCTGCGGCGGAACACCATCCTTAAACCGGAACATGCGCTTCCAATCGACCTGACGCTCCGGCGTGACCGGGCAGATGCCGACAAGATCGGGGAATAACGGCACGTCGCGCACGCGGTCGTTTACGTCGTACTTGCTCCGAACCTGAGCGTGTCCAAAGCGGTAAGCCCCGTCGGAGAATTCAACCGGAATGAATGGCCGGTTCTCGAATCGGCAAATTTTCGGGCCCGACTGCAGCAACTCGGAGACAAGGTCATCGCCGACGGTGAGTGGGAGGAATTCGTGCAGCACGACCCACTGATAATGCCAACGAACGAGCTGCGCACTGTGGTCGAAGACTTGGGCTGCCACTGCACCCTTCTGCCGTACTGCGTCAACGACGCGGTTGTGAAAATGCAGGAATGCCAAGTGCAATTGAGAAATGAACAGGTGAGTATCATTGCGTGCGTCCCCAACCAGAGCGAGCCCTTGCTCGTTGCGCTCCAATCTTGTTCAACCACTCTGTGCGATGACGCGGGGCGTAGACTTGCTGCCCCCCACACAAAATTCCCCAACTGCGATACAGAGCCTTCACTCGATTCATTACCCGAGTGAGATCTTTGCTGATCGTCAGATAACCGCTTCGGTGAATAGACCATCGCACTGATGTGGGTGTCTTCCTCCAAAAACGCTTCTAGCTGCTGGGAGTGTTCAGCTATATATCGATCCGAAGTGCCGTCCCGCGAGAATCCGAACTGCATCAGCTGCTTGCTGTAGGCCGCAAAGTCTTCTTGGGAAACTGCGAGGTAAGCGCTTCCGCTAAAGCGGAGACTCGTTTCCCCTAGCAGCTTTTCCAACTGCCCCGAAGAGATCACGGTACGGAAGATGTGCACCAGCGTTACGTATGCCGATTGAATTCGGTGGAGGACGATGACGTATCGAACCAGATCCGTGTAGGACTGTTGCCAGAACGGTTCTTTTCCCTTGCCCCAGATGGACGTGATGATCGAAGCGATATTGAAGGCCTGTGCGTATGGATCAAGGTTGTTGTTCAGCGGGTTGTAGCGAATGTCCGAATCGAGGCTGACATCGATGTAGTCCTCTTCGCGCCTAAACTCCTTCAAGATTCGCCGCAGGTGTCGGCAGAGATCTCCTTTAACTTCGAGAACGATACCGGACAGTTTTTTCGCCGAATCTTGAGCTTCATATCCGAATAGTTGTCTCATCGCGGGGAGGCTCAGCCCTCGAGTTTTGCCAGAACCAATAGCGCCCAACACGGCAATGCCGGTATAGAGACCGCGCTCGGGAACGTTGAGCCATTTCGGACGCGCGGCAGGAACGGGTTCGACTTGCTCATGCAGTTCACCCAGGATCAGGAACAGGTCTTTTCGGAAGTCAGGTTTGGGATAGGGCGGTGTCACACCGGCAGCCCGCTGGATCTGCTCTTCATAAAAATGGATGTAGAGAAGAGAGAGACACATCGAAAGCAAAACAATAAGGAGTCGTGAACCCAAACAGCGCATAGCTGACGATGAAAGCCTGGTATATTGCCGGGCGTTCAAACGCCGCATACCGCAGCAGCGGATCGCTATCCGGGATCTGGAACACAGATCTGACAGCCAAGCCGGTGGCGACACTCAGTCCTACCGAAAGCAGAAACCGATTTCGGACGAAAACTCTTAAAAGCATTTTCAACCTTGATTTTAGACCGCGAACCATGCTCCGACTCCTACAGGCGCCCGCCAGAATTCGGCTGTGTCGTGGTCGTCTGGCATATACTCCGCGATCCTGCCGAAGGAGTGGCCACAGCCTCCTTTAGTTCCGGACCCAAGGAAGCAAGAGACTGTTTGTAGGCCTGAAACTCCTTGTCCTCCGACACTGCGAAGCGCAGAAGTTCGTTAACAACGTAATTCTTGTCGTTGTTCGACCAGTCACACATGAGGGATAAGTCTGCAGCAATTGACTCCTCGATTGTTGCCTGGAGCTTCACACGACCAATACGACTTGCGCCCTTTTCGATCTTGAACTTGCCCATGAACCTCTCCTTCCTAAGTTAGTCAAAGATCGGTATCGGATCAGGTCGATATTTCGAACTGATCCGATACCGATATCTGTTTTGGTTCGTTCTCGGTAGCCAAAGGGCGGGAACGACCAGCGCGCCTGCACCGCGCGGCAGCCAAAGGCGGGGTCGTTCCCGCCCTTTTGCCGATTTTTTCTTCACCCACCTGCGTTGGCATCTGTTTGTGACGCAGTAGCTTGCGATTCTGAGGACCGAGTCTAGACCCGAGGTATGTTACGAGGATCATCGAACTACTCCACTCCCCGATATTTGGGGCCGTTCTGGGGAAACGCGGCACGAATGACGTAACCACGAATAGAAATGTTGATTCGTTTTTCCGAATATCGGGCGACAATTTCGTCGTCAGTGATGTCGTCGTTCATCCAAGCGTCGAACAGATGATCGTGAGCGACTGTCTTGTAAATGTTCCTGCCCTCGGTAAGAATTCGCGACTGCTCGAAGGTTGGTGAGACAAGACCTTCCTCGAAAATCTGGCGAGCTTCGAGGTAGCTAAGGAAGTGATGAACGCCGCGCGGGCACTCGCGCGCCGCGAAAGTGGTGGTATCGAGCCTTGGAAAGGCACGGGAGAGCATGCGCCCGGCATCGAGAAAATGCCTCCTGGTTTCGGCCACGTAAACAATCTCCGAGCTAGGAAGTGAGCGCAGTACCTGCTCATGACGGAGCCAAAAACGCCACAATGGGCCGAGGGTTTCGATTCCGTCATCCACGAAACAAAGCGAGATCCTTCGCGGCTGCGTTTCGGTTTCACGGAGAATCGAGATCGGAAATCGATCTGGAAAGTAGCAGCGATGCTTGCCGGCCGTCGGCGTCACCAGGTCAAGACTCGGCAGCTCATCCAGGGAGATGTGAAGCATGTCACGAAAGTATTCGAGCTTCTGCTGCTTTGTCCGGAAAAAGTGCTGGTGGGGGTGGTCGAGGACATAGTCGAGGGAGAGCAACATGGTTTTGATGGTCTGGTCACTCTTGATCCGGCGATCCTGAGACTCTGTGATTCCGCAGCGGCGGTAGGGAATGCGGGAGCAGAGATGAAACACAAAGCGCCGCTGCTCAAATGGGAGTAACTGAACATGCTTCTTCTTGAGCGCCTTGGTCAGAAAGCTGTGGGCCAGCCCTCCATCCTCTTTATGGAGGTAATGGTTGAAATGGCGACCGAGGAAGAAGCCGGAGTGCGCGGCGACGAGCGCCAGGAAGCCGGCTTCTCTCGGGGTGTAGCCGAGTCTCTCAATGTCCGGAATGGGGTCGAAGGCAGACATTACAGGTCCAAAATCTCGTGCAGCATGTGGTGTTCGTCTTCGATATCCCTGCCTAGCCGAGCTCGATCACGGGCTCCGGCATACAGGCGGAAGCCAGCCTGAGCCTTGCTTCGCAAGTGGCCAGGACGGTAAGCGCCGGTCACTACCTCGATGTCCGATGAACCAACGCGCGAGCCCTGATCGAGGTCGTACTCGATGCGGGCGTCCGGGATCTGGATTTGGTTGTCAACGTAGGGCAGATTGAATTCGTTGGCGACTTGCTCCTTGATCTCGTTAAGATCTCGGTCAGGGTCGGCTTTGCGTTGGCCATAGATTGCCCGTTGCACGTTGCGCTTAATTTCAAAGTCGAGGACCACGCGTGGATTCGAGCCGCCGAGACGATCAATTCTGTCCATTTCCTTGAGGTAGGCGCGATAGATTTGGGTATCGTGCTCCACCTCTCGCGGCTTTACCAGGCCTGCGTAGAGCTGCTGATCCTGACGGAAACTCCCAACCTGACGCACGATCTTCTTACCGGGTCGGGTCAACGTGACGACCTGAATTCGTTCCGGTTGACGCCAGGAACCGTCGCGGCGTGCGTTGACGGAACGCAGCGACACAATGCCTTTCTCTTCCAGATATCGGAGGTCCCGCGCCAGTGCGCTGCGGTCGCCGCCATAGACGGTTTCAGCGAGGTCGCGCACCGCCACAACTCGGAAGCGCCCGACTTCAGATAGGGCTTTGATCTCTTGCGGTCTAAGATGAATTCCAATGCCGACATCATTTCTGGGATCGCGGTCCCTCCGCGGCCTGTGCTCGACGCGCGGAGGATCGGCGATGTCCAGAGGTTTCTGGTTCCGTTCGTGGGGCGGGAGCGGAATCTTCGGAAACGAATTCACGTTGGATAGTTCCTCGTTGCGCTCCATCCGCAGGGCGAGAGCGTCAGGCGGGGGTGGCGGAGGTACTTCCGCAATCCCATCTGAGACTGGAACCTCGGGCATTTCCAACTCCCTTGGCCGTCGCCGCTCGTCCGGAAATTCGAGATCAAGTCGCACGGTTACTCTTTGGCCTTGGGTTCGGCAGGTAAGGCCGAGGTGGAATTCTGAGACTGCGAGTCCTGGGTTGCCCCCGCGCCCTCGGAGCCAGTTGTTGGCTTTTTCTTTTTGCCCACAATGATGCGTTTGTCGTAATAGGGCCAATCGGGACCTTGGAAAGCATTGGCTTTTCTGTCAAACGCTTCCCTGGCTCGCCGAACCCGTTCAATCATGTCGTCAGAATCGTCGTAGTAGCGACGACTGCGACGGGGCGGCTCGTCATGCGGCGCGGATTCTCGGCGGTCTGCAGAGGGAGTCGGTCGAGCTGGGCGAGCTGGTTCACCGTGATGCTGAGGTTCTTCCGACGCGTTCGAGGGCTGGTTGGTGTCAGGAACTTCGATGGGCTGGTCACTGCCGACCGAAGCGTTCGAGGATTTCGGCTGAGAGTTCATTTTGTCCACTATGTACCTCCTGATCGAGGTGTTTGAGTTTTCGTCCGGTATCGCCGAGCCAGAGCTTGCGCTCGACCCAGATGGTCAGGCCGAGAATCTGGTGAAGAGCAGGAAGCAATAGAAGACGCTCATGGGCCAGTGGCGTTTCCTTATCCCCTGGCGTCTCCTTCTCTGGCATGAATACAAGTTCTGGCTGAGAGTAGGCGGGCCAGACCAGAAGAGTCCAAGACTTCTTCGTCCTGATTTCATAGGGAGGAGCTATTGAAAGGACAGCGGAGTTCTCCACCCTGCTAGACCGTTGCCGAGCTGTCGCCTAATCCGACTGCGTCTTTGAGGTTTTGCTCTTAATGGCCTAACTTCATTGTTGTTTTCCCAGCATCAGAAGGCGGTGTGATGTCAATCGAAGTTTTTGGTTAATGGGTTTCGATTGTGTGCCTTCGTTTTCTAGCGGAGGTTCTTCAGCAGACGGACAAGGGTTCAGTCAGAGGTCGAGCGCAGCGAGCCGAAGGGAAACGTTGACGGGTTCCTTGCCCGTCTGCATCGTTTTCCGCGAAACGAAGGGGCACACCGACCGGGTTTGGAAGAGCTGCGCCAAAGGCCGTCTTGGTGGGACACTTCTGAAGAGGTGGGCAAGAGTCCAGCAGTACGCGTACGCACTATGTCTAAGGAGACGTCCACCTTCAAATCGCCGTGCACGAACTGTGCATGAATGCAACGTTTTCATGTCGTGAGGGTTAGCTTTGAGCGAGAAGCAGATTCCCCCAATTGTTGAAAACATTGGAAACGAAAGCAGGAGATGGAAGTAGTGGAAAGAAGGATCGTGCTTGTAAGGCAGGCGCTCTAACCAGCTGAGCTAACCGCCCATCCTTGACAACTCCATTATTTCACAACCACGTACATATTGACGCCGGCAAACTGAAAAAAGCCCACGGCTGCCGCACCTGGGTAAGCCAAACGCACAACGCCAGCGAAACCACGCACAGCCCGAGCAGGACCACCGCCACCGCACGCCGCGACCGGGTGCGATACTGCGCCAGCATAATCAACGCCGGTCAGAAAAGATAAAACTGTTCTTCCACTGCCAAAGACCAGGTATGCAAATACGGGTTCGTCGCCACATCGCTGGCAAAGTAGTTGACCGCATCGTGCATGAACAGGAAGTTGCTGGCGTACAACGAGGTGTAATAGGCCGACTTCGCATACCTAGCCATCTCGATCGGCGAATACACCGCCCAACCCATCAACAGTGTTCCCACCACCAGCAACCCGGAAGCGGGCAACAAACGCCGTACCCGGCGCGCGTAGAAATTGCGCAAGCTCAGTTTTCCGGTGCGCTCGACCTCGGCGACAATCAGTCCCGTCATCAGGTAGCCGGAGAGGGCGAAAAAGACGTCCACCCCAGTGAACCCGCCGCTAAAGCCGGGCACCCCGCAATGGAACAGCACCACCAGCAGCACTGCGATTCCCCGCATGCCTTCGATATCGGGCCGAAAGCCGCTCTGCGGGCTGCGTATGACACGTACTGCGGGACCCATCAAACCGAATTACTCCTCACAGAGGGGTGAGCCACCCTGTTCACTTCGCCCCAAAAGTTCATAGAAGCAGCGGGAAAAGCGGGGACGGACGGGACGTTTGCTAGTTTTCGCGCCCAATGTGGGAATGCGACCGATCCCGAGCCGTAAATGTGGGCGAAGGTGGTCGCAAAGCGAGTCATTTCTGATATTTTCTGCGCATGGGCCGATTCGCTCGCGTCGTTGTGGTTGACCTTCCCCATCATGTTACCCCGGGGGGAAACGCGCGGCAAGCGATTCTGAGCGAGGAGAGCGAGGACGCGGATTGAGAATTGCTGGCATAAACACGGTGCTTCCACCCGAGGGGCCAAGATCTCCCGCTCGCCCGAAACACTGTAGTAAAACTGTAACTCGCGCCAGTGTCCGGTAACGCGCTACAACAGGTATTATGTAAAGCCTTCCGTCCGCCATTCGTAACAATTCAGCCCTACCCCCACTTTCCCCTGTTGCTCCTGGAGCACATCTTGGGGAAATCGCCAAGCTAAGCCTGTTGCGAAACGCCGATTTTTAATTCGGCGGTCTAAAGCCACTAAATTTGTGGAGAAGGTTGCTCGATGGCGCAAGCTGTTGGTGCAGCTTCACACACGGCTGGTGGATTTATCCATCGCCGTGCGAGTTGGCCGCAAACCCGTATCGAGTAGGTCTTATTTTGTAATGGAATGAGGCTGCGTCCTCGGGTCTTTTTAGGGGGCGTTATTGAGTGCTCGAGCCGGATGAAGGGAAACTTTCAAGTCCGGTTCTTAGGGGACTGAGCGGTCGCAAGGCCGCTCGGTTACCCGGCGGAATGCTGCGTAACTTGCAGGTCCGGGCCGCGAGATTCAGAAGAGGTAACCTTGTGCAACCCAAGTACTGCCAATCGGCGATGGCCTGGTCGGTCGATACCTCCTCAGTATTTTGATCTGTTGCGCCGCTTTCTTCAGCTGAAATCTGTCGCTGTCGATAGGGATGCCCCTTTCGTCGCATCCCGCGCACGTGTATCAGACGTAGTTTGTAGTTTTGGATCAACTTTGGAGCAGGCCAAGGATGGCTGGAACTCAGTAACCGCAACCGAAGCAACGACTTAGATGAAATTTGGGCCCGCTTGTAAGGCAGGCGCTCTAACCAGCTGAGCTAACCGCCCTCGCACTCTTTGCGCGACCGACTCGCCGCGCCGGTCGGGATTCGACGAGGGGCATCCGCGAACCGCCCCTCAGTGAGTATACGTGAGCCGCGAAAATATGGTCAAAGGCCGCGGCCGGCCGTTGCGTCGTCTCGTTGCTTACGAAACGCTCGCCACCGTATGCAAGGCCCACTTTGTCGATTCCGTCCATGCCCAGCACATTTTAAGGAGGAGATAAACGGCGCAGCCTTTAGCGATTTCCGTCGCGCTGTGGGTCGGCCGCACTGCCCCCTGCTAGACTGGCGCCGTGCGTCGTCTGATCGTAAATGCGGATGATTTCGGTTTCACCCGCGGCGTGAACCGGGCCATTGTCGAAGCTCATACCAGCGGAGTGGTGACCTCGTCCACTTTGATGGCAAACGGCTCTGCTTTTGAGCACGCCGCTCAGATGGCAAAGACGGCTCCCAACCTAAGTGTTGGGTGCCACATCGTCCTCCTCGATGGCGAACCAGTACTCGATACTCACAATATTCGCACTCTGGTGTCCCACGTATCCGGCAGTGCGCGTTTTCGTGATGGTCTGAAGTCTTTTGCAGCGCTCGCTCTCACCGGCCGGCTTGACCCCGACGAGATTGAGGCTGAAGCATCCGCGCAGATTCGCAAGGTTCAGTCGGCTGGCATTTCTGTTTCACACGTCGATACGCACAAACATACACACCTATTCCCCGCCGTGCTGCGTCCGTTGTTGCGGGCGGCCGCGGCTTGCGGTGTTCGCGCTGTGCGTAATCCTTTCGGATCCCGCCGACGCTTGCGGTCGCACGAACTTTTTGCACGGCCCGGCTTATGGACGCGCTACGCCGAAGTTCGCATTCTGCGCGGTTTTGCCAACAAATTTCGAACTGCGGTAGATCGGGAAGGTTTTGTCACCCCAGATGGCACGCTGGGAATCGTCGTAACCGGAGCGCTGGATGAGAAGCTGTTTCGTGCCCTTGCGGAAAATATTCCCGAGGGCACTTGGGAGTTCGTCTGCCACCCGGACTATAACGATGAGGATCTTCGGACAGCCCGGACCCGATTGCGCGAGTCACGGGAAACCGAACTAGCGGTTCTGACTCGGCCTGAAGCCCGGCAACTGCTTTCACAGGAAGGAATTAAGCTCATCTCATACCAAGA
Source organism: Acidobacteriota bacterium (assembly GCA_003225005.1). GTDB lineage: Bacteria > Acidobacteriota > Terriglobia > Terriglobales > Acidobacteriaceae > Sulfotelmatobacter. The sequence continues at coordinate 29,114 of QIAN01000061.1, read as the reverse complement.
CTTGAGACCGCGCTAAATGCTCCTGGAACCGCGGCGTTCGTTGTCACCGTCGTACGGACGAAAGCCTTAGGGTACTGTCGTAACCTTCGCAAACCGCCCCCACTAGTATTATGGAGTTAATATCCACGGGTATCGTATAGGGAATTCTTAGAAAAGAGGCTGTAGCTCATGTTCGTCTCCGCACCAGCTCCGCGTTCCACTCTTGATCTGACGGTTCGTGTTTGGGGTATGGGCGCCGATGACCATCCTTTTTTCCAGAACGCCACAGCACAAAACGTGAGTGCCACCGGCGCCTGCATTTACGGCATCGAACATGAATTAAAGGTGAGCGATATCATCGGGGTTCAGTACCAGAATAAAAAGGCGCGTTGCAAAGTTGTCTGGGTCGTCGATGCTGGGGGGTTAAAGAAAACCCAGGTCGGTGTGCAGCTAGTGGCTGGTCAGGACTGTCCATGGACTACGCAATTGTCGTTGGACGTGCAGTCAAATATGCCGGCTCCGCGGCATGACAATCGCCGAAAGTTTGTCCGTCGCAGAATCTCCTTCCCTTTGGAATTGCGGGACGAACGTGTCAACACGCCCATGAGAGTGAACGCCACTGACATCAGTGGTAACGGTTGTTATGTTGAGACAGTTATGCCTTTGCCTGTGACTACAACTTTGAAGATCGACTTTTGGATCGAGGAAGAACACATTTCGGCGTCCGCAGTGGTTCGAGCTCGTGATCCCGGAGTGGGCATGGGAATCGAATTTACAGGGCTGACCGAAGATTCCAAGAATCGTTTCCAGGCCCACTTGGACAAAATTGATCAAGGAATGTCGTCCCAAGGACCAAAATCCACCGGGTAAAGGCCACGTACCCTCGGACGGAGCCACGAAATACATCCGCCACACACGTAGAATCTGCATCCACTATCTCTCGGCGCCATCGAATCCACATAACCCTCGAGAGGGCGGATCTGCCTAATGAAAATCGGGATTACTTGCTATCCCACCTACGGCGGCAGCGGAGTTGTTGCCACTGAGCTTGGCCTGGAATTAGCCCAGCGCGGACACGAAATTCATTTCATTTCCTATGCCCAACCCATTCGGTTGAGGGGTCCCGAACCAAACATTCACTATCACGAGGTCGAGGTTTCGCGTTACCCGCTGTTTGACTATCCCCCTTACGATCTGGCCTTGGCTACCCGGATGGCCGAGGTGTCACAGTTGTACGACCTCGACCTGCTGCACGTGCACTATGCGATTCCCCATTCAGTGAGCGCCCTGCTCGCCCGCCAGATGCTTGCGGATGGTCCTCGCGGGCGCCGGCTTCCGTTTGTGACCACCCTTCACGGGACCGACATAACGCTCGTTGGCTTGGATCGTTCTTACCTGCCGATCACCCGATATTCGATTGATCAGAGCGACGGCGTCACTGCCATTTCCAATTACTTGCGCGATCGCACGATGCGGGTCTTCGACGTAAAGAACCCCATCGAGGTGATCTATAACTCGGTGAATTGTGATGTGTACCGTCGAAATCCAGAAGCCGCCGCCGAACTTCGCGCGGAGTACGCACCTAACCATGAGCGCCTTTTGGTGCATCTTTCGAACTTCCGCCCGGTGAAGCGAGTTACGGACGTAATCGAGATCTTCGACCGCGTGCGGAAGCAGGTGCCATCAAGGCTGCTGTTAATCGGCGACGGGCCAGACCGCTCCGTAGCTGAGTGGCTGGCGGTACAAAAAGGAATTCACGAGGATGTTTTGTTCCTGGGTAAGCAGGATGAGGTGCAGGAGAAACTTGCGGCCGCCGACATCATGCTGATGCCGAGCGAATTGGAATCTTTCGGTCTGGCTGCGCTCGAGGCAATGGCTTGCGAAGTCGTGCCGATTGCTACGCGTGTCGGCGGTGTTCCTGAAGTCATCGAACACGGCAAGGGCGGTTACCTGGCTGACGTCGGAGACGTGGATACTATGGCGCGTTACGCCATCGAACTGCTCAATGACGAACCGCGATTGCGTGAAATGGGCCGCGAGGCAAGGGTTATGGCCAAATCCCGTTTCTGCGCCAGCAAAATTGTCCCGCAGTATGAGGAGTTCTACCGGCGCGTACTGGAGCGTTCTTCGTAAAAAGCTTCCGGGACCGTTCCCGCCGACTGTAACAAGGGCAAACGAATTCGGACCAGCGTTCCCTTCCCTTCATGGCTCTCAATCGTCATGACTGCCGTATCACCGTAGAGTACCTTCAGCCGCTCCGAAACATTAGCCATGCCGATGCCTGTTCCCTGCCAACCGCCATGACTCTGTGCAGCAGTCATGCCCACACCATCGTCCTCAACTTCGATAACGAGCATGGAATCCGCGATGCGGCTGCGCAGATAGATGCTCCCCCCATCTATTTTTGATGAAAGTCCGTGTTTGATGGAGTTTTCAACCAGGGGCTGCAGTAACATGCTGGGAACCATTACTTCCAACGAGTCGGAACCCAATTCCTTTATCACCCGGAGTTTGTCTTGTCCGAAGCGAACCACTTCAATGTCGAGATAATTGTCGATGAAGTCCACTTCCTCGCGCAGAGGAACGAAAGCCTCGCTGCTGCTCAGTAGTCGCCTCAGGATCGTGGCAAGTTTGAAAATTAATTCGCGAGCGGTATCGGGGTCGAATCGCACGAGCGACGAGACCGAGTTTAGAGTGTTAAACAGAAAATGGGGATTGATCTGATTTTGCAGTGCCTCCATGCGTGCCTGAAGCAACAGACGTTCTTGCTCCTCCAGTTTGATCTGAGTGCGCACGCTGTTAAAGATCTTCAGCTCAATACCGATCACCGTCGCCGAGGCGGCGTAAATGACCGCTTCTACCCACGGGATTGGGCTCTCCAGACTGAAAGTTGTGCGCGGAAAAAAGTGTGTCAGTTCGGCGTGGACAAAACGAAGCGCTACGATCGTGACAAAGAACATGAACTGCCAGTCGAATAGCCGCGGCCTAGGCAGGTTGCGGCGTATCCAGCGGTAAACGCTGAGATCGATAAACGGAGAAAACGACCAGATCTCCTCTTTATCCAGCGCAAGCGTGCGCAGTTGCCCTGCTATGAAGCCACAGAGAATGCCAAAAGGCATCGTGGCCCATTCCCCGTGTAGAAGAGCCGGAAGCCCGAGCAACACACCACCCAAAACACCCGCCCACCGTCCACCGATGACGCCCAGCAACAATGCAGTTTCAAATGTTAGATCTCCGGCGAGAAAACTCTGGGCGGAAAACCGGATCCACACACCCGTCGCGATGGGCAGTCCAAACCACAAGACGAGGTAAATCTTCTGCCGCAACGTACGTTCTTCGCGAAACAGCAAAGACTTGAACTCAACCGACCGTACCAGGGCGCTCGACACCGCGGCCGCCACGCCCAGCTTAACCAGGAGTTGAATGAGAATAAGCCGAGGTTCCATGGAATTTCGCCGAGAAAACTGTAGCATGAAGCGCGGGTGCGCTTCGCTCCCTCCATCGCCGCCAAAGGGTTACCCTTTCCAATCCTGGGCTCAGTACCCTTTTTGCTTGTCCACAACGAAAAGCAACGGCTCGCCCTCTACGTAGCGCCGCAGGTTCTGAGAGAAAAGATCGTAGTGCCGCTGCCACAGTTTTTCCGTCAGTGCCGCAGTGTGAGGAGTGATCAGCAGATTGTCGAGATTCCATAACGGTGAGTCTTCCGGCAGGGTCTCTTGCTCAAAAACGTCTATCCCAGCTCCTCCAATGCGTCGCTCAGTCAGAGCCTCGATGAGGGCAGCGTCGTCGATAAGGGGTCCGCGGCCAACGTTGATCACGTACGCATCGGGCTTCATGAATGCAAGACGCTTGGCGTTCATCAGGCCACGCGTGGCCGGGGTTAGCGGAGCTGCAAGCACCACGTAATCAGACTGCGCCAGCATCTGGTCGAGCCGGTCCGACCTGAAGACTTCATCGATCCGGGGCGGCTTTTCCCTCTCTGCGTGCTCGCGCACACCCATAACCCGCATCCCCAGAGCGGAGGCTCTTGCCGCAACTTCGCGTCCGATGCTACCCAGCCCGATCAATCCGAGGGTGGCGCCTGCCAACTCGCAGGGCTTGGGGCGGTCGTTCCAAATTAACTCTTGTCGCCAAATGCGCCGTTGCTGTAGTCGAACGGCCTGTGGAATTTTTTTGGCTAACGCGAAAACCAGAGCAATCACGTGCTCAGCGACCACGGGTCCGTGGACCTCGCGGGCATTCGTCACAAACACATGGCTGTTTACCACTTCCGGAATCAGCAACTGATGGACCGCCGCGGCGGGCGCGTGAATCCAGCGCAATTCTTTCGCCATGGCAAACTGCTCCGGACGCAACGAGATCGTGAAGACGATCTCGGAGTCGCGCAACTGTTCTTCAACTCCCTCATAGAATAGCTGGTGAGGTGAACAATCTCCATACGCGGAAAGTCTTTTTCGTAGCCTCTCTGCAAACCATGGGGGCGTGATAGACAACAATTAGCAGCTTCATCGTGTCGAAGACTTGACCACGGAGTAGAGCAACTGTCGGTTGCTCTGCACGCCCCAGTGTCTCCTGTGGTTAGCTTTCCTTCGCTAACCGCAGGTCTTGTCCTGTCATCTCTTGCGGTTCATCGATACCCAGCATACCCAGCATCGTCGGCGAGATATCGCGTAACGATCCGCCCGGCCTCAACCTGAACGGCTTGCTGTTCTCGGCGACCATAATGAAAGGGACGGGATTAGTAGTATGCGCCGTGTGTGGCCCACCCGTCGTGGGATCAATCATCATTTCTGCATTGCCGTGATCGGCGGTGATAAGGATGGCGCCACCTTTCGTGCGCACTACAGTTTCGATGCGTGCCAGACAAGCATCCACAGTTTCGACTGCTTTCACTGTTGGTTCGATCTTGCCTGAGTGTCCAACCATGTCCGCATTCGCGAAGTTGACGATGATCACATCAAATGTCCCCTCTTCGGTGGCTTTTACGACTGCATCGGCGATTCCCGCCGCGCTCATCTCGGGCTTCAGATCGTACGTACTAACTTTGGGCGAAGGCACGAGCACGCGGTCTTCTCCGGGAAACGGCTCTTCAATACCTCCGTTGAAAAAGTATGTGACGTGCGCGTATTTCTCGGTTTCGGCCACCCGTAGATTACGCATCTTCGTTCCAGCCATTACATTGGCCAGAATGTTGCTCAATGATTCGGGCGGAACCACGACGGGGAGACGGAAGTTTTTGTCATACCGCGTCATGCACACGTAATGCAGGTTCTTGGGCACCCGATCGCGTGGAATTGTCATGTCGAGATCGTCTGCCCCCGGCAGATCGCGGCCTCCTTTTTCATTCAGCCCACTATTGCCGGCGAGGGCGCGGGTAATCTGGCGAACGCGGTCAGCTCGAAAGTTGAAGCAGATACAGGAGTCGTTGTCGCGGATGGTCGCCAGCGGTTGCCCCTGCTTATCCACGCGAACGAACGGCACTATGAATTCATCGGTCACACCTTTGTTGTAGAAATCCTTCACGCCCTGCACGGGATCGGCATACCTCCCGCCTTCGCCATCGCCGAATACCATGGCATTGAGGGCTTTGGCGATTCGCTCCCACCGGCGGTCACGATCCATCGCGTAGTAGCGTCCACTCACGCTCGCGATCTTACCCGTGTTGTACTCGCGCACCTTCTGCAGCAACTGCTCCAGGTAGCCGGCGCCGCTGGTAGGCAACGTATCGCGCCCATCCATGAATGCATGCACGAAGACGCGGTCCACACCATTCTGCTTCGCCATCTTCAGAAGGGCGTAAAGGTGGGTTTGATGTGAATGCACGCCACCGTCAGAAACCAAACCCAACAGATGCAACTGCCGCCCGCCGGAACGAGCATTCTTCATAGCAGCCAGCAGCGTGGGATCCGAAAAAAAATTGCCGTTCTGAATCATCAACTCGATGCGAGTGCTATCCATGAGTACAATGCGTCCGGCGCCGATGTTGAGGTGCCCCACCTCGCTGTTGCCCATCTGCCCTTCGGGAAGGCCAACATGGGGACCGCTGGTGTGGATGAGTGTGTTGGGATATTCGCGCAACAACCGGTCGTATGTGGGCTTGCGCGCTAGCGCGATAGCGTTGGCTTTGGTCTCGGCGCGGTAGCCCCATCCGTCTAGGATGATGAGGATGAGTGGCTTTGGTCTAGGCATAAGGGTTCGGCAGCGTATTGACGTCAAGATTTATACGATCAACAGATTACATCGTGAGGGTAGCGTTTGAGGATTGGATCCACAATCAACGGAGAGCTATGTCCACTCGAACGAAAGCTTGAACTGGGGCCTCTCTTTCTATAGGTATCTTAAATAGGCCGGTAATTCAGCGCCTTCAATCCCAAAAACCTCGCCCCATCCCGCAACGCTTCCTCAATGCGCAGCAACTGGTTGTACTTGGCAACCCGATCCGTACGCGACGCCGATCCCGTCTTGATCTGCCCAGCGCCGGTAGCGACTGCCAGGTCAGCAATGAAGGTATCTTCGCTTTCACCCGAACGATGCGAAATCACCGAGGTGTATGCGTTGCGCCGCGCCAGCTCAATTGCATCTAGAGTCTCGCTCACCGTGCCGATCTGATTGACCTTGATGAGGATCGAGTTGGCAATACCTTGGTCAATTCCCATCTGCAAACGTTCCACATTAGTCACGAACAAATCGTCTCCCACAAGTTGGATCTTGCCGCCCAATTCCTTGGTCAGCATGGCCCATCCGTCCCAATCATCCTCGGCCAGTCCATCTTCGATCGATACGATGGGATAGTCCTTCGCCCACTTGGCCCAGTATCGCACCATCTCTTCGGAACTCTTCGCTGACTTATCGGACTTCTTGAAGACGTACCTGCCATCCTTGTAAAGCTCGCTGGCAGCGGGATCGAGAGCAATCGAGATTTGTTCTCCCGGCTTGTAACCAGCCTGCTGTATGGCCTCCAAGACGACTTCGATCGCTTCCACGTTCGATTTCACCGACGGTGCAAATCCACCTTCATCGCCGACCGCAATGTTGTAGCCTCGCTTTTTTAGCACTTCTTTCAGTGTATGAAATACTTCAACTCCCCAGCGCAACGCCTCTGAAAACGAAGGAGCACCGACCGGCATGACCATAAACTCCTGGAAATCTACGTTGTTGTCGGCGTGCGCGCCGCCGTTGAGGATGTTCATCATGGGCACCGGCAAGGTATTTGCGGCAGCGCCGCCGAGATAACGATATAGGGGCAGCCCGTACTCATTCGCGGCCGCCCGCGCTGCTGCCATAGAGACAGCAAGAATCGCATTCGCGCCCAGGCGTCCTTTGTTCTTCGTCCCGTCGAGGTCGATCATCTTCCGGTCAAGAGCACCCTGATCCGCTGCATTGAAGTTCGCCAAGGCGCCCGCAATCTCGCTATTGACGTTCTCTATCGCCTTGAGCACACCTTTGCCCAGATAACGCTTCGTATCTCCGTCGCGCAATTCGACAGCCTCGTGCTCGCCTGTCGATGCGCCGCTGGGAACAATGGCCCGGCCCACGGTACCGCTTACGAGTCGCACTTCCGCCTCCACCGTAGGATTTCCACGTGAATCCAAAACCTGGCGTGCGACGATTTCTCCAATATTTGTCATGATGTCTTACTTTTCCTTCCGTGCTGTGGCAAGTTCTGCGTTATCGTGCACTTCCGCCAACGGGTCATTCGGTACGAGGTTCAAGCGGCGTCCCGTGGGGCGGAAGGGACGTGAACGTGACCATCGTGTTCGTTTCGAGACTCTGGATTATATCGGATGAAGAGCGCTGGAATGTGAGCGGCCGCTGGAGACATCCGTGGATTCCCCGAACCGGCAACTCTTAGAGCTCGTATCTTATCTCCGCTGGTTCCCCCGCTCTCATCCCATATTGTGCTGCTCGCGCCGTGGGTCTACAGTCGAGACAACAATCGTGAACAAATTTGGAGGCGCAATGAAGAAGTGGATGGATCTACTCTGCATGCTGCTACTGGCGGGCATGGCTGTGGCACAAAGCAACATGTCATTGCCGGCAGGCACTGCGATGATGGTCAAGCTCGAAACCACTCTCGCAACTTTCAGCAATAAATCTGGCGATCCATTTCAGGGCCGCATCACGCAACCCGTTACCCTCAACGGCAAGACGCTGATCCCAGTGGGAGCGACAGTTCTGGGCCATGTCACGAAAGTCAGCGAACCGCGGCGCATTGCCGGTAAACCGACCATTGGCATTTTTCCTGAAACGGTTGTGCTGGCTAATGGCGAACGCTATACGCTGAGCGCCACCATGGTTGATACCAATGCCGGTCGCGGCTTTGACGTGAACCGCGAAGGCCAGTTCAAAGGTAAAGGGCGCGACAGCCGAGACAACAAGGAAGTTGTCTTCGGTACAGGCGGCGGAATGCTTGTGGGAGGACTGATCGGCGGGGCCAAGGGCGTTCTGGTCGGTGGCCTAGTCGGCGCCACTGCCACGGTATCTCACTGGTTGGGAAAGCACCGCTCGGCAACGCTTCCAGCTGGCACAGAGCTGACTCTGGAACTTGACCGTCCGCTGATGATGAGTTCACCCAGCGTCGGCCAGTAGAGAGCAGTTCTCAATTTGCGGTTCTTCATGTCGTCACTCCATAAGTGAGAACTCAGAACCAGGACTCTGGAGTGGCCACTCCTACATTCCCGACATCAACTCCGCTTCACTCAGTAGCTGCAGCTCGATCCATCCCTGGACCGGTAACGCATCTACCGGCAATCGGTTCTGCCACAAACTAAAGCGCAGACGCAACCTGCTAGTAGCGGTGAGGGCTGCGATGCCTGCCTTGTGTCCACCTGCTGTGCTGGTTGAGTTCGCTGCAGGTGTCGCCAGCAACCAAGCCAGCGGCAGCTTGAACTCAAAATTCCTGCGCAGGACGATCTTCACGTCCTCGTGACTCTTCTTCGAGGACGCTAGGGCAGGCTCTTCAGAGGCGCCTTCAACTTTCCACTCGCGAATCATTTTCTCCTGGACCATCGTCTCCAGCCTCAACGACCGCCGCGGGCGCGGTTCGCTGGAGGCCCATGACTCCAGATTCACGACCAAATCAAAATCCTTGTCAGGCATTTTGTCTTTGAAGTCCAGCCGCCCATACACATAGGTGTTGTCAATTCCTGCATGAACCGAATCCAGCAGAAACTGTTTGCCATGCATAGCCCCGGCGCGATGGTTGGACGTGTAAACTGCCGCCCCCATCCACTCAAAGTAACGCATCTTGTCGCCCGTGATGCGCGGATGAATATACGCCGTCTGCGGGGTGAATGACGGCCGGACTTCGCCGCCGACGATCGGCTGCGCCAGGTAATCTGGCGGCACCGCTCCCAGCATCTGATACACGTTGGAGAGATGCTTGCGATAAAGCTCGTCGAAGTCGCGGTCGTTCGCAGAATGGTGCTCTGGGCCGTACCACCAGTTCCAGTCGCTGCCCTCGGCAATCAAGATTTCCTCAAACGCCAGCTTACGTTGCGCCTCGCTCGCGCGGGACGCATTCTGGTTGTAGAACTCGCGGGCATGATGAAGGTAATCCCAGGCACGGTTGTCCTCCGGGGCGCCGATCCACACGTTGAAGTTGGCATTAATCCACGATCCCGGAACAAGCGTTGGAAGGCGCCCAAAATCCCGATGGCGCGCGATCGCTTCCGAGATGCTGACGGCCTCAATGCTCTGATCGTGCTGCAGAGCATCGTAGAAGCGACGCAGAAACTCGCGTCCCGACCGTGGGTAATACTCCCATGCATTCTCGCCGTCGAGAATCACCGAGACGGCAGCATCACGTCCTTGCGCTAAAACCGGTGCCGCCGCGTTCTTGATGTTTTGGATCAAGTGGGTCGCCGCTTCCGCCGCGGGCATACCGGAGTAAACGAATCCAATCAGATCTGAGATTGTATGGTCGCGAAAGACCATATGCATCGTCGTCGAGCCATTTTCATAACGGTGGATGTTATACAACTGCTCGGCCAAGGGCGTGGACAGCCGCCCATTGCCATCGCGCACAAAGGAGACTCCCGTGCTGCGTCCGAGCACTCCCTCGTCAGTGGCCATCCACTCCACGCCCAGGCTATGTGCAATCGCCAGCACTTCTTCGGAAACACTGCCCTCAGACGGCCACACGCCCTTCGGGCGAATGCCGAATACTGTCTCGTGAAGATCAAGTCCGCGCCGCAGTTGCTCGCGCGCGTCCTCAGGATGGCGAAATCGGTTTTGCGGCAGAGGTAAACCCGGTGAAGACACGGCTCCCACGTTGGTATCGCAGATGAGCGGCAGAATGGGATGGTAGAAGGGCGTCGTGGAGATTTCGATCGATCCTACTTTTGCCGCTGCCGCATACGCGGGCAAAACCTTCGCCAGCACTTCCCTTTCGTGAGCGATCACAAAACATTGGTCATCGAGCGAGTACTGGCGGCCCTTCTGCGCCAGCGCCGCCATGTCGGCATCTTCCAGGAAAAACTCGTCGCACCATGCGATTTGCGACAAGGCCTGCAGGTCAGTGAAATCCTGCGATTGGAAATATTTTTCAGCACGTTCCGGTAAGGCTTTGTGCTCGAGAAAACGCTCCCACAACTCGCGGTAGCGCGGGTAACGCCCAATCAGGTTGGCGGGATTCGCTTGAAAAAGATATTGCAGCGCAAACTGGCGCTCGGCAAGCGTCAGCTCTTTAGCGGGCTTCGCGGCCACGCGCAGAAAAGGATCCTGTGCCGTTCCGGCAACGTAGTCCTGGATTTGCACCATTAACGACGGCACAATATTGAAGCTCTGATGAACATTAGGAAATTCGTCCAACAATTTGACCATGCCGTAATAATCTTTGAGAGCGTGCAATCGGACCCAGGGTAGACGGTACTCGCCTGATACGAGGTCCTTGTAGTAGGGCTGGTGCTGATGCCACAGCAGAATCAGACGCAGGGCGGGCATTAGCGGCTGGACCTTGGCATGCTGCAGTTCATTGGGATGTCAGAAAGTCTAGCATGTGGTTATCCTAGCTGGAATGGCCGTCAGCGGAACCAGTGCCCGGACTCCTGTCTCAGCCAGACTACCCATTTAGGGAGGACGCGATCGATGCTAGTCTCGGGTACACTCATATCCGTTGGACTTTTATCGCCAATGAAGGCGTAACTAGACAAAAATGCCTGACTCCCCACTTGTGGTTAGCGCTCGTTCGCTCCTGCTTTCTGAGCAGGACCTGTACCTCTTCAACGAGGGCAGCAATTACCGTATCTACGAAAAGATGGGCGCACACCTTATCACTCGCAGCGGCCAATCCGGGGGATGTTTTAGTGTGTGGGCGCCTAATGCTCATCAGGTCTCTGTCGTTGGCAGCTTCAACGACTGGGCCCCGCAAGCACACCGCCTCGAACCGCGGGGGTCGTCGGGCATCTGGGAAGGGTTTGTTCCCGGCGTAACCAAAGGAGCGCTGTACAAGTTTCATATCGAGTCACGACGCCACGGGTATCGCGTAGACAAAGCCGACCCGGTTGGTTTGCTGCACGAAAAGCCACCCCGGACCGCCTCGGTTATGTGGGACTTAGAGTACGAATGGGGTGATCGCGAATGGATGGAAAAACGGGCTGCGCGCAACTCGCTACGGGCGCCGCATTCCATCTATGAAGTTCATCTGGGCTCGTGGATGCGCGTGCCCGAAGAGCATAATCGCCCGCTCACCTACCGCGAGACGGCCTCTCGACTCGCCGAATATCTCAGCCGCACGGGCTTCACTCACGTGGAGTTTTTACCGGTGATGGAGCATCCGTTCTATGGCTCCTGGGGTTACCAAACCACTGGATACTTCGCGCCTACCTCGCGTTACGGCAAGCCGCAAGACTTCATGTACCTGGTCGACTATCTGCATCAGCACGGCATCGGCGTGATTCTCGATTGGGTGCCTTCACACTTCCCTTCTGACGCACACGGTCTGGCCTACTTCGACGGCACGCATCTATACGAACACTCCGATTCGCGGCAGGGCTTTCATCCTGATTGGAAGACGCACATCTTCAACTATGGCCGCAACGAAGTGCGCAGCTTCCTGATGTCGAGCGCGATGCTCTGGCTTGATAAGTATCACATCGACGGCCTACGCGTGGATGCGGTCGCTTCCATGCTCTATCTCGATTATTCGCGCAAACAGGGCGAATGGATTCCCAACAAATACGGCGGACGCGAGAACCTCGATGCCATCGACTTCCTCCGCCGCTTCAATCAGGAAGTCTACAAAGAGCATCCCGACGTCCAGACCATCGCCGAGGAGTCCACCTCCTGGCCGATGGTGTCAAAGCCTGTCTATTTGGGTGGTCTCGGCTTCGGCATGAAGTGGGATATGGGATGGATGCATGACACGCTCAAGTATTTCCAGAACGATCCCATTCATCGCAAGTATCACCATAACGAACTCACTTTCCGCATGATCTATGCCTTTCACGAGAATTTCGTGCTCCCCCTCTCGCACGACGAAGTCGTCCACGGGAAGGGATCGTTGATCGGCAAGATGCCCGGCGACGAGTGGCAGCGTTTCGCCAATCTGCGTTTGCTATTTGCTTACATGTACGCCCAGCCTGGCAAGAAATTGCTATTTATGGGCTGCGAGTTCGGACAAGTCCGCGAATGGGCGCACGACTCAAGCCTGGACTGGGACGTCTTGCAGTACCCGGTCCATCGCGGTGCGCGGAGCTGGATGGAGCAGTTGAACCGTCTCTATCGTAGCGAACCTGCCATGCACGTGCTGGACAACAATCCTGCTGGCTTTGAGTGGGTGGACTGCAATGACAACGCGACCAGCACCATCTCTCTGCTGCGCAAGAGCGAGTTCTCCAAAGACACTGTGCTGATTGTGTGCAACTTCACGCCTGTGCCTCGTCTTGGCTACCGCGTCGGCGTGCCCGCGGATGGCTACTGGCGCGAATTGCTCAACAGCGACGCCAGCGAATACGGTGGGAGCGGCATAGGCAATCTTGGCGGAGCGCACGCCGATGCCGAACCAGTTCATGGCCGTCCTTATTCACTACGGCTGACACTGCCTCCGCTGGGCGCGCTGTTTCTGAAACGTGAGTAAGTGGTTGCGTTTACCGTGCTGCGCCGTCGAGAGGGGCATTTTGCGGACTCGCTCACGACTCACAGCGTGATATCCTCGCAGAAAAGCGCCGTTTCGCATGCGGATTCTGACTCGCTACATTCTGCGTGAAGTGACCTCGCACGCCTTGATCGGTGCGGCGATCTTTACCTTCGTTCTGTTCACCCGTGACTTGGGGCGCATCCTGGAACTGGTGGTACGAGCGAGCGCTCCCCTACCCAGCGTTGCGGAGATTTTCTTCTACACCGTGCCGCTTGCGCTCACCTACACCCTGCCCATGAGTGTCCTGGTGGGGATCCTGATCGGTTTGAGCCGTCTCGCGGCCGACAGTGAAATCACGGCTATGCGCGCCAGCGGCCTCGGCGTGTGGAGTTTCCTAAGAATAGTTTCCATCTTTGCGGTAGGGACTTGGCTGATCGCACTGGCCAACGGCCTGTATTGGGCACCGAAATCACAGGCGGCGCTAGGACGGCTGGAAGACCAGCTGAAGGGTTCGCAGATCTCGTTTGAAGTCAAGCCCAGGGTCTTCTACGAAGGATTTCCCAAGCTCGTTCTCTATGTGCATGACGTACACACTGCACAGGGTGCCGCGGCGTGGGAAGGTGTGTTTCTGGCCGATGTCTCCGATGCCGCGAATCCGCGAGTCACGCTGGCTCGGCAAGGAATCCTCGTAAGCGAGAATTCAGAACGCCTGCACCTGCACCTGACGGAGGGATCGACCCATGAGACCGATCCTCAGCAGCCGAATAACTATCAGATTTCAACGTTTGACCAAACCGACATTCCCATCGAGTTGCCAGCGACCGAGAACAAATCGGACGAACCCATACCCCTCGGTACGATGAGCACCTGGACCCTGCGCAACCAGGCACGGCGTGCTGACCCCGTCTTGGCGCGCTGGTACCTGATCGAGTTTCACCGCCGCTTTGCTCTGCCGACAGCGTGTCTGATGCTGGCGTTGCTGGGAGTTCCGTTAGGACTGTCCTCGAAGAAGGGAGGAAAGTCTGCGGGATTCGTGCTGACTATCGTGCTGGTATTCGGTTACTACTCTGTCTCAGTGATTGGAGTTTCGCTTGCCCGAGAGGGTAAGGTATCGCCAGCATTGGGAGCATGGCTGGCGAATCTGGTATGTCTCGCGGGTGGCTTGTTCCTGCTATGGCGGGCGGAAAGACGTCCATTCGAACTCGCCAGCTTCCGGCTCCCCTGGAAGCACCTTCAGCCGTTGCAGAACGGCAGTGGGCTTACCTTCGGACGAAGCCGCCGCGAAAATGCCTTTGAACGTGCTTCGACGCGGCGGCGTGTGTTCAGCGCTAGCTTTCCAACCGTTCTCGACGACTACGTGTTGCGAGACTTCTTTGTCTATCTTGGCATGATTCTGGCGACATTCCTGGTGCTGGTGCTGGTTTTTACTCTCTTCGAATTGTTAGGGGACATTCTGCGCAACCAGACGCCGGCCATCATCGTGGCGGAATATCTGCTGAATGTCGCCCCTTATTTGCTGTATAGCGTGGCACCGCTGATGGTATTGCTGGCGGTGCTGATCACCTTCGGCCTGATGCAACGCAGCAATGAGATCACGGCGGTGAAAGCTACCGGCATGAGCATCTATCGCATTGTTACCCCGGTTGTGGTGGCCGCGGGCTTGCTCGCGGTCGGACTTTTCTTCGCCGACCAATTCTATCTGCCGCATACCAACAAACGGCAGGAGGCGCTGCACAACCAGATCAAAGGCAAGCCGGCGCAAACCTATCTTCGCCCGGATCGCAAGTGGATCTTTGGACAGAATAACGACATTTACTATTACCAGTTTTTTGATGCCGATCGAGACCAGTTCGCCCGTATTACCGTCTTTCAACTGGACCCGGTTAACTTTACCATCACCCGGCGGATACATGCGGAGAGGGTACACTGGTCGGACAATTTGAGCCGGTGGGTTTATGAACGAGGCTGGGAGCGTGACCTGCACCGCACTGCCATCGCCAATTACCATTCTTTTGAGGTTGCGACTTATGCCGACCTTAGCGAGACGCCGTCATATTTCAAGAAAGAAGTGAAGCAGTACTCGGAGATGAATTACGAGGAACTACGGCGTTACATTCGCGACTTGCAGCAAAGTGGATTTGATGTAGTTCGGCTGAGAGTGCAATTGCACAAGAAGCTTTCCTACCCGCTTATTACGTTGGTCATGGCGATTCTGGCTGTGCCCTTTGCGCTTTCTTCCGGAAAAAAGGGTGCCGTCACGGGCGTGGCTGTGGCAGTAGGAATTGCCGTGGTCTACACCGTCGTATCGCGGCTATTCGAAGCCATGGGCGACTTGAGCCAGTTACCGCCAGCGATCGCCGCCTGGTCACCGGATCTCGTCTTCATGATGTTGGGGGGATATCTGATTTTGAAGGTACCCACCTAGACACTAGCAGTCGCCCTCAATAATCCTGAAATTCTAAATTTCCTTCGAAGATGCTAGTGACTTTCTCGTGAGCCAGCGACGTAATAGAGGAAGCTGCTGCAAACCTCAACTCTACTTAACCGCAACTCCAAAGGGAAAATTGTCCGTCGTGATCGGCGCCTGCGGGGAAAGCACTCCCGTGGCCGGCGTGAGAGAGTATTCGGAAACGTTGGCGGAACCGTAGTTCGTCACAAAAACCCAGTTGTCATCACTACGAATCGCGATAGAGACAGGCGTAGAACCGGTGCTGACGGTAGACGCATTGCCTAAGCTGCCGCTAGCCGGGCTGATGCGATAGCCGGAAAGCGTGTTCGCCAGCTTATTCAAAACATAGACGAAGTTGCCGAATGGATCGACAGCGACCGCATCGGGCCCGTTGCCCGCAGCAAACGGCGAAGCAGGCACGGGAACCAAACTGCCATCAGAACTCTGGCAAGCTGCCGAGGAGGCAGGACCTCCATTGCAGATGGTATAGGCACTGACATTGTTTGAATTTTGGTTGGCTGCGTAAACGAATTTGTTGCACGCGTCCACGGCAATACCCGAAGGCACTGAGCCGGTGGCGAAACTCGGTACCGAAGAGTAATTCGGAGGCTTTCCTAAGACTCCTGAAGAAGTGTCGACGGAAAACTCCCAAAGAGCGTCGTTGGCTGCGTCAGCGGCGTAGAGGTATGCGGTTGTGGGTGCTGCGGTGCCGGAACACGCGGCGTGCAGGGCCGGGAAGATGGTGGGTGTGATGGCAAGCGCCACCGGATTGGCTGGGCCCCCCCCCAGCGTGGCCGGAATAGGAAATGGTGAGCCTGTGACTTCCGTCAGGCTGGCGTTGCTACCGATGGAGAAGACAGAAATCGCTCCCGCCATGGTCGAGGTACCAGGTAGAGCGCATGTCGCACTGTTAGCAACGAACAAGAACTTGCCAGCCGAGTCCATCGCCAAGGCCGCAGGCGGATTTGATCCGAGAGTTGTTGTGCCGATCGCGCTGAGAGTACCGTTAGAATTTACTTTGTACGTCGCCAAGGAGTTGGTTGTGGTGCACGGGGACTGGACCGGGTTCGGAGTATCGCTGGTGGTTAGGTAGGCAAATGCTCCTGCCGGGTCCAAAATAATTGACGCGACCGAACCTTGAGAAGGGGGGCCCGGAATTGGCGGCGGGTTGTTGATCGAAGACGAGTGCCCGCTGCTAAGATTGAAACTGAACGTTTGGACCACTGCGGAACCCAGGCTGGGAACAAGTAATAAACCGTCGGATGAAGGAGAAAAATGACTGCCGCAGGCCACCAAGAAGCCAACAAAAAACAGAACCAGAAGTGCGAGTAGCCAGGCGAACCGTGTCGGCATTCTTAGTCTTCTCTCCATGATTTACGTGATTGAGTATGGCCCGCGGGGTAGAAACCGAGTTCCTGCACCCTAAAAGAGGCGTGAAATCCCTCACATTTGTGTATCAGGAAAGCACAGGAAGAGCAAACTCCCACGAAGAGTTATTGGAACCTATGCGGGCCCAGGAAGTTGCCTCGGGGAAGAAATTTAAAGATACAGGCTCGAGCTCTGATGTCGGAAACTCTTATGATTTGAAGCTCCAGCTTGAATTTAATCAGTACGTCCAGCCGGAACTGGCTGAACCATTTTTGCGGGGGCGGCGGCTGTTACAGCTACAAGCGGCAAACGAAGCTCAACTTCCAAACCACCTTCGGCACGATTGGAAGCAGCCACTCTGCCTCCGTGAAAACGTACGGCGCGCTCGGTAATAGCAAGACCGAGACCGACCCCTCCGGTCTGCCGGCCGCGCGCGTCATCGAGGCGGTAGAAAGGCTGAAAGAGTTTTTCCAAGGTATCGGGCGGGACGCCAGGACCACAGTCTGTAACCTTTACCGCTGCCTCTGCCCCACCAGGAGTTTCGGCCCTTACGAGATGGATCTCCACCGTCGTGCCTTCGCGGGTGTAGCGTATGGCGTTGCGCACGACATTTTCGATGGCGCTGTGCAATAAGGATGCTTCTCCCCGCACGCGCCACTCTCCCGGCGGAATTACGCTACGCACGTGGCAATGACGGGCTTGTGCTTCAAACTCGGCGTCCTCTGCCACATTCAGCACCAACTCGTCGAGCGAGACCGGTATGCGCGGGACAGATTGCTGGCCATCCTCGATGCGGGCCAGAGTAAGGAGTCGTCCGATCAGTTCATTGAGACGGCTGACTTCGAGCTCGATGCGGTCGAGCATATTAGCGCTCTCAGCACCGGACCGTTGGCGCACCAGTCCCAGAGCGACATTCAGACGCGCAAGCGGTGAGCGCAGTTCGTGGGAGATGTCCTTGAGTAGTCGCGATTGCGCGTTGACCAGAGTCTCGAGCCGCTCCGCCATCGCATCAAAATCCCGTAGCAGGCCTGAGATTTCGTCGCGGCGGCGACTGGCAGGGGCGCCAGTGCGGGCGGAGAGATCTCCGGCGGCAAGTTGACGCGTAGCAGCACGGAGTCGAATCACCGGCTTAGTCAAATACCACGCCAGAAAGTAGCAGACCAATCCCGAGGAAATGACCAGGATGAGCAAGCCAGTCACGGGAAACCCACGGGGGCCGAAGAACACACGCGGGCCCGGCGGCAACACCAGTGCAATCGTAAAGCGATGATGACCATCTGAAGAGGCGCGAGACTCGGTCAAAACCCGCGGAGCCGGACTGAGGAGACCCTGGTGCGGCGCATGCGACATCCCCATGGCCAGGTGCTGCACCCATCCCGGAGCGGCGCGACCTGAAATCTCCTTCCCTTGCTCATCAAAAACATGAGCGTGAACGTGCTGCGTGGCGTCCAGGTTGTCCAAGTATTCCCGAACTTTAGATTCTCCTCCGTGTTCGTATGCACTGATAGCGTCAGCCAGGACGGTGCTGCGCAACGACTCCCAGGTGGGATTGCGCTGCGGGCGAAAGACCATGACCGCTAAAATCGCGAGCACCACGAACAACGCGATGGCCAGCCAGAACGAAAGGAAGATTTTCAGGAATAGGCTTTTCATGGTGTGCCCGTTTTGGCCTCACGCGGCCGCGCAAAAATGTAGCCCACGCCTCGCACCGTTTTGATGTGCTCGTCACTGTCAGTGTCGCCCAGTTTTTTGCGTACCTTGCTGACATGCATATCAATGCTGCGGTCAAAGGGGGAAAACTTGCGGCTGAGCACGGCATTCACCAGCCTCTCGCGCGGGACCACGCGTCCAGCCTCGCGTAGAAGCACTTCCAAGAGATTGAATTCCACCGACGTCAGGTCAACGGGTTTGCCATCGCGAAGCACTGTGCGGGTGGCTGGGTCGAGTTCGACCTCGCCGACACGGAGAACCTCGGGCAAGGAAGCCGCCGATTTTCCTTCACCGTGTGTGCGCCGTAGGATGGCACGAATCCGGGCTACCAGTTCGCGCGGGTTGAAAGGTTTCGGAAGGTAGTCGTCGGCGCCAATCTCAAGACCAACGATTCGATCGACCTCTTCACCCCGGGCTGTGAGCAGGAGAACTGGCAGTCGCGAAACTGCCCTTACTCGACGCAGCACTTCGAAGCCGTTAATCCCAGGTAGCATGACATCGAGCACGGCGAGCAGATAGTCGCCCTCCTTGGACTTCTGCAGCCCGCTTTCGCCGTCATGTACGCAATCGACCCCAAAGCCCTCGGCCTGAAGATACTCCGCAATCAGACCGCAGAGCTCGACGTCGTCGTCAATGACCAGAATGCGTTCCATTTAGTTCCTATCCTCATTGTGCAACACTCGGCACAAAGCATGGGTAAACAATTGTCAAGCCTGGCCTGTGGTGGCTGACAAAACTTTACTCGGGGTTGACCGACTCTTTACGCCTTTTTCCTCGGAATCGTGTTCCTATAAATGTACCCAAACACCCGGATCCCCAAGCGGAACCGATGAGGAGTCAAGCAATGAAATCAATACGTATTCGATTATTGGTTGCCGCGATGGCTGTTGTATTTGCCGCTACGGTGGCCAAGTCGCAGTCTGCTGATACCCAGGCTGCGGCCATGCACCATCATGAATTTGGATTCGGCGATCATATGATGGGTTTCTTCGCCGACTACCTCAACTTGAGCGATGCCCAGCAGACTCAGATGAAGGCAGTTATAGCTAAGGAGCACGCCACTCTGAAACCTCTGGTGCAGCAGCTCCACCAGACTCATCAACAGCTCCGGCAGTATGAAGAAGGAGCTTATGATGAAGCCAAGGTGCGCGCGGTCGCGGCGCAGGAAAGTCAGACCGTGACCGAACTGACTGTACAAAAGACCCGCATTCACTCCGAACTGTTTCAAATGCTCACGCCCGACCAGCAGGCCAAGATGAAAGAATTTGAGGCCCGCCATGAGGCCCGCATGCAGAAGCGCATGAGCCAAGCCCCATCGGGTCCGCCAGAGGAGTAGCCGTACGAAAGTCTCATGATTTTCATTGCACCGGCGCGGGCTCAGCTCCTACTCTGCCAGCAGCCCGCGCCGGTCATGTCTTGCCCGTTAACTTCTCCTGAGGTTCAGTATGCAACTCAGTGAAGCAATTCTTTTCGATCTTTCATGGCTGTTTTTCGGCGCATGGGCGATAGTGCTGCTGGCGAGCACCTGGGCCGTCTTCGGAAAAGACTTCTTCACGCCTGCGCAAGCACGACAAGGTTCCACATCCGAGTTGCCTCCTCGCCCGTAAGCCTCTCCACGACTCAAACCCGCGCTTCAGCCAGGAGCACCGCCCTCATCGGACCAACACCCGCAACAACTTGCACCCTCGCCTGCTAAAATCTCATCTACAAAACTGCATGTTGCCTAAGAGCTTGCGTCCGCTGCTGCCCTATCTCAAGCGATACCGCTGGGGCTATGCGGCGGGGACAGTTTGCGTTTTTCTGAACAACGGCGCGTGGGTGGTTTTTCCCCAGGTCATTCGCCGGGCTGTTGACGATCTCTATACCGGAATTACGCTTCACAAGCTCCAGCACTTTGCTCTGCTGCTGTTGTCCATAGCGGCTGTCCGCAACATTTTCTTATTCCTGACGCGCTGGATCGTCATAGGCATTTCCCGCGACATTGAGTTCGACCTGCGCAACGATTTCTTCCGCCATCTTGAAAGCCTTCCGTACTCTTACTACCAGCGCATGCGCACCGGCGACATCATGGCGCGGGCAACCAATGATCTCAATGCCGTGCGCATGCTGCTGGGCCCCGCCATCATGTATTCAGCGAACACCATCGTATTCACGGCCGGCGCGCTGGCGTTCATGCTGGCGATCAGTCCGAAGCTGACCTTCTACGCTTTTCTGCCGCTCCCCGTAGTCAGCGTAGTGATTCAGTATTTCGGACGCCGCATTCACGAGCGCTTCGAAAGAATTCAGGCGATGTTTTCCGACATTTCCGCCCGCGCGCAGGAGAACTTTTCCGGAGCGCGGTTGATCCGGGCCTACGTCCAGGAGCAGGCGGAGATTGCGTCCTTTGAAACAGCCAACCAGGAATATATTGCGCGCAGCCTGAAGCTGGTGAGGCTCATGGGCATGCTTTGGCCCACGCTGGAACTGATGCTCGGCGTAGCGGTCGTTTTGGTTCTGTGGATTGGCGGACGCGAAGTATTACTGGGCCATATGAAAATCGGCGGTTTCGCCGCGTTTAACATTTACATGGTGCAGCTTACCTTCCCGGTGATCGCCCTGGGCTGGGTAGTCAACATTTTCCAGCGGGGCACGGCGTCGATGGTACGCATCAATGAAATCCTGGTGGAACAGTCCGAAATAAGGGATGCCGCTCAAGCCTGCGACTTGCCCATAACGGGCGAAATCGAGTTCCGCGGCCTTGACTTCAGCTACAACGGAAAGCCGGTGCTGCACAATCTCAATCTGCGCATTCCGCCGGGCAGCAGTCTGGCGATTGTTGGTCCCACGGGCTCCGGAAAGACGACGTTGGTTAACCTTATCCCTCGTATTTACGATGCAGAGCCCGGCATGGTCTTGATTGACGGCCGTCCGATCCGCGACTACTCACTGGCGTCGTTGCGAAAGAACATTGGTTTTGTGCCCCAGGAGACATTTCTGTTCAGCGACCGCATGCGCGAAAACATCGCGCTAGGGGTGGACTCTGCCACAGACCAGCAAATTCATGAGGCCGCCACAGCCGCCAACATTGCGGCGGACATCGAGAGTTTCCCCGAACAATATCTCACGATGGTTGGAGAACGTGGCATCACGCTTTCTGGAGGACAGAAGCAGCGGGCCGCCATTGCCCGCGCGCTTATCCGGAATCCGCGGATCCTGATTTTGGATGACGCACTCTCCAGCGTCGATACCCACACCGAAGATAAAATTCTCAATCACCTGCGCGACGTCATGCGGGGACGCACGACCATCTTCATTTCCCACCGAGTCTCGACCGTGCGCAACGCCGATCGCATCGCCGTCCTGCACGGCGGGCGTATCGTCGAACTGGGCACGCACGACGAACTCCTGGCGTTGAACGGGTACTATACAGACCTGTATAACAAACAGTTGCTGGAAGAGGAACTGGCAGAGGTCTGAATCAGCGAAGCCATCCGAGCGTATAGTAGTGTCGTTGTGATTTGGACTAGTAGAGGGATTCCTGCATATCCAGCGCTTCATGCAGCGGACCAACACTCTCGAACTTCTCGATTCCGACGCTGGCTCTCCTCGCGACATTCAAGCCTCCCTGCAGGACCTTTGCCGGATGAATCGTTGGTTTGGCGGCGTGGCTACTACCTACTCGATGGTGGAGCGGGTAGTGGCGGCGACAGGGACAAAGCACCTATCTTTGTTGGAGGTCGCCGCCGGATTTGGGGAAGCTCCCAGGACCACGGCGAAGCGTCTGGCGCGACGAGGTGTTGTGCTCGACTTTGCGCTGCTCGACCGCGCTCGATCACATTTGCCTACCCGGTCGCGAGCCGTAGTCGCCGATGCGCTCGCCCTCCCTTTCCGCGATGCAGCCTTCGACCTGGTCAGCTGCAATTTGTTTGCGCACCACCTTGACCCACCCCAGTTGGTACACTTCGTACGCGATGCGCTGCGAGTCAGCCGTCGCGCCGTGCTGATCAATGATCTGATTCGGCATCCCTTGCACCTTGCCTTGGTCTATGCCGGTTTTCCTCTAATGCGCACGTACATTTCGCGAGTCGACGGCCTGGCATCGGTGCGCCGGGCGTATGTTCCGGATGAGATTCGGCGAATACTTTCGTGCGCGTTTCCCTCTGAGAAGGCACCCCGACTGGAAATCTCTCGCCACTATCTTTTTCGCATGGCGGTCATTCTGTGGAAGGAACCGAGCCCGGACAGACTTGTCCGGCCTGAACAAACGGCGGGAGACCGCCCCATGCTCTAACGCCCGACCAGCACTTCACGAACATTGTCGCGGGCAAGGAAAAACTTTATGGAGATAAAATCGCGGAAGAGATTTTCGATGTGGCGGTTGTTGAACACACGCTGAAGACGGAAGCCATCGCTAACCGCGGTAGGCACGGCGCCAGTTTGGCCGCGGCGAGTTTCCTTGCGCAGGACAATGCGCTGCATTTCAAGTGTATCGGGACTGATGATATGAAATCGGTAACACGGAGAGTCCGGTCCTGCATCGCGCGTATGAAAGAACGCGAGCAACATGCCGCCAGGCTTGAGCACTGACCACAGCCGCCCCACGACAGGCTTAACTAAACTCTCGTCAAGATAGTCGGGAAGATTCCAGCACAAAACCACGTCGAAGTGTGCGGCCGGATAGACCAAATTATCGGCTAGAAACCGGCGACTGTCTAAAACAGTATTGCCCTGATCGTCCTTCGTAATCAGCGAGGGCTCGGTGGACGCCGTGAGCAAGTCTTCGCTGTAAATCTTGTGTCCGCGTTCGGTAAAGTACCGAATGTTTGCTGCGGAGGTTGCTCCAAGATCAAGAATGCATAAGGTCTGCTCGGTGTCCCAGGAGCGCGCAGCCTCCCCCAGTCCGCTAGAACGGCGGGTGAGCTTTTGCGAGGCCTGCGCCGGAGTTGTGGTCTCAGATCCGCCCGATGAGCCGCGAAACAATTTCATGAAGTTCTGTACTACAGACGCCATCCTTACTTCCGGGTTCCCTGCCCGAATGCCAATGCCCAGGCCTCACTGACCCCTAACGCCGCGACCGACTCCCAATCATTCTTCCAAGAGCTCATTTCGCGGGCGCGGCCTTCGCCTCCGGCTTTCCCTCGAGCTTCTGAATGTCGACCTTGCCTTTCAGGTACGCGCCTTCCTCGATGGAAATACGCTGGGTCGTGACATCTCCAGTGACACTCGCAGCTTTGCGCAATTCAACCCGGTCGCTGGCGTGGATATTACCTTCGAGCTTCCCCTGCACAACGACACCTTTTGCTTCGACGTTGGCTTTAACCTGGCCGTTAGGCCCCACCGTCAGATTATTACCCTTGAGGGTGATGCTGCCTTCGACTTGGCCATCCACATACAGATCCTCGCTGCCCGAGAGCTCGCCTTTGATCACCACCGATTTCCCAAGTTGTGCCAACTCGCCAGACACCGGCATAGCCATAATCCTTTCCTAGCAAAGCGGGATTCATACCAAACAAATGTGTTCGAAATGAGCTTCCGGAGGCAAACCCGAGGGTCGCACCGCTCCCTTGACTATACTGAACGCCGCATGCGCGCGGCAAGCTGCCGTGTTGGTGCAACAGTGTACCGGATGAACTGTAGAGAAAAGGTCGGACGCCAATAGTAAACTCTGATTGCGAAAACTGGCATCCAAAGAATCGCATGAGACATGCGAAAGAGAACCAGATGAGACGGCAAAATCCCAATTTCCCGCTATGCACCGCTGGTACCCTGGTCGCCTCTGTTATCCTGGCCGCGGCGAATCCGTTGTTCGGGATGCCGGCAAATACTCCAGAGAACCTTCCGCCAGCGGAACTAGTGCGTTTGACAGTCGCACAGGAAGTAGCCGCTGCCGAACGCGCGTCGGTCAAGCATCGTTTTCGTTCCCGCAGAGAAACGGGTCACGGTTCGCAAACCAAAATATACGTGGAGACACGCGATGCAATGCTCGGCATGGTGGTCGCGTACAATGACCAGCCCGCCTCCGCTGAGCAAATGCAGGCGGAAAAGAGCCGGCTTCAGCGTCAGATCAAGGATCCCGACCAACTCCACCGTAGACAAAAACAAGAGAAAGAAGACACCGAACATACGCTACGCATCGTCAGGGCTTTGCCCGAAGCTTTTCTCTACGAGTATGATGGGACTCAAGACGGAACCGACGACGTGGGTAGGATCGGCGATAAACTGTTGCGATTGAAGTTTCGTCCCAACCCCACTTTCGCTCCGCCTTCACATGTGGAACAAGTGCTGACCGGTATGCACGGGGAATTGCTGATCGACGCTCAATGCCATCGCATAGCCAGGATTGACGGTACTCTATTCAAAGAGGTTGCCTTCGGTTGGGACATTCTGGGGCATCTCGACAAGGGTGGCCACTTCATGGTTCAGCAGGCTGAGGTTACCGATGGGACGTGGGATGTGACCCGTATGGTGCTTAATTTCACCGGGAAGATCCTTCTGCTGAAAAGTCTGAATATCAAGACTGACGAGCGTTTCAGCGATTTTTGGCGAGTCCCGGAGAGCATGACGATGGCTCAGGGGGTGGAATTGCTGGAGAGCCAGGAAGTCAGATCGGCACAGGCACAAAACGACAAGACAGAAACAGCAGAGCGAAGGTAACTCGTAACAGCTTACGCGGTGGCCGAGGCTTAGGCTGGGGCGCGCAGCGTTTCTTTCTTCACCGTCAGTTTCTCAATCAGATCTTCTCTCACCTGGTAGCCCACGCCCGGCTGGTCGAAGATTTTAATCATTCCTTCAGAGGAAACTTCAACCTCTGGATCAATAATGTCTTCCCTCCAATAGCGCTTGGAAGCAGAAACGTCTCCGGGAAGCGAGAAGTTCTCCAGCGTTGAGAGGGCGATATTATGCGCCCGGCCGATCCCCGACTCCAACATCCCACCGCACCACACCGGGATTTTCTGCGACTGGCACATGTCGTGGATCTTCTTGGCTTCGGTGAACCCGCCTACTCGCCCGACTTTGATATTGATAATTCGGCAAGCGCCACTCTCGATGGCAAACGCTGCACTACGCGCATGAACGATCGACTCGTCAAGGCAGATTGCAGTGCGCAGCTCTCTTTGAAGGCGGGCGTGGTAATAAATTTCGTCGTCCCAAAGGGGTTGCTCTATCATCAGCAGATTGAACTGGTCGAACTTACGCAGATGCTCGACCTCATCGAGCGTGTAAGCCGAGTTCGCATCGCAGCTCAATACAATATCTGACCAGCGAGAACGAATCTTCTCAAGCACATTGAGGTCCCACCCCGGTTTCACTTTCACCTTGATCCGCCGATAACCCGCGGCGAGTTCAGTCTGGATTCTGTCTAATAGTTGCTCGACCGAATCCTGAATGCCGATGGAAACTCCGCACGCAATTTCGTGCCTGGAGCCACCGAGCAGCTTCCACAATGGCTGCCGCTTTTGCTTTGCTTCGGCATCCCAGAGGGCATTTTCCAGTCCGGCTTTGGCCATACGATGGCCGCGTACTTTGGCACACAGTCCAACCCACTCGCGTGCGGAATCGAACTCGCGACCCAGCACCGCAGGGGCGAGATAGCGCGTCATGGTAGGCCAGGCACTGTCTATCCACTCGCTACTGTAGAAGGGGTCTTCGCCCGCCACGCACTCGCCCCATCCATTCACACCCTCACAATGGGCGGTGACCAGAACGATACGACGACTGTAAGTACGGCCAAAGCTGGTCTCAAAGAAATTGACGAGCGGCATTTGGATCTCGCGCAGAGTGACAGCTTCAACTTTCATCTGGTTAAAACCTGACGAATCTTTTAGGAATCATGCAGTCTCTTCCGAAGCATAGGACCACTTCTCTTCCCAGCGTCCCAGCTGGAACTTACCGTTACCCTCCGAGTCGCGTTCGTAGCCCAGTACAGCGAGTTCCGCCTCGAACGACCGCAGAAACTGCTCACAATTGCGTTCCTGGACCTGCTGGGCGCGATTTCGGGTTTCGTTAGCGGCCTTCCAGTCGTAAATCTGTGCTGGGACTTCGACAAATGTCTCACTGCTGAACGGTGGGTTCTTGCCGGTAGCCAACAGCGTTTCCACGCGCTTTGACTTCAACCACCACTCCGCGATCAGCCGGTCGCTGGGCAATCCGCCCTGTAGCGGCGAAGAAGTAATGCCATATTGATTGATGGTGTATCGCCGTGCAATCGCACCCAGCTTCTCGATGTTGAGGTAGGAATTCTTGATCTCCAGCGGATCAAACGTCCATTCGATCAGCTCGATTCCCCGTGCTAGTGCGTCTTCGCGCTGGAGCAACTTCAGGCGACGGCCGAGGCCGCTGTTCCGATGATCCTTGCGCACCGCCAGCATGTGTGAGTGCAAATAGATATGGCCGGAGCGTGTACCGGGCACGGAAAGCGCAAAGCCCACCAATCCTGTGCCGTCAAACGCCCCCATGACTTGGCCCCCAACCTTTTCCGCTACCACGAACATGCGAAGCGGGATCAACTCAGCGTCGGTGAAGTTCCATACTTCTTTCTGCAGCGCAACGCACGCGCGCAGTTCGTCTAAGCCGTGGCAGTGGCGAATCGCGACGGGGCCAGGGCTCACACCTGCTTCTCCTGCTGCTTCGCTTGCTGCCAAAGTGATTCAAGCTCTTCCATGGATATCTTCTCGGGAGTGCGATTGCTTTGGCGGAGTTGCTGTTCCATCCATTGGAACCGTCGTTTGAATTTCCGATTTGTCCTACGCAATGCGGACTCAGGATCGAGCGACAAGTAACGTGCAATATTAACCAACACGAAGAACAGATCGCCGACCTCCTCTTCGAGCCGCCGATGCAAGGCTTCCGAGACGCTCGAACGGCCTGAGCTTGCTATGCCTCGGCTGTGCGGCCGGGGTCCCGGCGCGGGATATTCCACAAGCTGCTGGCGTAATTCCTCCGTCTCTTCATTCAGTTTGTCGAACAGGCCGTCTATGTTTGGCCAGTCGAACCCAGCCTGGGCGGCACGAGAACTGAGCTTATAGGCTTCGAGCAGCGAGGGCATGGCCGAAGAGACGCCTGCCAATACCGAATGACGGTCATCATGGGCCTTCGGCGCCGACTCCGTGACCCGATCGTGCGCGACATTGTCGCCAGTGGCGCCGGATTTCTTCTTTCGTTCTTCCGCCTTCAGGGCTTCCCAGTTTCGCAGCACTTTCGCGGATGTATCAGCTTTCACATCGCCGAATACGTGAGGATGCCGGTCCACGAGCTTTGTTGAGAGCCGATCAAGGACGTCATCGATGGAAAACGATCCCTGCTCCTTGGCCATTTCCGAATAAAACACGACTTGCAACAGCAGGTCCCCGAGTTCGCCGGCCAGTTCGGCCCAATCGCGATTGTCGATGGCTTCGAGAACTTCGTAGGTTTCCTCAAGTGTATAAGGCTTGATGGAATCGAAAGTCTGCTCTCGATCCCAAGGACATCCGCCTGGCGCGCGCAAGCGCTCCATGATGGCGACCGTGCGCTCGAAACGTTCTCCCGTAGTTGACATCCGGCAACCACTTTAAATGACCCTACATAAAACCGGCAATGGACCCCGAAACACTTGGAAACTGCCGCTGAACAGCAAGTCCGAGGCGCGTTTCCATCCTGTGGAATGACAACCACATGGTTCCGGGCGGGCATCCAAACGGCTAAACCTCCTTAGGAAAGCGGGCCTAGCATGGGTCGTGAACTGTTAAATGGGAGGAAACACCATGGCTAACACTCCCCAAGGAGAAAAATCAATATTAGTGGCAATGGATTCGAGCAATCAGAATTGCTTGAGCCGAGGCAGGCCCTCGACGAAGCGGGAGCGCAGACGCAAGTTGTCTCGCCGGTCGATGGCAAGGTGAAGGGCTGGAATCACACAGACTGGGGCGACGACGGGCCCGTCGACGTGCCGGCTTAACTCTGTGGATCCGTCAAGGTATGACGCGCTGCTGTTGCCCGGCGGAGTCATGAATGCTGACCCCCTTCGCATGAACCCCGACGCCGTGCGTTTGCGAAGCATTTTTTTGAAGCAGGCAAGCCCGTAGCGGCGATCTGCCACGGACCGTGGACCTTAGTCGAGGTCGACGCCGCTAGTGGGCGCACGCTGACCTCATGGCCTTCGCTCAAAACTGACATTTGCAACTCCAGAGGAACCTGGGTGGACAAAGAACGGCTAAGCCCCTAGCAGCCTCTATAACTTATAGAGAACAAACCCTACCGTTCCGCTAGAAATCGCTCAAAACGGTGCCGATAGTACAGAAGCTATCACCGGGTGACTAAAGTTATCAGTAGTTCGTGACCTTCACAGCAGTAGAGCAATCACCCGAAAATGTCCCTGTGCCGAGCAAGACACAAGAGGCTTTCGAGCGCCGGGACGTCACTGCGCTGACTCGCATTGGCATTACGAAATGCCACGGCCTTCATCCGCCGATAAGCACAGACGCAGGCGCTGAGAATCGGGTCTGGGCGCATCGCAGATTCAAAACCAGTCGCTACCGTTGGATTCAGAACTGGATAACCGAGGAACTAAAAACG
>QIAN01000060.1 GCA_003225005.1 Acidobacteriota bacterium | reverse complement strand
GAGCTTCAGCGCGATTCCGCGGCCAATACCGCGTGATGCCCCTGTGATCAGAGCGGTCTGCTGCGTGAGCGTGATTGGCATGACACCCTCCCGTTCGCGTGTACGGATCGACAGGATTGATCTCGATCTCGTGCACTACACTTTGCACATGTCCATGGGAAAACGCGTCCGCGAGCGGCAGCCGGAAATGTGGGTGGCGACGACGAATTTTCCGACGGCCAGCAGTCACCCATTCTACACGCGATTGAATCAGCGGCTGGCCGAGCACTACTTCGATGATTTCGTCGAAGGTCAGTGTGTACGCATTGCTTCAGCAATGGATGCCATTCAGGCGTTCTTGATTTCTGCTCTTCTCTGCTCCAGGTAGGCGTCGATCGCACGTCTGACCAACTCAGCCACAGGGGCCCCTGTGACCTTGGACAAGGTCTGCAACTTGGCCATCTGGCCCGATCTCACAAAGAGTGCTGTCCGAAGCATCGTCTCCTTCATGACCCAAGCGTAACCTCTAAGCATATACCTGTCAATAAGATGGACCATAGATTACTATAGATGACTATCGTGCCATAGATATGCCTGTAGTTATATTGTACACTGAGCGTGGCATGGAGGCATATGGAATACCTCAATCGCGACGAACTGATCAGATTGTTCAAGGTCGCCCGGCAGCACAATCCGCTGCACCACGTCGCTTTGCTCGTCGGCCTTCTACATGGGCTCCGTGTGTCAGAGACGCTGGCGATTCGTGGGCGTGACATCTGCGATGGCAGGGTGTCAGTCAAGCGGCTGAAGAAGAGCCGCCCGACGCTGCACGCCCTCCGAATTGACAGCGATCCCCTCTTCGACGAGTCTCCGCTGCTGGAACTCGCCAAGGCTAGCCCTGAGACCGAATTGTTTCCGTGGTCACGCCAATACATGGATGTTCTGCTCAAACGATATGCTGCCCTCGCGGGCATTCATCCCGCAAAACGGCACTACCACGCCCTCAAGCACAGCATTTGCGTGCTGCTGTGGCAGGAAACGCACGACCTCAACGCGATCCAGGACTACGTCGGCCACCGCAGTTCCTCGAGCACCCTGATCTATTTGAGGGCAGACGCGGCTCAGAAGGCCCAGATGACTGTTGTCAGTATGTCATTCAGCGAGGCGCCCCGCGTCTAAACACAAACGTAAGCGTCAGACCAATACACGGTTGACGGGTTGAGTCCGCCGGCGTCGATACGGCGGCGCGACCTTCGGAAACTCAGTTTCACTCCGGACTTCGGGTTGCGAGGTGGATTGGTGCGCCTGCGATTTCGAAGATCGGGTCCTGCAAGCCTGCAAGCTCTTGGTTGTCGCCGACTAGAGAGTTAGCATAGTTGAAAGCTTCGGCGCGGAAATGGAGACGAAATCGGTGGGAGACCCGGACATTCTTGAGAAGCGAGATATCCAAATCCCAGTATCCGGGACCCATAGACGTAATGCTGGTTAGGTTTCCCGTACAGCCCAAACACGGAGGGAACGTTCTTTGATCTAGAACGTGATCTTGAAGAAGGCTTGTCCCCTTCTTGGTGTGTTGCCCTGGCAGACCGCGCCGGGTGAGACTATCCCAAAATTGAAATTGGTATTGTTGGGGTCGAGCCCGGCAACGTCATAGGGACTGTTGTCCATTTTGTCGCCACCGCAGACTCTCATTCGGTTGAGAACATTGTCGAATTCCACTCTCAACTCAGCCTTAACTCTCTCGCCCAGGAAGAATCGCTTGGAAAGCCCCAGCGTTTCATTGCTCTCGAACGGGTTCCGAAAGCCGGAATAGAATGGAGCGGCATTGCCCACTCTCCAAGCCCCGGGAAACTGAAACTTCTTGATGTTGAATACCGGCAGGCCCTTGTAGTAGTTGTCCCAGTTCACATCGAAAGAGCCCGGCATAATGTTGGCGCGGTTAGGGGCATGGATGCCCAGGGGAAGGCCATTCACAGTGATCTTTACCGGCGTGCCACTGCCGTAGCTGAAGTGTCCGGAGATCGCCCAGCCACCTACCAGATTCCTCATCATGCTCCCACCCCGGTTCAAAATCTTTTTCGCGGGTCCAAAGGGCAACTCATAGACCTGACTGATGCTGAGCACGTGAGTGCGGTCGTCACGGGCGACGGACCACTCGCCGTTGGGATTGAATTGGTTGAGACCCCTGACGTTGGAGCTCGATACGGCGCTATCTGTATTCGAGATGCTCTTCGACAGAGTGTATGCTGCCAGCAGAGTTAAACCACTCCCTGTGCGCTTTTGGAAGCTGACCTGGAGTGCATCATATTTGTCCGCGCCGGTCGTGTCGAATGGGTTCCGGATATCGCGGTACTGCGGGTACGGGAGCAATGCCCGGATAAGCGGTTTGTTCGGGTTATAGTCGGTCAGGTAATTTTCGTACGGTGTATAGAGGCCCTCGAATTGTCCGAAGCCCAGGTCTTTCAGCACAGCCTGGGCAGCGTCAGACGTCCACGGCTTGGCAAACACACAGTCCGTCTCCACGAACAGACCGTCCGGACACACAGATAAGAGTTTAGGATCAAGTTGATTGCGCCGAATCAAAGCAGCCGGCAAATGCAAGTCGTGACTGTATACGTAAGATACGGAAGTGAACATGTTCCACGGCAATTCGCGCTGCACTCCAACGGTGAGCAACTCGTTGTAGGCCTGGTCGACGTGCCTGTGAATCTCGCTCGGATTAAAGTTATCGAAGAAGTAGTCTTGCGAGAAGGCGGAGTTAGAAGGTGAGGGAAGAGGAGCAGTATCCCATTGACCTAGCCCGGGAATTTGTTGTTCACTCTCCACATTGAAAAAGCCATTCAAACTGTTTCCAAAATTTACGGCAACCTGATTGGTCCCGTATTCGAAGGCCCCCGTATTCAGGAAACTGAACGACAGGCCTCCATTGCATATCAGGGTGACTCCAGCCAGCACAACCGTCACAATTCTTACCCAGAACAGCCATTGACCCCAGCAGCGGATGGCCGGTGGCCGGGTTAATGGTGTACAGATTTGGAATGGTTGGATCGAAGAAAACAAGTTGATTGACCTGGTTGTCGTTCGAGAACGGAAACGCCAGATCCCAGCGCAACCCCCAGTTCAAGGTAAAGCGCGGAGTGATTTTTATATTGTCTTGAAAATAGGGAGCAATATAGAAATTGCGCAACTTGGTCATCGGTGCATACGAACGCTCTGCGCTGCCTGCGTCGCCGAGCAGGAAACTGGCGAACCCATTGCCAGTGAAGTTCCCTTCTGCGTCGTTCACCGGGTCGGCGGTGGTCGTGGCTTCGAAGTTGATGTTGCCGGAACAAGACTGGCACTCCTGGTCATCCTGGAAAGTACGCCGCATCTCCATCCCAAAGTTGATAGTGTGACGGCCCCGCGTGTATAGCCAATTGTTGGCAAACCCGAGTCCGTGTTTGCGATTGATGGAGAATTGCCATCCAGTTGTGCCCCAGTTCACCGGCTGCCAGGGACCACCCACAAAGTTGATTCCGGGCAGGAACTCCTGCCCGCCGGGGGACGGCTCAACGCCGGCGAAGGACCCGATGGGTTTTTGCTGATCGTAGTTAAAGATTTCTGTGGTCCAACTAAAGCCCCCGGTCACCATCATTCGCGACGTCAGGGCGTGTGAGTAAGTAACCAGGAGTCCGCTGCCAAACCAGTGGTTCGCAGTCGTATTGTTCAGGGGATTGTCTATGAACCCGCCCGCGATCTCCTCATTATTGCGCCAGTAGGCTCCGTGAATGGCCTGCCTGGGATTGATATTGTGATCGAGCGTAAATCCCCAAACCGTGTGCGCCAGAATTGGGACAAACCCAGGCTGGAAATTATTAACTTCGCCTGACGAGGTCGGCTTGGGAACAAATCCCAGCAGCGACCTGGCAACCGTGCTGAAGCAATTCTGTGGGATGACATTGCCCGGAAACTGTTGTCCAGGCGCTGCGCCGGCGTTACACCCTGCTGGCATCAGAGACGGGTCGGCTTGCCACGCGATGGGAACAAAAATTGGAATCTGCGTGGTAGTTGCTGGCACCACCAGGCCGCTGAAATCGCCTTTTAGCATGGCTTCGGTTGGAACCTGCACCGCGGGCTGCGCCGAGGCTTCGCGGAATTTTTCGAGACTCACGAACCAGAAAGTCTTATCGTGTCCATCGTAGAGCTTAGGGATCCGAAGTGGGCCTCCCGCGCTGAAGCCCCAATCAATTTCGTGGTCCGTATTCGGCTCGCCAATAATTCCTCGATCGTTTGGATTGACATCGTTCACTGCTCCCGGGGCGTCGAAGAAGGCGTCACGATAGACCCCAAAGGAGTTTCCATGGATTTTGTTTGTTCCGGACTGAAACTGATACTGGGCGACACCTTGACCCAGGCCATATTGCGCGGAGAAGGCGCCTTGTAAAACGGTGAACTCCTTGACCATATCAAATGGAGGATTGATGAAGTACTGGCGGCCCTGAAATTCCGCGAACGCGATGGGCACGCCATTGAAGACCACTTCGTTCTGAAAGTCCAGTCCACCGTCAATGCGGCCGTCCGTCGATACTCCCGGAGTCAATCCACCGTTAATGCGGCCAATGGACGATACTCCCGGCGACGATAGACCGTCCGTCATTTTGACAACCGATACTCCCGGCGCCAAACACGTGAAGGCGTCAATCTGGCGAACTGTTCCCACGCTGAGTTGGGGCAAATCCTCGAGAAGCCTTCGTTGGATCGTGGTACCGAGCAAGGGTTGTTCGGTCTCGATCGAAATCTCCGGCGCGATTACCTCCACCGTCTCGCGGGCATCGCCTACCGTCAAAACCGCGTTTGCAGTCGAATGTGCCGCCGCCTGCACGACCACATTCTTTTGGACCGAAGATTTAAATCCCGCCCTCTCGACCGTGACAGTATAGGTGCCTGGGGTCAGGTCAGTGATGTAATAGCTTCCAGCCGTAGTAGTCTCTGTGTCACGGCGAACGCCGGTGTCCGCATTGGCAATTGAGACCTTAGCATTGCTGATTGTCGACCCGCTCTGATCGGTCACGGTCCCGCGAATGCCGCTGAGGGATTGCGCATGCAATGTTGAAGACAAGGAAAACAGCGCGATACAAATCCCCAAACAGGCTGTCAGTTGACTCACAGCAGTTGGAGCGCCCCTCATCTTCAGAACGAACGATACGCAGCAATGAACTTTCGCGGACGCGACAGGTTGGCGCATACAGCTTCCTCTGGCTCTTGAGTTCTTGTTCTTTGGCCTGAGTTCCACGCCGAAGGGGGGAAACCTGGAGGCGCTCCGGAACGGGCGCGATATACAAAGTCGGACGCCATTCCCACATATCGCGACGGGAGGAGTATATAACGGAAATCGATTAGGTAAGGAACACCTATAAAACCAGTTGTGGTGCGGATAAGACCTGGTCTTTCACGAAAGACCAAGATCATGGAGGATTTTCTGAAAGCGGGGCTCGGAGTGCAGAGCGTCAAACTCCGGGGAGATGATCCACATAATCAGATAGTGCTCCCTGCGCTGGTACCCCTTTTCCAATGCATTGAGGGCCTCCTCCCTGTTGCCCAAGCGCATGTACAAGGATGCCGGGCCGGTGCTGTAACGCTCGTCAGCCGGGATTTTGTCCAGCTCGTACTGCCACATCCCGCGCGGCCCCCCCGAGGCAAGTGCGGCGCGGAGGCCCGCGACGTCCCGGTTTGCCTTTTCGGGGGATTCTCCTCCCACAATTCGGCCGCGAACGCGCGTGTCGATGGCCTTCTGATATTCGCCTCTTTGGTCCCAACTGTGGGCGAGGCGTCCATATACGGCACGGAACGTGGGGTCCAATTCATTCGCTGCCATGATGACTCGCAGGGCGTCGTCATACCGGCGCGCACAGAAATACACATGCCACGCGAACGAGTTGATCGGTACCGAAACTGGATCCAGGATGGCAGCCAGCTTGATCTCCCGGATGGCCTCCTCGGACCTTCCGCGGTGCGCCAGTGTTACGGCGAATAGTGCATGGGCCATGGCGTAGTTCGGACGGGAAGCGATCGCCTGCCGGAAGTAATCCTCCGACTGTGCCGGATTCCAGTCATAACCAAAGGAAATAGCGCCGAGCGCCATCAGAGCTTGCGCCTGGGATGGATCGATCTCCAGAGCTTTCCTGGCAGCCTCTTTGGCCGGGTCGACTGCGTCGTCGTCGCCCTGCACCCCCATCGTGTGCAACGCATCCGCCAACCCGGCCCAGGATTCCGCACTGCCAGGGTCTAGGTCGGTTGCCTGCTTGAACAAGTCTAGGGCTTGCCTGGCGTCCGTCCTACTCAATAGATAAGAGCCTTTGAAGTAGAGTAGGGCGACCTCCGGGCTCATCGGGTGGGGGTGGGAGAGCCGGGCCTGCTCTTGCGGAGTCAGAGTGTGCGAGATGCTGGCCGCAATCGCCCGAGCCAGTTCGCCTTGCACAGTAAGGACATCGCTTAATTGCAGGTCATAGGTGTGCGCCCACAAATGGCGATCCGAGGCGGCATGAATCAGTTGAGTATTGATGCGCACCCTATCGCCGGACCGCACTACCGAGCCCTCGACCAGTACATCGACCCCCAAACAGCGCGCGATCTCTCGCGCGGACTTATGCTTACCCCAACAGGCGACGGCTGACGTATGCGAGATCACGCGGAGCGAAGCGATCTGGGCCAGGTTGGTGGTGAGTTCGTCGGTCACGCCATCGGCGAAAAACTGCTGATTCGGTTCGGCGGAAAGATTTTCGAGCGGGAGGACGGCGATGGACCTAACGGGATGAGGGCGCAGGAAGTACCAAGCGGCCAGGACAGAAACGATAAGGACCACGGAGGCACCAGCCCAGATGAGCCTGCGCGAAGATGCCTTCTGATGATCCTTCTCATCCTCATCCGGCTCTAAATCTGGCGACGGCGGAGGCGAGACTTCCTCGGCGGGATCGGCAACGGTCGTGACCGGCACGATGAAGCGATACCCGCGGCGAGGCAAGGTCTCAACAAAACGAGGCTCCGAGGCGGAATCACCGAGAACCTCGCGAATTTTGTTGATGGCGGTGCCCAGACTTTGATCGAAGTCAACGAATGTGTCCCCGGACCAAAGCTTCTGGCAGATCTCTTCTCGGGTGACGAGTTCGCCTGGACGCTCCAGGAGCATAACCAGCAACTGGAAGGGCTGTGCCTGCAGCCGCACTCTTTCTCCCTGCTTTCGCAACTCGCCGGAACGCAAGTCTGCTTCGAAAGGGCCAAACGAGAGACGGCATGCTGTGGAAACCCAGCTGGTCACACTCACCGCCAGCAGCGAGACTATCAGGCCACCAGGAACCGGTCAAAAGATATCTCGCGGCGAGCGCTCGTAACCCACCTGCTTTGATCAGTTTGTCTGTTGAAGAACAGTTAATGAAGAATTGAAGCGTGGTGCATTGCGTCCAGGCGTGATTTGTATGAATGTGTCCCCGCCGATGCGACTCTCCCAGCGGCGGAAACCCGGGAGACATCGAAAGAAAAGGAGCAGGCCATGCTCGCAAAGAACGCTAGAGTTCAACGCAGATCTGTATTGATAGGTGACAAGGTGAAGGTCCCTTCACGTTCACATCTGACCTGGCTAAGAGTGGTCTCGATTCTCTGCGAGGTGGGAAGTTTAGCGTCCCTTGGCATGGTGTTGGTGAGTTGCGGCGGGGGAGGAGCCACGATTGGTGTTGGGACACGTCAGTTAATCGCTGTCAGTGTACAGCCGGGGAGCGGCCAAGCGGTCGCACCGAATGGCACGGTGACCTTCAGCGCTACCGGCACTTTCGATCAGGCACCTACCACTCAGTCGAGTTTACCGGTGCAATGGGCATCGTCAGATTCGAATGTAGCGTCCATCGATCCAAATACTGGAATCGCCACCTGCCTGGCGGTGGGCGGGCCCATTACCGTGACCGCATCTGCCGCCGGCAAAGGAGGCATGATCCACGGCTCCGGGACGCTGACCTGTCAGCTTTCTACCCCTTTTAGCATGCAGGGGTCATGGATATTTCTCTTTCATTCCGCCGTGTCGGATGGTTGTGTGGCCTTGGAGGCCAATCTATCCGAGGTCGGCGATCACGTTTTTGCCGATAAGACCAGCGCCCTCGTCTTTCAGCCACTAAACTGCAAGAGCGGCACACTCGAGATGCAGCT
Source organism: Acidobacteriota bacterium (assembly GCA_003225005.1). Lineage (GTDB taxonomy): Bacteria > Acidobacteriota > Terriglobia > Terriglobales > Acidobacteriaceae > Sulfotelmatobacter. Next base: position 1,656 of record QIAN01000060.1, on the reverse strand, counting down.
GGAGCATCTAGGTGGAGAATGCGATAGCGGCAGCGTGGGTGACGTAACAGTCGACGCGACCCTTTCGAGTGGAGCCGTGTCTCTTACCTTGTCTGAGACCGGTGCCTTGGGATCTGTTGTCACTACCGCTTCCGCTTCCAACAATGGCGGGAGCATCAGTAATGGAACTTATTCCACTCCCGCCGCCTGCGGCTTTCCGGAAGATCGCGGGAGTGTCGAGGGTTATCAATCTCCAATTGCATTTTCAGGCGAAACCTATTCTGGAACTTTGACTTTCGATGGCACCGCCCACGCCATTGTCTCGCACTTCACCTCTACGCCTCACTCGTTTGATTTGAGCATGTCCGGTACATATAGCGGCACACCATTCGTTCTAAATGGATCGACAGTAGGACTGTCTCTGAACCTGACCGGAACCATCGCGGGAGGGCAAGTCAACTGGTTTGGACTGTATGACCCACTGTATAACAATTTCTACATTTACGACTCAGACTCAACATTCGTGGGCTCCTTGGAGAACACGCCCTGAGGCTATCTTAGTGCATCGTGGATTGCCGCAGAGAACTGTCACGGCAGAGGATCGTCGCGCCAGTCTTTCCAATTCAAATGGCCGCGCAGGATCAACACGAACTCAACAAAACAGCACGACACTCACTGAAGTGAGAGAGGAGAACATCATGAGGCAAAGGGCAGCAGTTGTTGCATTCCTTCTGTTGGTGGCCATCTGGGTGGCAAGCCCGTTGGCCCAGGCCGCGAACGTAACCGTCAATTGCGACAAGAATACGTGCGGGGCTTGAGCCTGAAGGAGCCAATCTTGAGCACGCGTGATCCAAAGTCACTTCATGCCTTCATGAGGGGCGTTTCTTCCTTGGTGAATTTGTTACAACCGGTGATCCGCCTCTGTGAAGCGTTGGCCAAAATGGCGATACTGGCGGGTATTATTACACACTCAGACGCACCTCCGATTTTGAGCGGGGCGAGGCGAGTGTTTCGTTCCCGTTGCCAGGGGCGGCCCAAGTCTACTTTGCCGCAGTCGGAGAGTCCAGCCGACCGCTAGCTTTGGCGGCCTATTCGCCAACTATCGGACTAGAGGACAGAGACCATGTACGCTGACCTCGGAGAAGTGGAAGGCCGCTAGTCTCCCGTCCCAGTGATTCGTGACATAAGTTAAGAAGGTTGGGCAGCGGTTGTGCGCTGCGCGTAACGAGCGATGCTGGCCAGGATTTGGTCGGCTGTTTTGGTCCAAACGAAGGGCCTGGGATCTTCGTTGTGCACGTCGATGTACTCGCGGATGGCCGCTTCCAAGTCTTTTACGCTGCGGAACACGCCACGTCGAATTCGCTTGTTCGTGAGTTCGGCAAACCATCGCTCCACCAGGTTGATCCAGGAACCGTAGGTAGGGGTGAAGTGGAGATGAAATCGTGGGCGTTTCGCAAACCATTTCCGGATCATGGCGGTTTTGTGCGTTCCGTAGTTATCCAGGATGATATGGACATCCAGTCCGGCGGGCACGTGCGCCTCGATCACATCGAGGAACTTGCGAAATTCCGAGGAACGATGGCGGCGGTGCAGTTGGGCGATCACGCGGCTGGTCTTCAATTCCAGCGCGGCAAACAGCGACGTAGTCCCATGACGTTTATAGTCGTGCGTGCGGCG
>QIAN01000370.1 GCA_003225005.1 Acidobacteriota bacterium | reverse complement strand
GATGTTTCCCGGCTTGATGTCGCGATGACTGATCCCCTTTGTGTGCGCCGCATCCAGCGCGTCAGCGATTTGCGCAGCAAGTTCGAGCAGAGAATCGGTAGGCAAAGGCTTTCCGCCAATTCGGCTTTGCAGCGTCTGGCCTTCGAGTAACTCCATGGAAAAGAAATATCCGCGCTCGTCGATTTCGTTGATGTGGCAAATGTTGGGATGATTGAGTGAGGACGCCGCTCGTGCCTCACGTTTGAACCGCTCGATGGACTGCGGATCTCGGCTATCCTCCGGCAAGAACTTCAGTGCGACCTGACAACCGAGGTGAATGTCCTCTGCCCGGTAGACAACACCCATACCTCCCTGACCAAGCTTTTCCAGCACTCGGAAATGCGAAATGGTTTTACCCACTATCACCGGGTCAGCGGCAGAACGAACAGACTCATCCTGAGCCATCAGCCGTGCGACCACTTCGAAGGCGGGCACCTGAATGAACTCCTCTGCGGACGCTTCATGCGTCAGCAGGGATTCCACTTCCTGGCGAAGTGCCGCATCATCTCGACAAGCATCTTTCAGAAATGCTGGCCGCTTTTGTGCGTCCACCTTCAGTGCCGAGTGATACAACTCCTCCACTCGACGCCATCGCTCAGGCTCCATGGTGCTTGCTCCCTCCGAGATCACGCAAGAGCCAAACTTTGGCCAGCTTCCAATCTCGCATCACGGTCTCGTTGGATACCTTTAGCACTTCCGCAGTTTCCTTGACGCCAAGGCCACCAAAGAATCGAAGCTCCACCACGCGACTCTTTCTTGAGTCGATGCGAGCAAGTCTCTTCAATGCGTCATCCAGTGCGACCAGATCCGCGTGGGGCTGCGAGGATACCAACAGCGCCTCATCAAAAGGTACATGTGCTGCTGCACCACCTCGCTTCTGATAATGGCGCGAGCGGGCGAAATCGGTCAGAATCCGCCGCATCAACTGGGCACATAGGGCAAAGAAATGAGCGCGGTTTTGCCAGTCGATTGGACGAATATCAACCAGCCGCACATACACTTCATTGGACTAAACCGCTCCGCGGTATACGTGGCGCATGCGTCGGTTGATAGGATTTCCCGAGATTTGCCGGTTCCCTCCGTCCGGATTCATTAGCCCTTTTCACGTCCGTTTCTTTGCGAAAGCATGAGTAGCTGTTTGCAACACAATCCCTTTCGCAAGGAGTCGTTCCCATGACATCACTTCGCACCCGCATGACAGAGGACATGCAGATCCGGAATCTTGCAGTCCATACCCAGAACACGTACCTGCTCCAAGTCGCCCTGTTCGCCCGCCATTTCAACAAGTCACCCGAACTACTGGGAGCTGAGCAGATTCGCACCTACCAGGTCTATTTGACGAACGAAAAGAAGCTGGCGACCAGTTCGATTCTCATCGCTATTTCTGCGCTGCGCTTCCTCTACAAAGTGACCCTCAAAAAGACCTGGGCTATCGATGACGTCATCCCCGCTCCCAAGAAGCCGCAGCAGCTTCCGATCATTCTTAGCCCCGAACAAGTGATCCAGTTCCTGGCCGCCGTCACCAGTGCCAAGCATCGCGCGATTCTGACCACCTGCTATGCCGCTGGCCTGCGGATCTCAGAAGCCGTTGCGCTCATGCCGCCAGCGATTGACAGTAAGCGCATGGTCTTGCGCGTCGAACAGGGCAAAGGGAAAAAAGATCGCTACGTGATGCTCTCGCCCAAGTTGCTCACCACTCTTCGTGACTGGTGGCGCTTAGAAAGACCCCAGCACTGGCTCTTTCCCGGGGATATACCGAGCCAGCACATTAGCCGGGGCGCAGTTGAGCGAGAATGCCAAAAAGCCCACGCCGCTTGCAAGATTCCCAAACCCATCACGCCCCATTCGCTACGCCACGCATTTGCCGTTCACCTTCTCGAGCAGGGCACCGACGTCCGTACTATTCAACTCCTGCTCGGCCATCGCAGCCTGGCTACCACCGCCCGCTATCTGCGCATTGCCACCACCAAGGTGTGCTCCACCACCAGCCCGCTGGATCTGCTCCCCCATCCCCTTCCCATCGAACCCAAACCGGTAACTCCTCAGTACTTCTGAGTTCCGGCCCATGGACCGTCCCCGGCTGGAAATCGCCGACGTGTTGCGTCGTTATGGCGAAGCCTATCGTGAACAACATGCGGCTTCGCTCTCCACGGCCCAGCGCCGTGTCATGAGTGCCATCGAACGGTGCCGGACCGCCGCCCTCGGCGGTCATCTGGAACAGTGCGATCAATGCCAGCACCAACGCATTGCCTACGACTCCTGCCGCAACCGCCATTGCCCAAAATGCCAGTCCTTGGCACGGGCTCAGTGGATCGAGGATCGACAATCCGAGCTCCTCGACACCCAATATTTCCATGTCGTCTTTACTCTCCCGGAAGAGATCGCCGCCATCGCTTACCAGAACAAGAAAGTGGTGTACGACATTCTCTTTCGGGCCACTTCTGAAACCCTGCGCACCATTGCCGCCGACCCCAAACATCTCGGCGCCGAGATAGGCTTCTTCACCGTGCTCCATACCTGGGGTCAAAACTTGATGTTTCATCCGCACCTGCACTGTGTCGTTCCCGGTGGCGGACTCTCCCCGGACGGCGACCGTTGGGTCTCCTGCCGTCCGGGTTTCTTCTTGTCCGTGCGCGTGCTCTCGCGCTTATTCCGCCGCTTGTTTCTCGAGTTGTTGCAGCAGGCCTTCGACGCCGCTCAACTGCATTTCTTTTCCTCGCTCCTTCAACTGCACGATCCAGCTGCCTTCGTCGCTTATCTCGACCCCCTTCGCGATGCAGAATGGGTGGTCTATGCCAAACCACCCTTTGCCGGACCCCAGCAAGTCCTCGACTACGTCGGACGCTACACTCATCGCGTCGCCATTTCCAACAATCGTCTTCTGGACATCGAAGATGGTCAGGTGCAATTCCGCTACAAGGACTATCGCAACCACAGCCAGCAGAAGGTGATGCCCCTCTCCGCCGATGAGTTCATTCGGCGCTTTCTGCTCCACGTGCTACCCGATGGCTTCCAGCGCATCCGCTACTACGGCTTCCTCAGCAATCGCCACCGCGAAGAAAAACTCGAACGCTGCCGTCAACTCCTGGGCATGGCATCTGCCCATCCGACCACTCCAGCCACTGAACCACCGAAGGACTATCGCGACCGCTATGAAGAACTGACTGGCGTTTCCCTCCGACTTTGCCCGGTCTGCCGCCGTGGTCAGATGATTCGTGTCCCTCTGTCCTCCGTCGCTTGCACATCCTCAACCTTAGAGGACACTTCATGAGACCGCCCGGCTCGCAACTACGATCGCCCGCACATGCCCCAGTCAGGTCCGAGGAGAAGTGTCTCTCGATGCTCCTCTCACCACCCAGAACTCACTCATTCCAGTTCAATGTCCAACGAATCCGCGCCCTTTCGTCATGCCACACCCCTGCCATCACTCCTCTTTGCACCAGGCCATCACTCTCCGGCGATCATTCGGACGATTCAATGCCCATAGCGCCGGCGCCATCGAGGCGGTTCAGTCCAATCCATTTTTAGCTCACCGGCGCGGCTTCCAGGTTTCCTGCCAACCATGCTCCGTCGTAGCCGCGCCGCCGAGCTAAAAATGCTCTGCATTATGCCGAATTCGGCATAATCACACCTTCGCAACTGTGATGCTCCGCCTCGGCGTCGGCCTGCCCGCTTTCATGCAATTGCTGGGACACAAAGACGTCCGCATGACCCTGCGTTATTACAAGT
>QIAN01000369.1 GCA_003225005.1 Acidobacteriota bacterium | reverse complement strand
TCGGCTCTCGCCTCAAACAATCGGGAATGTTCTGGACCGTCCGGGGAGCCAACGCGATCTTGGCACTGCGCTGCTCTCATCTCAATGGCCGTTTTGAGGACTATTGGGAGGAACGCCGCGAGGCTCTGGCGGCTTGACATCCACTTCTATGTCGCCCGCCCCTATCCCTGGTTGTCCCTGGTTATCCCTGGTCGCACTATCCAACGCTATCCAACGCAAAGAGGCGTGGGCAGGGGAGGAACGATGAGTTCTGTTACTGCCGTCCGAATTTTCAGTGCGCAGATTTTCAAAAGGGAAAGGCTCCCTTTCTCTGGAAAGGGAGCCTTTTAGGGCTGCACCGCAAAAGAAAATGAACTACGCGACACTTCGCACCGCGCCGGCCGGGGCAGGGCCGCGACGGCGCGCAGTGCGCTTTCCGATTCTTCGATGGTACGGTTGGCGACGGGCTTCAGCCAGAACAGAGCCAAGAATGCGGCGATAAGATCGCAGGCAATCATCGCCCAAAAGACCTTGTTCCAGGAACCGGTCTTTTCAAACAACCAAGCCGCGCCGACACCAGCAAAGAACGCGCCTGCTCCTTTGGCGGTGTAGACGATGCCATAGTTTGTGGTGGCCCAGGTCTTCCCGAACAAGTCTCCAGTGATGGAGGGGAACAGCGAGAAGATCTCTCCCCAGGCGAAGAAGCACAAGCCGGACAGGGCGATGAACCAGACCGGACGGCTGATCAGTTGCAACAGCGCAAATACCGCTACCGCCTCGAGGGTAAAAGCGATGAACATGGTATTTTCGCGGCCAATATGGTCCGAGACCCATCCCCAGAAGGGGCGTGTCAGCCCATTCAGATAGCGGTCCACGGTGATCGCCATTACCAGGGCACTCATGCCGAAAACGACGATGACTTTATCCACATGGTAGGAGACGGCCATGGGGTTGAGCTGAGCGGTAACCACCAAGCCGCCGAACGACAGCATGGTCATCATCAGGTAGATGACATAGAACGATGGTTGGCGCAGCATCTGCCATGGGGTCATATCCAGGGCTGAGCTGTGCACGTGTGCCTTGATCTGTGCTTCCTTTTCCTTCCATCCGGGTGGCGTCCAGCCCACCGGAGGTCTAGCCAGGAACAGGGCAGCAGCCATCACCACAGCCCCCTGGATAATGCCCCAAAAGACCAGTGCGTGCTGGTACCCAGAAGCTTTTATCATTTTGTCAATCGGCGACACGGTCAGTGCTGTCCCGATACCGTAGGCGCCTGCTGTGAGCCCGACGCAAAGCCCACGGTGATCCGGAAACCACTTCAGCGCATTTCCAATGGTTCCGCCGTAGACGATGCCGGCGCCGATACCGCCAACGATGTACCAGAAGTAAAGGCTGCGCAACGTTTCGGCTTGTCCCGAGAGGATCCAACCCAAGCCAACCAGGATGCCACCAGCGCCCAACATCAAGCGGGGACCGATCCGGTCGACCAGGTATCCTTCAAACGGAACCAGCCAGGTTTCCACGAGGATGAAGGCGGTAAAGATGCCTTGAATCGCCGTCAGTGAAACGTGCAGGTGCGCCTGCATGGGTTTAGTGAAAAGGGTCCAGGCATACTGAAGGTTGGCAATGGCCATCATCGCGATGATGCCAGCAACCAGTTGGGCCCAACGATTTACAATGCGCGAGGGATGAATCAAGTCAGGGTGAGCGGCTTCTGCCATAGATGCACCTCCTCGGTGTCTCGTCCGACTTTAGGAACTTACCTGCAAATCGCTGGTTCCCGAACGGCCCGCGACCAGTTTCCGCAAAGGTGCACCATGCAAACTTTGAGCTTCCCCGCCAGCGTATTTACGCGGGTGGGTTGTCTGCCTCCACCTCTCGCTGGAATGGGATCACACCGGGAACCAGCCACTTTCCCCACATTTCATCGACCTTACTCTGGAAGTAATCGATATCATCGTTGGTAAAGTGCGCGAACCTTCCTTGCTTTAGTAAGTAATCTCTCACGGGCTGCCGCTTAATCTTGCCGGCGGCGATTTGCTGCGTTCTGCCGGTCAGCCTCAGCACGCCGTCTTCAACCTCGTAGAGCGGCCAAACTCCAGTATTTACGGCCAGCTCGCCCATTTCGTGCGAAAGGTAAGGATCGTAGTCCCAGCCCTTGGGGCACGGATCGAGTGAATGGATAAATGTCGGACCGCCGATCGACAGCGCTTTGCGCATGGCGTTCATTCCTGCCAGAGCGTAGGACATGCAGACGGTCGCGACGTACCTGCAAGTGGGATGCCCTGCGGCCATCATGCCCGCCATGTTCTTCTTCCAGCGGCGATGCATGATTCTTTTCACCTTGCCGGGAGTACTAAACGTAGTGTTGGCACCCCAGGGAGTGCTGCCCGAAAGCTGAATGTCGGTGTTGGCGTACGACTCGTTGTCGTACATCAGGATGAGGCAGTTGTAATCGGGATGAGTAAGAGTGGCCGAGATTGCCCCCACGCCCATATCCGCTCCGCCGCCGTCGCCACAGAAAGCTATGACATTAATGGGCTCTTTCTTCATCTTTCCTTTGCGCATGAGCGCTTTCAGAGCGGCGGCGGTTCCCAGTGCAGCCGATCCGCTGCTGCCCAGTTGAGTGTGCATCCACGGAAGCACCCATGAAGTGCTGTAATAAGTGGTGTTGGCCACGTACATGCACCCGGTGCTGCCCAGCACAATCGTCCTGGGGCCAGCGGCCTTGGCCATCATCTTCATCACCAGCGCCGACTCGCAGCCCTGGCATGTCCTGTGACCGGAAGTGAAATATTCCTCCAAGGGCAGCTTCTTGACGGCTTTGAAGGGATCCAGCTTCTGGGTCGGATCAATCTGAATGTAGGTAGACATGATTCCCTCACTTTTCCGACGCTTAAGAAAGCATCAGCGAGACACGGACTACTCGCGCAATCCGATCCATTGAGTTAGAGGCTGCGCTTTGCCATCCGCAGCGTGGTAGACGGAGTCGGCCATCTTTTGCACATCAGGCACGGTTACTTCGCGCCCGCCGAGACCGCAAATAAAATCGAGCACTGGCGGCTTCTTACCGGCTCCTGGGTACAAGGCGTGGCGAATCTCGCCGGCTAGCACGCCTCCCAGATACGGCGATCCGAAAGAGTAGTCACGGTCGATGACACCAATCGCCTCAAAACGTTGCAGGGACTTCGCCAATTCTTCGGCGGCAAACGGCCGGAACCAGCGCATGCGCACAAACCCGACTTTCTTACCTTCCCTGCGCATCTGCCGGATGGCAACTTTTACCGAGATGGAGAGCGTTCCCATTCCCATGAGCACGATATCGGCGTCATCGGTCATGTACTCTTCAAAGAACGGATTGCCGTACGAGCGTCCAAAGATGCGCTCGAAGTCGGCATAGGCCTCTACGATGACGCCATGAGCCCGTTCCATGGCCGCGTAGTTCTGGCGGCGAATCTCCATCACCCAATCTTCGTTGCCTTGCGGGGCCACGGTGATTGGGTTATCAGGATGGAGGAGCAGGTCGCCCCGGTTGTAGGGCGGCAGGAATTCGTTCACCTTTTCTTGCGACGGGATTTTGACCAGGGCCTGGGAGTGGGTCAGAAATGCTCCGTCGCAGCTAATCGCGCAAGGCAGAAAGATTCTCCGATCCTCCGCCACGCGATAGGCAATCAGAGCAGTGTCCAGCGCTTCCTGCGCGTTATCCACCCATACCAGTTGCCAGCCTAGATCGCGGACCGTGAGCGCGTCGTTGTGCTCCACCCCGAACGCGCCGGGGTCATCCAATGCGCGGTTTCCCACCATGGCGATCATCGGAATGCGTAAGGCGGGAGTTACGGTCAACGCTTCCATGGCGTACATCCAGCCGACGCCGCTGGAACCGCAAAACACACGCGCGCCAGCAGCGGACGCATGCTTCACGATTTCAAATTGGGAGTGTTCGCCTTCCGCCACGATATACTCGCAATCCATTTCGCCGTTGGACACCAGCTTGCAGACATACTGCATCACGGTGTCGTAAGGGCGGATTGGGTAGGCGGTAATTACGTCGACGTCGGCCAATTTGCAGGCGACTGCAATGGCTTCGCTGCCGGTAATAAGGGCTGTTTCTTCGGTCTTACGTGGTTCTTCGACAGCCGCTAGTGTCGCCATAACAACTTCCCTCCTGAAGGTTTCTATCCCTTGCGGGCGATCTCGAGCATTTCTGGGACCTGCTCTTCATATTGTCCACGATAACGGAAGCCGTGGGACCGTTCGGGATGCGACTCGATCTTTTTGGCAAGCCAGGCTTGGTAACCCTCTTTGTCGTTCCTCCACGCTTCCCATTGGCTGGCGTTGTCGCCGAACTCGGTCTCATTCACCATAGTGACGCACTCTTTCACCGGGCATACCGCTTCGCAGACGCCGCAACCGCAACAGGCCTGCATGTTCGCGTCGTATAGACCCTCGGGCGTTACGTCGAAGCAGGAGTCCGGACAGTGCAGCCAGCACAGAGTGCACTTGATGCAAGTGTCGAAGTTCACCACGGGCCGCATGGTTCGGGTGCTGAACTTCTTGAAAGTTGGGTTGCGGTCGGGCTGAAATCCGCCGTGGACGTGGGACACCGGATCTTCCATGTTCCTTCCAGCAGGAATGCTGGGAATGGCGATGCCTTCGCCCATTTCGTGCCACTTCGGAAAATCAAATTTGTAGGGAACTTCGGGATTGCCTTGATCAGTCCGAACCGTAGTAGTGCCGATGCGCTCATAGGCGCGCGCCGCGGATTCAGCCTTGATGGCATCCTTCCATTGATCCATGATCACTTTTTGCACCGATGTCAGACTGAACAAGTCAGGCAGGACTTTGGCGATCGCTCCCAGGATGCGTACGTCGGTATGGTCATCCTTGTAAACCCACAGTCCCGAAAAGCTAACCGTGCCCTTCACGATTGCCAGGTTGTAAGGCGTCTCCTTGCGGTGCGCCATGGCAATGATTGCATCTGGCCCCTCGCGCGAGGTAACGATCAAAGTGCCCCCGGGCTTCAGCAGCCGATTCACCGGCTGCAGTCCATACCACGCCCACGACTCCACACCCTTGCACAAAGTGTCATCAACGGCGATGGTGACGTCGACTTGCTTGGGTTCATACTTCGCCATTCCTTCTTGCAGTGTCTGTTCATCCGTGGCCACGATGGCAAAATTCTTGGCCGGAATTCCGTTTCGCTCTGGGCTGTCGCCATAACGCCCGAATGAAATGCCCATCTTGCCTTCCTGATGGGCGGCCAGGACAATCGAGCGGCTGAGCCGCGTGGCCAGAGTTTTTTGAAAAATTCCTCGATAGATAATTTCGATTGCGAATAGTCGGCCCATTTGAAGAACCTCCGGAGTTTTCAGAAAACGAAAATGTTAGAGCTTATTCAGTACGATCTCCTCCACGTCCTCGATGTGGCGGCGCATGGCAGCCTTCGCGGCTTCCGCGTCGCGCTTCTTGATCGCCGCCAAAATGCGGCGGTGACCAGCCAGCGATTTCTGCGGGCGCCCTTCTACCTGCAAAGAACGTTCACGGGTGTCGCGCAGCAAGTCCATCAGAATGTCCAGCACTTTCAGGACAACGCTGTTTTCCGCTGCCATGGCCACGCTGTAGTGGAATTCAGAATCCTCTTCCATCGCGGCTTCGCCTTGGCGCAGCTTCTCGCCTTGGCGCTCGAGGATCTCTTCCATCTCAGCAATCTCTTCAGCGGAAGCGTGCGTTGCCGCGCGCGCCGCCAGCGGAGGCTCGAGCATCTTGCGGAAATCCAAAAGCTCGTTCACCAACTGCCGCTTGTGCACCAGGGCGTTGGACAACGGGTTAATGAACGAAGCCGCCGAAACGTCGCGAACCACGGTCCCCGCGCCTTGGCGCGGCTCAACCAGGCCCACGAGTTCCAGGCTGCGAATAGCATCGCGGATGGAACTGCGGCTGACGCCTAACAGCTCCGCCAACTCGCGTTCCGAAGGAAGTTTGTCGCCGGGGCGCAGCTTTTTGAGGATGAGGCGCTCGATCTGACGGGCGACCTCCTCGTACACTTTGTTCCTGCGGATCACCTCGAAGTCGGACTTTACGGTTCCAGCCATTCCCACCTGCAAGTGGTCCGGTAAGTGGACCAGAAGAATTATACTCAGCTTGTCAAGTGCTGGGTGCGGTTCAGCGAAAAAATGTTTTTCCATCTTTGCGTTCGGGGGAGTTTACACAATTTCCCGGACAGCGCCAGCAGATTTCCTCAACCACAGGACAGAAAACGTGACGCTCAAGGGGGCAAAAGAATTCCTCGAGTGGACTCCGCCTCAAACCGTCTTTTTGGGTTGTCGGGATTCCACCAGCAGCCTGGCGCAAGCATACACAGCCCGCGTGTGAGCCATGGGAAGATTCAAACGTTCGCCCAATTCCACCACCGCGCCAACCACAGCTTCCAGTTCGAGCGGCCGACCGGCTTCGAGATCTTGCAGCATGGAACTCTTGTGTTCACCAACCTTTTCGGCGCCCGCGATTCGCTGTTCGATGGAGACGGGTAATGCCAGGCCCAAATGCGCGGCCACGGACTCTGCTTCCCGCATGATGTTTCGGATCAACACCGACACTTCAGGATCACGCGCCATCTGAACCAGCGTGGCCCCGGTGAGCGCGCTGACGGGATTGAAAGCAACGTTGCCAAGTATTTTGACCCAAATCTCATTTCGGATGTGCGCCGTGACGGGGCAACGTAAGCCCGAGGCAACTAGTGCCTGAGCAATTTGGCGGCACCGATCCGAGCGCTCGCCGTTGGGCTCGCCCAGGGAGATTCGATGGCCCTCGGTGTGTTGGACAACTCCCGGCGCGCTGATCTCGGTCGAAAAATAGACGATGGAGCCGACCACGCGACGGCCTTCAATGGCCGCGGAAATTCGGCCTTCAGGATCGACGCGCTCCAGACGTGTACCCTCCCACGTGCCGCCGAAGCCCTGGAAAAACCACCAAGGGACGCCATTCTGTGTGCTCACGACCACGGTGTCAGGGGCCAGCACAGGGTATAGCTGGGGTGCAAGTTGGGGAAGGCTGTGGGCCTTGACTGCAAGAAAGACGACATCGACCGGGCCCACTTCTTCGAGCCTGCCGGCGATTTTGGGGTGCGCCTCGAAATCCCCCGCGACGCTCTTCACCTGCACGCCGCGTTCCTGCATGGCGTGAAGATGCGGTCCGCGCGCGAAGAGCGTGACATCCAATCCGGCCTGCGCCATGCGCGCACCGATGTAGGCTCCGATTGCGCCCGCTCCAGCGATCAGGAATTTCATCTTGGCTCACCCAAGTCGGCTATCCACGTTGATCATCTACGAGCGCAGCGGCGACGGCGCGGCGGCGAATTTTTCCGGTGGCGGTGGTGGGAATGCTTTTCACCAGATAAATCTTCTTTGGACATTTGTATTCTGCCAGCAGCTCACGGCAGTGCTTGATGAGTGCCGATTCGGTGGCGCCGCGGGGCTCGTGCAACACCACCGCCGCAGCCACTTCTTCCCCCAGCGTGGGATGGGCGCAGCCAAACGTGACCGCCGCCGCGACTGCGGGATGTCTCAGAAGAATCTCATCGACTTCGTGCGGCGCGATGTTCTCGCCTCCGCGGATGATGATGTCTTTAATGCGCCCCGTCAGGTGCAGGTAACAATCTTGGTCGAGATAGCCCTGGTCTCCGGTGCGAAACCATCCGTTCACGAAGGCGCGGGCGTTTGCTTCCGGATTATTTTCGTATCCACGAAATACATTCGCGCCCTGGATAGCGATTTCCCCGCGTTGAGTGTTTTCGAGAGAATTGCCTTGTTTGTCCATGATCCTGACGCGAAGCCCCGTGCCCACGCCGACAGAACCTGGCTTGCGATGACGCGGCGGTAGCGGATTCGAGGTCATCTGATGAGCAGCCTCGGTCATTCCATAGGCCTCGACGAATGGGACGCCAAAAATTTCCTCGATCTTATGAATGAGTTCCGGCGAAAAGGGCGCACTGCAGGAACGGATGAAGCGCAGAGAGGCGGCTTCTACGGGCTTACGGTGAGTACGGGCCAGCAGAAGCTGATGCATCGTGGGCACTCCCGAAAACCAGGTCACGCGAAGTTCTCGGACCGTCCGCCAGAAAGAAAGCGCGTTGAATTTGGTAGGGACAACCAGAGTCCCGCCGGAGAGCAGGGTAGCCATGGTCGAACCAATCAGACCATGAATGTGGAACAGGGGCATGATGCAGAGTGAAACGTCTTCCTCAGAAAGCGCGTAGGAGTTTGCGATATTGGCCGAGGAAACGGCCAGATTGAAATGCCGCAACGGCACACGCTTCGGACGCCCCGTGCTTCCGCTGGTATGCAGGATCAGAGCAATGTCGTCCGCCGCCGGCTCGGTCGCAGAAGCTCCCGTGGGAGCATCCACCAAGTGCACGTTGCCTTGGTCGGTCATTTCCACCGATAAAATAGGGATCTTACGATCGGCGGCTGCACTGCGCGCGAATTCGGCGCCTATGGGAGGACAAAGCAAAACGCGGGCGTTGGTGTCACCGAGAAAAAAGAGGAACTCCTCGTAGGGGTACGCCGGGTTCAAGGGGGCAGCAGTTCCGGCGATGGACGCAGCCAAGAAGCTCACAATCGCAGGCAATCCGTTCGGTAATGCGATTGCCACGCGATCTCCCGGACGAATGCCGGCCGAAGCCAAAGCGTCCGCCATGGCCAGAACCTGTTGCCGGAGAGATGCGTAGGTGACCCGGATTCCGAGCTCGGGAACGATCACTGCGGTGTGGCTGTCGGCAAAATGCAAAACGTCGAGTAGCGTCTGTACGGACTTTAGGGTCATTCGCGGTTGCCCCTACGCAGGCTCTTTGGATGATTGCGCAATTCTGTGTGTTGTTCATGAAGCGAAATAGATTGGGAGATATCGCGAGAACAATCAGGCATGCTAATTGCAGGCGCCAGGTCGGCCTTTATCTATTGCCGATACCCCTCGGCGCTCAGCGCCTTTGTCAGTTCCGCTAATAGGAACCCTACATTTTCTTCACTCGCTAACGGTCCCATAACCCCGATGCGGAAAACCTTACCTGCGAGCGGCCCGAAGCCACCAGCGATTTCGATGTCGTGTTCCTCCAAGAGCCGCCGACGCACTCTGGCCTCGTCAACGCCTTCGGGAACGCGTACTGTGTTGAGCGTCGGAATTCGATGCTCTTCAGCAACGTGCATGCGCAGGCCCATCTCTTCTATGCCCTTGACGAAGGATTTATGGGAACGGCGATGCCGCTGCCAACGTCTCTCGATTCCCTCATCCGCGATCGCCAGAAGCGCTTCGCGTAACGCATAGAACATGGAAATCGGGGCGGTGTGGTGATAGCGGTGTGAGACGGTCGAGTAATCGTGGATCAGCTTAAGATCGAGATACCAACTTCGCACGGGAGAGGTCCGAGCGCCCAGCCAGTCCATGGCCCGCTTCGAAATAGCTAGGGGAGACAATCCCGGTGGGCAGCTTAATCCTTTTTGGGTACAGCTGTAGGCGACGTCAATTCCGGTCTGATCGAAATTCACCGGTAATCCGCCGAGCGAAGTGACGCAATCCGCGATCACCAGCGCGCCCGCATCGTGCGCGGCAGCACAGATCGCTTGTCCGGATTGCAACGCTCCCGTTGAGGTCTCCGCGTGAACGAAGCCCACCACGTTCGGCTTTGCGCGGTGGATGAACTCTGCCGCCTCATGATCGGTGAAAGTTGCCCCCCACGGTTTCTCCAGCCGCACGACGTCCGCGCCCTGGCGCTTCGCCATCTCGGTGAGACGATCGGAGAAGTAGCCGTTGGCGAACACGGCGAGTTTCGTTTCGGCTTCAACGAAGTTTGCAACCGCAGCTTCCATGCCGGCGCTCCCAGTGCCGGAGATCACGATCGTGGTGCCGTCGTTTGTGCCGAAAACCATTTTGAGCAATTGCTGAATGTCTCCCATCACCTGGATAAAGTAGGGATCAAGGTGCCCGACAATTGGCTTTGACAGCGCTTCATACACGCGCGGTGCAACCATACTTGGCCCCGGCCCAAACAGATAGCGGCGGGGCGGCTGCAGCGGACGCAACGCATTACCTGCAGAATTTTGTGTTACGGCGCTCATGGTTACTCTCTTCGGAAAGTTGTTTACGAGTTCAAGTCTGTACCTAGGTTAAATCGGCGAATGGCGATCCTGCTGCCGGGGAGTGAATTGTCGGCGGACGGCCCCAGAGATTCCAGAAATCCATGCGGAAGATCTTCCTGGGGGATTCAAATCCGCAGGCGCATAGTTCAGACACCGCCGAGGATCGTGTTCAGTCATGCCTTCTCATGCTTACCTGATGTGATCCAACGCATCCTCGACCGCACCAGGTTCTGGCCTGCAGTCATGTTTCTCAAAATCGGATTGGAGTTGCTGCTTGGCTTTGTCCGCGTCCATAAGAAGCTCCCGCCGCGTGCGGAACGCTAACCTGCACACGTCACAGTACGCGACGCTAGGCGCCGCTCCGATAAACCTGGCTATTTTGAGGCTGCGCTCTGGCATTGCCGTATCGGCGTTTCGTTCCTCCGCCTTTCTCAACTTGTCGCTGTCACTTTTGTATCAGAAAAAGCCAGATGCCGCGCAGCGACACACCAGCGACAACGGTGAGCAGAGGTTTCGGTCAGCTGCCTCCGAGGAAAGGTAGAAGTGGTCCGCTTTTCATGCCGGATCAGTGATTCAGCAGCAGCTCTGGAGATCCTCGGTTTGTCGCCCGGGCCGACAAGGTTGGGCGTGACTTGCGTGTCTCCATGCCTCGAGGGCAGGCCCGTCTTGCAAAATATCTGGGAGAGGAAACACATGCGCGCTCGATGACAAAGTTTGTCGTGCTTTTGTTCGTTTTCCTAGCGCCGGGTTCGCTCGTCCATGCCCAAGGCACGGAACCTGCCGACAAGACTGGCGCATCACCCTACGGTTGCAACCGAGGAGGAGGTCAGCCAGTTGCGCAGCGCGGTCGCGGCGCAGCGAAAGACCATCGAGGAACTGAAGGGGATGGTCCAGCAACTGGCGGAGGCAAATTGCAATCCGCCCAGACGGTTCCGGCCAACGCTCAAGGGCAAGCCGGAAATGGAGCCCTTTGGTGTCCGCACCCCAACCACCAGAGATTGCGCAAGCGGCTAAGCCGGCGGACAAAGCCACAGAGAAAAAACCTGCCGAGAAAAAGGCCGATGTCCCGGTGGTCGCGGGATGGAACGGGGAACACCTTTCATCAAGAGCACCGACGGCAAGTTTCAAATGCAGCCGTACGGGTACTTTCAGTCTGATTACCGCGCCTACAAGGGGGACGGAGCTCCCGCGAACACGTTTCTCAAGCCGCGCCCGTTTCGGTTTTCAAGGCACTTTCGGCACCCACTACGATTACGCAGTGCTCATCGACTCCGCCGCCAGCAACGGCATCTCCCTGCGTGATCTGTACGTCAACATCAAACCCAACCCGGCTTTCCTATTCCAAGTCGGTCAGTACAAAGAGCCTTTCGCTCAGGAACTTCTTACCAGCGCCCCCAATCTGGATTTTGTTGAGCGGTCACTGGCGTCGCTTTTGTACCCCTCCGCTGCTACTGCGTACCGTAGTCCCGGCGCCACGCCCGATCGGCGGTTGTATCTGGCCTGCCAAGCAGTGAACAAGGGTGGTGGAACTCGCGAAGTGAGCAGGGGAGTTGCTAACTTCTGGCTTTAAGCGGTCGGGTTCTGTTTGGCGCTGTTGCCGACAGCGAGCAGAAAAATAGCGCTCTTGCCTTCGGCATGAGGAGAGAAGAATCGGACCACATCGTCGTCGTAATTGTGAATGACTTTGTGGTCTCGCCGGTCACGGAGGAAAAACTACGGTGCCGCGTCTGCTTGGCATGGAAGCGGATGAAGAGCTGGATTGGTGAACCCCATCACCCCCTCAGCTCGAGGCTTAGATTAGCGCGCCGTGACTTTCTCGATTGCCGCTCGCAGCTGATCATAAGGGAGTGCTCCGGGGTGGTACATGGCGACCTTGCCGGTGCGATCGAGCAGCACTAGGGTGGGGGTCGTGGAGGCGCCGTACGCGTCGAAGTTGGATTTGTTGATGGGGGCCGGCATGTCGAGCAATCCGGAGTAGAAGCGGCGGCGGACGGCATCTATGTAGGCGAGCTCGTCCTGGGGCGCGGCATTGTCGGTCTGGGCGGTGTACCCGTAAAGCCGCGTGGGTCCGACGACCGTCAGTCCTTGGGGCGCGAATTCAGAGCGCAACTGAGTGATGATCGGCGCTTCAGCTTTGCAGTCGCCACACCAGTGAGCCCAGAAGAAAAGCAACACCGGCGATCCTTTCAGCGCAGCCAATGGCTGCGGCTTGGAGCCGAGAAACTGCTGGGATTTGAGCACCGGCGCGGGCTTCCCTTCGAGCGACAGGACATTCAAGTTTTTTTGCAATCGCGCGCGAATGGAAGTGCTGCCATAGCTGCGCAGGGCATTCAGCAACAGGGCAACTGCCTGACTCCGCTGGCCCCGGGCTGTGAGCACCTCAGCTTGGATTTCGAGTGCAGCGCCCAAAGCGATGGGCAGATGTGGCTCGGCGTCGAGCGAGCGCTGCTTGAGCTGGCTGAGCGCTAGAGTCTTGGTCTGCTCGGCATAAGCCGCGGCTTGGTCGTATTGCCGCGTCCTCAAAGCGGCGCGGGCCAGCCAAGAGTATGCTTCGACATATTCCGGTGTGACACCGCGCTGTCCCCGATACGATTGCAGTTCGGCATTCGCCGCCGCAAAGCTATTTTGATCCAGAGCGCCGCGGATATCCTCCACGATCCCTGCCCAGGCGAAGGTTATGAGCGCGATACTGACCGCAAATGAACGCAAAGCCAACTGACAAATCATGCCTTGATCATGAATGTTTCCAGTAGCAAATTGCAAGACGGCCAACTGCACCCGTTTTCCCGAAAGCCTGTCCAGGCCTGCCATAAGTAGCGCCAGATCAGTGACTTAAGTATGCTTCCCGTGAATTCTTCTAGCTATTTTCCGGCCTGCCACGCTACAATAACGGTGCGTTTGATCTTGACTGGTTACTGCAACACTCAGTGCCTCCGCTTAACCCAGCGTGACCTGCCTGCAGAAGCCTTGAAAGTTTCAGCGCTACATCACAGAAAAAGGAACTCAGCAACATCATGGAAACAGGAACAGTGAAGTGGTTTAACGATGCCAAGGGCTACGGTTTTATCAGCCGCCAGAACGGTGAGGATGTATTCGTACATTTCTCGGCCATTCAGGCAAGCGGCTTCCGCAGTCTGCAAGAAGGCCAGCAAGTGCAGTTCGACGTAGTCAAAGGCCCCAAGGGCTGGCAGGCGGAGAACGTAAAGCCCGCATAAACCGCTTTCTGACGTAACAATCCGAAAAAGGGCGGCCAGAGAGAAATGGCCGCCTTTTTTTTACTGCGGGCGATGGTATCCATCGCCCATATCCGGACGCGCGAGCTTGGCCAGGCCGAAGTCGAGAATCTTTACCTGCCCGCGCTGCGTGAGAAAAATGTTTGCCGGCTTGCCATCGCGATGAATGATGTTCTTCGAGTGCGCGGCATCGAGCGCATCAGCTAATTGGATGCCGACGTCGAGCCGCCGATCGAGGGGCAACGGCCCGCTTCCCAGCCGTTGGTCAAGGTTCTGGCCCTCCAATAATTCCATCGCCATGAAAGATTGATCGTCCGCGTTCTCGACGGCTTAGATGGTGCAAATGTTCGGATGGTTAAGAGCCGATGCGGCGCACGCTTCAAAAAGAAATCGATCGAGCGCGGTCTGATCCCGCAACATCTCCGCAGGCAGGAATTTGAGGGCTACTCGTCGGCCCAGAGTGAGGTCTTGCGACGCCGCATAGACCACGCCCCGAGTTGGCCGGTGATGCGGTAATGCGAGATGGTCTGATTAATCATCAGGAAGTCGGCAGTTCATATATAGGAGCGATGAAACAGGCAGTCAATCGCCGGGTGAGCGGTCGAGCAGACGCCTACACGGCGGCAGCCTGCTCGCGACGTCGTGCTTGAATCTCAATATAGACGTTGACTAGCGACACAGCTGCCGGAGTCACGCCCGGAATGCGCGAGGCTTGACCGAGAGTCCGAGGTTGAATTTTCGCCAGCTTCTCCTGCATCTCGCGCGATAGCCCGCTCACTGAACCATAGTTGAACCAGTCGGGAATTGTCCGCTGCTCAGACTTCTTCAAGCGGTCGATCGCGCGCTGCTGCTGAAGCAAATATCCCTCATACTTGATTTCTGTTTCGACCGACTTGAGTTCATTGCGCTCCGAAGAAGAAAGAGAGTCCGTGGATTCTCGAGAACCCGCGGAGACTCGCGCCCGCTCAAAGAACTCCGGCTTGGACTCGCGAAGAATTTGAACAAAGTGCCCGACTTCAATCTCGGGGCGCTTCAAAAGTTGAGCAAGAGTTAGGCCCATGGGGGCAGACGTCATTTCTGCTGCTGCCGAGCTGCACTCGCTTGGTACGGACGGCGCAGCCGTCTCCCCGCACTGCGAGGAAGCAGCGATCTGGTCCAGCATGGAACTGGTGAGTTTGGTTTTCTCCAGCCATTGCTTGAGGTCCTCGAAACGCCGCTGCTTGGCCTGAAACTCTCCCCATGCTTCGTCCGAGATCAGTCCCACGCGGCGTCCGTACGGCGTCAACCGCCGGTCGGCGTTGTCGATGCGCAAATGCAGCCGGAACTCCGCCCGCGAGGTAAACATACGATACGGTTCATTCGTGCCCTTCGAAATCAGATCATCGATGAGAATCGCGGTATAAGCCTCGGTGCGATTGAGAATGAACGGAGCCTCATCGTTCACCTTCAGCGCGGCGTTGATACCTGCCATCAGACCCTGGCACGCGGCTTCTTCGTAACCGGAGGTTCCATTAATCTGGCCGGCTAGAAAAAGATTGGCAATCTTTTTGGTCTCGAGTGTGCGCTCAAGCTCGGTGGGATCAATCGAGTCGTATTCGATGGCATAGCCAGGCCGCAGCATCTCGGCATTCTCGAGTCCGGGAATAGACTTCAGAATCGCCCCCTGCACTTCCACCGGCAACGAAGTACTCATGCCATTCACGTAGATTTCGTGCGTGTTCAGCCCCTCAGGCTCGAGGAAGAGCTGGTGCATGGCCTTATCAGGAAACTTGACGATCTTGTCTTCGATCGAAGGGCAATAGCGCGGACCGATGGACTGAATCTGTCCGCTGTACATGGGCGACCGGTGCACATTTTCACGGATGATGCGATGCGTTTCCGCGGTGGTCCAGGCGATGTAGCAAGGCACTTGCGAATCGTGATGCGCCACGCGCTTGGTGCGAAAGCTGAACGGAGTCGGATCCGCATCGCCCGGCTGCTCTAGAAAGCGCGACCAGTCGATGGTGCGACCGTCAAGCCGCGGCGGCGTCCCCGTCTTGAGCCGGCAACCTCGCAAGCCCAATTTTTTCAAAGCCTCGCCCAGAAGCACGGCCGCCGGTTCCCCTGAGCGTCCCGCAGGATACTGCTGTTCGCCGCAGTGGATAAGGCCGTTAAGAAAGGTGCCGGTCGTGATCACGACCGCGCCCGCGCCAACGGTACGTCCGTCGCGCAGACGAATGCCAAGAACCCGGCGGCGGCGCGAGTTCTCGGGTCCGCGCTCAAGCTCCTCAGTAAAATGAGGGCCGTTTTCTGGCTGATCGCTGAGAGCTGAAAGCGGAGAGCGTTCCGCGGCCAATGCTTCCACACCATTTCCCGGCTGCATGCTGCATGCTGAGTGCTGATCGAGGTCCTCCACAATCAACTCCGCCACTTCCGCCTGCTTGATTTTAAGATTCGGCTGTGACTCCAAAACCTCGCGCATCTGCAAGCGATATGCCTGCTTGTCACACTGTGCACGCGGAGACCAGACCGCCGGCCCACGAGAAGTATTAAGCAATCGGAATTGAATACCCACTGCGTCCGTGATTTCGCCCATGATGCCGCCCAAGGCATCCACTTCCCTCACCAGATGTCCCTTGGCGATTCCGCCCACCGCCGGATTGCATGACATCTGCGCAATGAGATCGACGTTCAGGGTATACAGCGCCGTCTTCAGACCCATGCGGGCCGCGGCAACCGCAGCCTCACACCCGGCATGCCCGGCGCCCACCACGACCAACTCGAATTGTTCAGTAAATTGCATGGAGACGTTACCGCCGGGCATCGAAGCATTCGACTCCCAGCGTACGCTTTATTTTAACAACTTAAACCGCCCACGTATTCCAGCCCTTGCCGACTCGCATGTCCGTCCGTATAGTAGTGGCTCACCCTCGGTACTCATCGGAGCCAGCTATGAACCCCTCTGATTTTTTGGAGCAGTTAGAAGCGTGCATCGCCAAGTACGGTCTGCTTTGCCATCCGTTTTACGAGGCGTGGAGCGCGGGCGAATTAAGCCGCGACCAGGTTCGCGCATATGCCCAGGACTACTATCATCACGTGGCCGCGTTCCCGTCATACCTGGCGGAGTTTGGAATCCGGCTCGACGAATGCGAATTGCGCCGCGCTGTGCTTGCCAACATGCGCGACGAACTTGGTCAGGAGAAAACTGGTTCTGGCCGATCGCACGCCGACGTTTGGCGCGACTTTGCCGAAGGAATGGGAGCCAGCCGCGACATGCGCGGGCATACGCCAGTCGCCGAGATCAAGCATTTGATCAATCACTTCCACCGTGTAGCCAGCGAAGGCACTCCGGCCGAAGCGCTTGCCGCGTTCTACGCCTACGAATCGCAGGTGCCGGGCGTGGCTAAAGAAAAAGAGCGCGGCCTGCGCGCCATGTATGGTGCTGATGATAAAACGTGCGGCTACTTCACGCTGCACGCCGCCGCTGATATATACCATGCGCGGGTCTGGCGGGA
This sequence comes from Acidobacteriota bacterium, assembly GCA_003225005.1. Classification (GTDB taxonomy): domain Bacteria; phylum Acidobacteriota; class Terriglobia; order Terriglobales; family Acidobacteriaceae; genus Sulfotelmatobacter. Next base: position 79,800 of record QIAN01000369.1, on the reverse strand, counting down.
GCAATTAGAAAAGCAGATCGAAGCCAATCCCGAGGTCGCGGCCAAGGCGATGGCTGCCGCAGAAGACGCCGCGCAGGCTTTGTGGCATGCCCTCGACGGAATCGAATCGAGACGGTTGCAACAGGTGGCTTAGCTCCTCCCGACAAGGTATGACGGTTGAGCCAATGATTCGTTAGAATCATTGGCTCGTTGTGTTTTTGTTGACGCGGGATAACCCCATGACCGATCGGGAGCATCAGCAGAACCAGGCAACAAGCTTCCGTGCCCTGCACTCGGGTCCCGAAATCCTGCTGCTCCCCAATGTCTGGGATGTAGCCAGCGCGCGGCTGATTGAAGATTCCGCTTACAAAGCGATTGCCACGACCAGCGCCGGCATTGCTTTCTCGCTCGGTTATCCCGATGGACAGAAAATTTCACGTGAAGAAATGTTTGAGTCGATCGCGAGGATCGTCCGAGCGGTGAAAGTGCCTCTCTCCGCGGATGTGGAGGCCGGCTACGGCGACAAGCCAGAAGATGCGGCCCTCACCGCCCGCGCCGTGGTCGAAGCCGGCGCTGTGGGCATGAATCTGGAGGACGCAACCGGTGATCCGGATCGTCCGCTGGTTGATCTCCCGCTTCAACTCGAAAAAATTCAAACTGTGAGGGAAACTGCACGAGAGTTAAATGTTCCCCTCGTCCTGAACGCCAGGACCGATGTCTACCTCTTGCAAGTGGGTGGCGCCGACAAGCGCTACGACGAAGCCCTGCACCGTCTCAAAGCCTTCCGCGACGCCGGTGCGGACTGCGTGTTTCTTCCCGGGGTTCGAGATCCAGAAACGATCCGGCGGATGGTCGCTGACCTGGGCTTTCCGCTGAACATTCTGGCCGGACCTGGTTCCCCTTCTGTGCCCGAGTTGCGCAAGCTGGGAGTTGCTCGCGTCAGCTTGGGCTCATGGCCGATGAGGGCTGCGATGGGCGTTTTGCGGGGCATTGCAGACGAACTGAAAAGTACGGGCACGTACGCAGCCATGGAAGGCGCACCCTCTCACGCCGAAATGAATCGCCTCTTCCGATGCTATTCGGAGTAATCTCCGATACTCACGGCTTCCTCCGGCCTGAGGCCGTCGAAGCCCTCCGCGGCGCACAGCAAGTCATTCACGCCGGCGATGTGGGCTCGCCTGAAATTCTCAAAAAACTCGCAACCCTCGCCCCGGTGACCGCCGTGCGCGGCAATGTGGATAAGGACGCATGGGCGCAACAGCTTCCGGAGACCCAAGTGCTCGAAGCCGGCGAAATCTCAATTTACCTCTTGCACGATCTGACGCAGTTGGACGTGAAACCCGAGGCGGCAGGATTTCGCGTCGTCATTTCCGGACACAGCCATATCCCCAAGCAGGAAGTCCGCAATGGAGTCCTGTATTTCAATCCCGGCAGCGCCGGTCCCCGCCGCTTTAAAGGACCGGTAAGTGTGGGCAGGCTGAGTATTGACGGCGCCGAGGTGAGTGCAGAGCTAGTGATATTGAAGGTTTAACCTTCGCGAGGCAATGCCATGGCCGAACGCTGAATTGTGATCGCCGATCGCTGGTTGCTCTAGCCTGACTTCCGCCCTCCGATTGCTACAATCCAACAAATGTCTCTCCACTTTCAGATCGAGGCCCGGCACGGCACCGCCCGCACCGGACGCCTGATCACTCCCCATGGTGAAGTCGAGACCCCAGTCTTCATGCCGGTCGGCACGCTTGCGTCTGTGAAGGGCGTGGCGCAGGATGTCCTCGAGGAACTCGGCGTTCAAATTCTCCTCGGAAATACCTATCACCTATACTTGCGTCCCGGCGTTGAAACCGTCCGTAAGCTGGGCGGGCTGCACGGTTTCATGTCATGGCCGCATGCGATTTTGACCGATTCCGGCGGATTCCAAGTCTTCAGCCTGAATGATCTTCGCAAGATCAATGAAGAAGGCGTCACCTTCCGCTCCCATCTTGATGGCTCATCACACTTCTTCAGCCCAGAAAGCGCAATGGAGGCCCAGATCGGTCTCGGCGCCGACATTATTATGGCCTTCGACGAATGCACCGAATTCCCGGCAGAGGGGGCACGCGCAAGAGCGTCGATGGAGCTAACATTGCGCTGGGCTGAGCGCAGCAAGCGGCATTTTGAGAAGCATAAGCACGAAGTGCCGTGGCGCGCCAGCAATGTATATGTGTGGACAGCCGCCCCCGGCTGTGCGGCCGAGCAAAGCCCGGCAGGTGCTCTACGGCCGGCCCGACAATCCAGCTCGGCTTCCTCTGCTGGTCGTGACAAGACGCAATCCCTTTTCGGCATAATTCAAGGCGGCATGGATCGCCCGCTGAGACGAGAATCCGCCGAACGAACGATCGAAATCGATTTTCCCGGCTACGCCATCGGCGGTCTCAGTGTCGGAGAGCCCCGGGAGCTGACCCGCGAGGTGGTCGAGTCGATGCTCGAGCATCTCCCCCCCGACAAGCCTCGCTACCTGATGGGCGTGGGCACTCCCGAGGAAATCGTCGAATACGCCCGCCTCGGCGTAGATATGATGGATTGTGTTCTCCCCACGCGCGCCGCGCGCCACGGCCTGCTCTTCAGTTCCGAGGGCAAGGTCTCAATCAAGCAGGCGCGATATGCTCAAGACCAGGGTCCGCTCGACCCTAATTGCCCATGCCGTGTGTGCCAGCGCTACTCCCGGGCATACTTACGACACCTTTATGCCTCTAATGAAGTATTGGCGCAAGTTTTCAATACCGTCCATAACCTCAGTTTCTACCTTGACACTATGCGAAGGGTGCGGCATTCTATTTCACTTGGGGAAAGTCCTGTTATCTAGCTGATAGCGGGTCTCGACCGAAGCCGTAAATTCGTCCCCTGATTCAAGCCTGAAGCTGAAGAATATCCGGTCGGAATCGATCAGAACTCCCGTGAGGAAATACAAGGAAGAGCGCTGAAGGCGCGATTCCGGCAATTTTGCTGGCGGGGTCGGGGTGCGCGCCTCAAAAGCTTGCGGACGAGGGCAGCCATTTCAGAGTACGGAAACGGGGGCCAAAAGCCTCCAAGAAGGTTTTGAGGCTGTGCGAGTATGAATTCTCTGTTGGCACTACAACTCGGCGGTGGCGGCATGGGGTGGCTGGGGATAGCGCCGCTGATTTTCATTTTTGCGATCTTTTATTTTCTCTTGATTCTTCCCCAGCAACGTCGCCAGAAGAAGTGGCAGGCCATGCTCGATACGCTCAAGACCGGGGACAAGGTAGTAACCAGCGGTGGCCTTCGGGGCACGATCATCGCCCTCAAGGATGACGCCGTTCATCTCCGGGTTCCGCCTGACAATCTACGCGTGGAAGTGACCAAAGCATCGGTGCTGCAAGTAACCACGGCGGAGGATGAAACCAAGACCAAGTAGCGGGGAACCAGACCGTTTTGGAAAGTGAGCGCTCGCAAGCACCTGAGAACTGAATTTTGCGAGAATAAGCGCTACGGAGTCACTGGGGTCGAAGCCCCGAAGGGGCGGCATTTGATGGCCCGGCACGTAAGTGCCGGGGAAAATGAAATGGCCGAGCGCGAGTCCCGTAGGGACGACACCGCTTTTGCGCACCCCCCAGTCGGTGGCTCGGAGCGCCAGTTAGCCACCGAAGTCTGTAAGTAAGGATCACGTTTTCGTATGAATAAGAATCTCACCTGGAAGTTGGCACTCATAGTCGGGATCCTGCTCGCGTTCCTGTTGGGAATTTTCGGGATTCCGAAAAGCTTTTCGAAGCAAGGTCTGCTGGCCAGCATGACCGATCGCATCCACCTCGGGTTGGATTTACGCGGCGGAACCCACCTCATTCTGCAAGTGCAGGTTAATGACGCCGTCAACGTTGACTCCGATAATGCGCTGGAAACGCTCAAGGAACAGCTCCGTACCAAGAAGATCAATTATGCGGAAATCACTAAACCGGACCCGAAGAGCAATCCTGACCGGATCGTGCTGAAAGGCGTTCCGCCGGAGTCGCGCTCCGATTTGCTCACCATTGTTCAGGAGCGTCTGCCGGAATACGAGGCCACACCGGGGCCCGAGAATACCTGGGTCGTGAGCATGAAGCCCCAGATGCTCGCCGACTTGAAGAACAAAGCAGTAACCCAGGCCATCGAGACCATCCGCAACCGTATTGATCAGCTGGGTGTCAGCGAGCCGGTGATTCAGGAGCATGGCCTCGGGGAGTATCAGATTCTGGTGCAACTGCCGGGAATAGACGATCCTGCGCGAGTGAAAGACATCATGCAGTCCACCGCCATGCTCGAAATCAAGCAGGTGCTGGGAGGACCCTATCCCAGCGAGCAGGCGGCATTACAAGATAAAGGAGGCGTGTTGCCTCCGGACGCAATCCTGCTGCCGGGCCACGCTGCTCCCGGAGCCGAAACTGAGGGGCAGGCGTGGTATCTGGTCTCGCGCGTATCCGCCGTCAGCGGAAAAGATTTGCGCGACGCTCAACCGAGCCGCGATCAAAATGGCCAGCCCAGCGTGAGCTTTACGCTGACCGGCGAAGGCGGACAGCGCTTCTATAACTTCACCTCGGCACACATCAACGACAGTCTGGGCGTGGTGCTCGACAACAAAGTCCAGGAGGTCGCCAACATCAAAGATTCGATCCGCGATCGAGGTGAAATCAGCGGCGGTCGCATGAACGAACAACAGACCAAAGATCTGTCCATGATCTTGCGTTCTGGGGCATTGCCGGCTGGCGTGAAGTATCTGGAAGAACGGACGGCGGGACCATCCCTGGGCGCCGATTCGATTCGCGCCGGCGTTCGCGCCGCCGTCATCGGCATGGTCGCCGTGCTGGTATTTATGCTGCTTTACTACCGGGGGGCAGGCATCAACGCTGACGTGGCGTTGATTCTGAATCTGATCATCTTGCTCGGATTCATGGGGTACTTCGGGGCGGTGCTAACGCTGCCCGGTATCGCGGGCGTGATTCTCACCGTTGGCATGGGCGTCGACTCCAACGTCCTGATCTTCGAACGCATCCGTGAGGAGTTGCGCAACGGCAAGACGCCGCCATCGGCGGTCGATCAAGGCTTCAGCCACGCCTGGATCACCATTGTGGACACGCACGTCACCACAATTGTTTCCGCAGCAATCTTGTTCATTTTCGGTACCGGCCCGGTGCGAGGTTTCGCCACCACGCTGACCTTCGGCTTACTGGCAAACTTGTTTACCGCTGTGTTCGTCTCTCGGGTGATCTTTGACTGGATATTGACCCGCAAGCAGCGCGGCGAAGCGCTGAGCATTTAAGGTTCAACCGACGGAATGGTGGGGCAAGGAAATGATAATTTCGCCGCGAATCGCGGCTAAGTCATAGAAACATAAGGGGCAAAAAGACCGGTGGAGTTCTTTCGCAATCCCAACATAGATTTTCTCGGCAAAAAGTGGTATTTTCTCGCGTTTTCGTTAGTCTTCAGCGTGGCGGGAGTGCTTTCGATGTTGTTCTGGCATGGCGTTCCGTGGGGCGTGGACTTCCGTGGCGGCACCCTGGTATATGTGAAGTTCTCCCATACGCCCGACGAAAACGCGATCCGCTCCGAGCTAGATCGCGCCGGCCTGCGGAATTTTAAGCTTCAGCGTTTGGGTGCGCTCTCGAACAACGAGGAATTGATCGACCTCGATGTCCGCGAAACCAGCGAGCAGGCGCTCGATCAAGGCAAGTTAAAAATCATCCAGGCTCTGGAGACCCACGCTCCGGCGGGCAAGGCCGACCTGAACAACGCCAGCTCCTTCACCTTCAAGAATTTCCTGATGGAGAAGGATCCACTGCACCTGGGCACGGATGCCGACCAGAAATACACCGCGCAAGCACAGGCCATCGTGAATTTCCGGGATAAAGTCCAGGGTGGAGTCCTGGGTTCCATTGATCAGTTGAAAGGCGTTGTCGAGCCAGCCGTTGTGGCGGCCCTGTCAGATGGGTTTTTCGTCTCTGATTTTGGGGTACGGGACGTGGCAATCGTTGGCCCACAGGTCGGGGGCCAGTTGCGCAAACAGGCTTTCCTGGCAACCGTCTATTCGCTGGCGGGAATGCTGGTTTACCTGGGTTTCCGTTTCGAGTGGATTTACGGAATCGCCGCCGTGGTTACCGTCTTCCACGACACGCTGATCACAGTGGGGGCATTTTCGTTGACCAAGACGGATATCTCGCTGACCGTGATCGCGGCTATTCTGACTCTGATTGGTTACTCTAATAACGACACCATCGTGGTATTTGACCGCATCCGGGAAAACATTAAACTCATGCGGCGCGAGAAGCTGTCGGATATCGTAAATCGCAGTATTAACCAGACTTTGAGTCGAACTATCTTGACAGCGGGCCTAACCTTCCTTACCGTACTCGCTCTGTATTTATTTGGCGGAGAAGTGCTGCATGGTTTTAGCCTGGCGCTGGTAATTGGCATCTTAATTGGGACATATTCGTCGATCGCGATTGCCGCTCCGATTCTGGTGGCATATCAGGATTGGCGGTTGGGGCGTGGTAAGCGTGCTGTGGCCGTGCCCAGCAAGGCCAAGTAAGAGCTATTGAACGGTTTGCGATTTCGCATGAGATCTTTGATTTTAAAGGTTTAGAAGGTTCCGGCTGCATGCGCCGGGAGCTTGGTTGGCTCTTCCCGGGAACAGCCGATGGGTCTGGGAGCAAAGGGGAAGCGGACGGTGTCTAAACGTTCGTAGGGCTGTACGTAGGAGAGACCTTTATGTTTGAAGATAGCCTTCTTGAATCAGGTGGCAGGCTGAAGACGAACCGGGGACTCACAACCACAATTTCGGTCATCTTCCAAGTGGGACTGATTGGGATATTGGTTCTACTGCCCCTCATCTTCACTGACGCGCTACCAAAGCAGCAGTTGATGACCTTCCTGGTGGCCCCCCCACCTCCGCCGCCACCCCCGCCACCCGCGGCGGCACCTGTGAAGGTAGTGAAAGTAATTCAGACTGATATCGTGAACGGCGCGCTTCGCACCCCCACCAAAATTCCCGAGAAAGTTCAGATGATTAAGGAAGAAGAAGCGCCGGCGCCGGTTATGTCGACCGGCGGCGTGGTCGGAGGCGTTCCCGGTGGAGTGCCGGGTGGCCAGATGGGCGGCGTGATCGGCGGGATTATCAGCTCTACACCGATGGCAGTGCCCAAAGTAGCGACGCCACAGCGAGTGCGGGTCTCGTCAGGGGTTTCGTCGGGTCTTTTAGTGCGCAAGGTGCAGCCCGTCTATCCTCCTTTGGCGCGCCAAGCGCGTATTCAGGGCAAGGTTCTGTTACAAGCTGTGATCAGCAAAGACGGTTCCATTGAGAACCTACACCTCATCAACGGGCACCCGATGCTTACACAAGCCGCCATGGATGCCGTAAAGCAGTGGAAGTACAAGCCTTATTTGCTGAATGGCGAACCTGTCGAAGTGGAGACGCAGGTTGAGGTCAATTTCACGCTGTCGGGAGGCTAGACTGCTTCCGAGGATTGAGTCGCTAAGAAACATCACCCTCCCCCCATCCCACCGAAAACGGTGGCCGGGGGCGGATGTCTAAAACGCTCGGCGCGGTCGCCGTGGCTTGATCCTAAGCGTACGCGCATGTCAAGACCGACGTCGGCGGCACGGGACGAAAGCCGGGCTGAAGAAATTGTTGGTGTGGTTATTTGAAAAGTGCACCAAAGTAACGAGTTCTGAGGAGGGAAAAGCAACTCATGTTCGCAGCTAACCTAGCAACAGTTGTGCTCACTCATATACCCGCGGTTGCCGCCTGGGTTTTCCAGGAGGGCGGCATGCCAACCGACCCGCTCGGCTTGTGGAAAGCGATGGGTCTGGTGGCGAAGACCGTGGTCATCATTCTGTTCATCATGTCGGGCTGGTCGATCGGGGTCATGATTGACCGTGCCATGGCATATAACGCGGCTCGCAAGCAATCTCGCGCCTTTGCTCCTGCAGTGGCCGGGGCTCTCCGCGATGGCCGCATTGATGAAGCGATCAAGGTGGCAGAGCGAAACAAGAAGAGCCATCTCGCCAAAGTGGTCACAGCCGGCTTGATGGAGTTCAAAGCCCACCAGGACAGTCCCGGCTCCATTCCCGGCGAGACCATTGAAGCCTCCAAGCGCGCACTGGAGCGCACCGAAGCCATTGTCCACGCCGAACTCAAGCGCGGCCTGGGCGGCTTGGCCACCATTGGTTCGACAGCCCCCTTCGTGGGACTGTTCGGAACGGTGATGGGCATCCTGAATGCATTCACGGGTATCTCGAAGGAGAAGGCCACCGGTTTGGCGGCGGTCGCTGGCGGTATCGCAGAAGCGCTGGTAACCACGGCTATCGGGCTGCTCGTAGCCATCCCTGCCGTCATGATGTTCAACTACTTGACCGGCCGGGTCGAAGCCTTCGACGTGGAGATGGACAACTCCTCGAGCGAGCTGATCGATTACTTCTTGAAGCGGCGCGATGTTCGACGGACCTAGTTGGCGCGAGCTGCTTGCACAGAGAACACAGAGTTGCCTTCCGGCGCCGGGGACAGCCCCCGTCGCCGGCCTCCTGACTCGAGGCGGCCAGTTCCAGCCATTCGACCGAGTCGTGAGAGAAGCGGGAGAAAATAAGTTATGGCCTTAGCAAAGCGAAATGAAGGAGCCAAGATCAGCTCCGATATCAACGTCACTCCCATGGTGGACGTGATGCTGGTATTGCTGATTATCTTCATGGTAGTCACGCCCATGTTGCAGCACGGAATCAGCGTCGACATGGCCCAGGTCAACAACCCTACGCCCATGGCCGACGCCGACAAGGAAGATGCCCTGCTGGTCTCCATCATGCGAAATGGAGATGTCTTCTTCGGCACCGACAAGATTACGCCGGAGAATCTGACGGGCAAAGTGAAGGACCGCCTCGCCAACCGGACAGATAAGCGGGTCTTCGTGAAGGCGGACGCCAGGGCTCACTTCGGCAACGTGGTGCAGGTAGTGGACAGCGTGCGGGCCGCCGGAGTGGATGATTTGGGCCTGCTTACGGATCAGAGGAAAAATACTCCAAACGCCCCGCCAACTCCAACGGCGAGCGGGCAATAGAGGAGATCGACCATGGGAATGGCAGTTGGCCCGAGCGGAGGCCAAAGCGCAAATATTAACGTCACGCCGCTCATTGATGTGTTGCTGGTGTTGCTGATCATCTTCATGGTGATCAATCCCCCGACATTTAAGGGGCTGGATGCGCTGGTTCCGCAGCCGCCTCCGCCCAACGCGCCCAAGAACAATACCCCTGACCGCACCATCGTGGTGCAGTTAATCGATCGCGGGGCTGGCCAGGAGCCTGGTCTAAAGATCAATCAGGAAGATGCGACTTGGGATAACCTGCAAGGGCGTTTGACCGATATCTACAAGGCCCGCGCCGAAAAGGTTATGTTCGTGAAGGGGGATGACGCGATTCCCTTTGCCGACGTGGCCAACGTGATTGACATTGCTCACGCCTCGGGTGTGGACAAAGTCGGTCTCATCACGGCAAAGATCGAGGCCGGCGGATAAACCATCCGCGCCGGCAGACGGCTGCGAACGTGTGTGTCGCCTCAGGCCCAAGCACGTGAGTCCCAGCTCTGGAGCTGGGGGCAGCCGCGCTTGCCATCCGCTGTCTCTGGGCCTAGGATTCTGTGGCAAGGGAGACTTATACCGCAATGAATAAGAACCTACGAGTCCTCATGCTGGCCGGTGTCGCGCTAGCGCTGCTCTCCTCTGTGGGCTGTAACAAGCTGCGCGCTCGCGATCAGCTCAACAAGGGCGTGCAGTCCTACAAAAACAGCAAATATGAAGAGGCCATCAACCATTTTCAGCAAGCCGTGGAACTGGATCCCAGCCTGCTCAATGCCCGGATGTATTTGGCCACCGCCTACGCCCAGCAGTACATTCCCGGCGCCGACTCGCCCGACAATAACCGCATGGCGGAGCAGGCGATCGAGCAGTACAACAAGGTCTTGGAGGCAAATCCTTCACGCGACCAAAGAGTGAACGCCGCAAAGGGTGTGGCTTACTTGTACTTGAACATGAGAAAGTTTGACGAGGCCAAGAAATATTACCGCATGGCCTCTGCCGTGGATCCGAACGATCCGGAACCCTACTATTCGGTGGGCGTGATCGATTGGACGGCCTCCTACCAGCCGCGCATGGAAGCCCGTGCCAAGCTTGGCTTGAAGCCGGAAGAGAACCTGAATCCGAAAGATAAGGAACAGAAAAAGGTTTGTATTGAACTAAAGCAAAAAAACACCCCTGCGATCCAGGAGGGCATCGAAAGCCTTAACAAAGCTATTCAGCTCCGGCCGGATTATGACGACGCCATGGCTTACATGAACCTGATGTACCGCGAGAAGGCCGATGTGGAATGCGACGACCTGGCAACCCGTGCCGAGGATCTTAAAACTGCCGACCACTGGGTGGATCAAACCCTGCTCACCAAGAAGGCCAAGGCCGAAAAGCAGCCGGGACAGCAGGGCATCACAGCCGATCAGTCGAAATAGAGACCAGCCGAAATAGAGATCAGCCGAAACACATTTCTTGTCGAACCGGCCTCATCCGCAATCGATGCGGATGAGGTCTTTGCTTGTCCTTTCGCCCGATATTACTTGGTCAATCCCGCTTGGCTGCGGCCCTTCCCGGAACCGTCAACTCGCACACGAAGATGTTGTTGCCAAAGTTGCGAGGTGCGGAGCAGCCCAGAGATCGCAGCCCAACATAAAGCCCCGGCGCGGAAGCCCCAATCCAGCCCGCGTCGAATAGCCAGAGTTTACTCGCGGGTGCGAGGTTGTAGATTGCCGCCACTCGACTCAATTGGTCCGGAAGGTCATTGGCGTAAAACTCCCATTCATTCGGGTGAGTGGTCACCACTGTATAAGGTCCGCAATCGGTCTTCCAGGAAAGCTCCAATATCTGAACCACCTCATGACCGCAGACATAGTAGCCGAGCAGAAGACCGCTCTGGTAATCGGATATGATTACGGATCCCGCCGGCAGGGAATGATGCATATAGTCCGCTGCTTGTTCCATCAGATCTCGGGATTGATCTTTCTCCCGAATCACCGGATGCGGCGACGGGAAAAAGTTGCAGACAGCCAGTGCAACCGCAATCCCGAGGAACTTTATCCACGAAATCGCCGGCCTCCACGCCGCCAGAGCAATACTCGCCCCGCTGATGGCAAACAGCCCTAGGACCGCGTTGTGCCTAGTTCCGCCATAGGGATACTGTCCGGCGATGGCGGCCACGCAATTGACCATAAACGGCAGGCCCAACAGAAGTGCAAGCTGACGCTGTGACGGCCCGGTGCTATTCCACGGCCCCGCTTTTTTCCACAGCAGTAACGCCATCCCGGCCAGAAACGCCAGCAGCACCAATGTTCCCATCAATCCGTGGCTGAATAAATAAGTGAACACCCGGATCGTCTGCTGCGGGACGAAGGCAGCCACGCTCCTTGTGCCAGGATGAAAAATAGATTTCCGCAGCCATGTGTCGGCGATTTCCTGTGCCATCCCACTTTTCTTCAGGCGCGAAACATGAGTGATCAGAAAATAAGAGACCAGGGCCAACGCCCCCACCTGCCCCGCCGCCCAAACAGCGAATAACATCATCCATTTCTTAAACGGGTAAAGGCGAACGAGCATGTAAAGACCCATCGTGAAGGCGAAAATCAGCGACGAGTAGTGGGAGAGAAGCGCTCCATAGAGCGACAGCGAAAACAACATCATCAAAGCCGGAGAATTTTCCCGCAGCGCGCTTTCGGAGACGGACAGGCAGCTCACCATAAAAAACAGCAGAAGCGCATATTGTCGAACCTCCGACGACAAAGCGATGAGAGCCGGAGCGAAAGATAAAAGCAGCAAGCCGACGAGGGCGGTCGTGCGGTCAGTCACCAGCTTGAGCCATTCATAAAAAATCCAGCAGCAAGCGGTTCCCGCCAACACCGAGGGCATGCGCAGCAGCAGCTCCGAATGCCCCAAAAAGCGCACGTAGTAAAGGACCACAATGAGCAGCGGCGGGTGAGCATTGGTTAGAGCCGCTCTCCATGCCAGCGTCAGCGAGGACTGGTCGGCCAGCACATAGTGAAGAGCTTCATCGGGATTAAGAAAGTAGCGCCAAGCCGTAAGAAGCCTGGCGACAAACCCGGCGGTCAACACCAGCGCCGCCAAAAATTCCCCCGAAAGCAGCGAGGTTACAGAACTAGCAGTGGAGTGCCTGCCCTCAGGCGGGACGCCGTGCCGCTCAGCACCCAATTGCGCAGGAGCCGCGGTCACCGCCGCCTCAGAAGGGAAGATTCTGCAACTCCGCTCGAAGATCTCACCAGCAAATCATACTATGTTGCCGCAACACCGAAGTAGGGCGGCAGACTCGCTCATGCATACAGGAATGGAATCGAAGGGGGTGAATTGCAGTTTGGATTCTGAACCTAATTCCGTAACTGCATCATCCCGAGCGCAGCCGTTTTTCAGAAGGAGAGAGGGATCTCGAGCGCATCGCCCAGTTGTTCGCTACGGTTCCGCTTAGTTCTTGGCCACGTATTTTTCAAACACGAACTCAGCCTTCTTAACCGAAGCGTGCTCTTTTCTGTAAGCACGCGCCATATCGCCCAGCGGCTCCGGCTCCGAAGGATGCACGAAATCAGAGAGCGGAAGCTCGCCCTTGGCATAGGTGTAGCCAGAGTGCTCAAACAGATCTTGTGGCTGAGCCAACTCATGCTGCGATGCATGTTGTGGATGGTCGGCCATCACAAGTGGTTGGGCGTAGCTGGGCTGCGCCAAAACGGCCTGGCCGAACGCTGCGGAGGCGCAAAGCAGGCATAGCAGGACAAAAGTGAGTTTCATAGTTTCCAGCTCCCCGGTTTTCGCTGGAGCGAAATCCACATGGGTTAGAGGCAATCCCGGGACCAAAGACTCGACCTTGTCCCTCCGGCGGAGCCGGCGAAAGCGGCTAAATCTAGCATTTCGCGGCATTACCCTCGGCACGGCTCACAGCGGCGCGTCCCCCAAAATCCTCACCGTATACGCATCAGCAAACTCGGCAATTGTTTGCACAATTGTGGTAGACAAGGGCTGGAATGCCCCGTCGATACCGCTGTCCCTGTGGGGCGGACACTCCTGTCCGCCGCTTGTGACGTTGACCGTGCTCCCCATCTCGAATCGCCCTTGACATCGGCGGTTCCCGGGCACAAAATCTGCCGACTCTCAGCTCCCGCCCCAGACTCAGCCCTTGATCTCGGCTTCCGTCAATTTTGCTTTGCCAGCGGGGGGATCTCGCCCATAAGCGTTAAATTGCCTCCGGGTTGCCGTGACTCGGGCAGTGCTATTGAGGCTGCGTACTGGATGTGAGGCTGCATCGGTATGTAGGCTGTTGAGCATGAGACCGCTCGCCAAACTCCTGTGTGTAAGGACTCTTGATCTCTGGCTGTGCCTTGGGTCAAGCGGCCCCTGCGTCTGCTCCTATATCGCCCATGGCGCTCCGTGTGGATCGGGTTCACCGCGCCGCGGAGCAAACCGATCCCACGCTTGAGTTGGAGCAGCTCTGTGATGAAATCGGTCCCCGTCTCACCGGCAGTGTCGCTGCGCAAGCGGCGGAGCGCCAGGTGGTCGAATACATGCGCAAGGCTGGTCTGCAACAGGTGCACACCGAGGGCTGGACATTGCCGCGAGGTTGGCTGCGTGGACCCGCGGTGGCTTGGCTGGTCACACCCTTCCGGATACCTATTCCGATTGCGGCATACGGTTGGACTGGATCGACGCCGGCGCACAGTGGGCCAGTGCAAGTGGTACTTTTGCGTGCGAATGATGTGGCGGAGCACCTTGATTCACTGGTTCAGTCGCAGGCTTCAAGCTGGAGCGGCAAAGCACTACTCATGGGTTCCGATGCTGACCAGCCGATGCGCGCCTACTCGAAGCTGTTGCCGCTGCTGCAAGCGGCCACCGCGGCGCACGCCGTCGTGGTACTTCGACACGATACACGGCCCGGCGACGGGATCGTTCACTCGGAACCGGTGGCAGTAGCGCTGCCCGAGACCATTGACACCAGCCTGATCCCGTCTGTCGATCTTCCGGTTGAACATCAGAGGCTGATCGAGCGGCTATTGCTGCAGAACCGCGCGGTGAGCATCGACATCGACGTGGAAAATAGTTTTTCTGCTGGACCTTGTGCCATCGGAGAACATTGTCGGAGAAATTGAGGGAGCGGTCCATCCAGAAAAAGTAGTGCTCGTCGGTGCCCACCTGGGAGTGACTGCGCCGTAACCGCAATGAGCCGAGGACCGGGTCAGCCTTTCACGACCACGCTATTCTTGATGGCACCCGTTTCTCGCATCCATTGCGAGAGGGCCTACTTGTGTTGTTGATCTTAAGAAAGAGGATCTATGAAAAAAGCATCTTCCAAAAAACCACTGACCACTGCCAAGAGCGTCGACGAATACCTCGCCCGTGTTCCCCAACCCGCTCGCGGCACATTGAACAAAGTTCGTGCAGCGATTCGGTCCGTCGTGCCAGAGGAGGCAACCGAGGCCATCAGCTACGGCATTCCGATGTTCAAATACAAAGGACCGTTCCTCGGATACGCCGCATTTTCAAAGCATTGCAGTTTGTTTCCGACGAGTATGGCCGTGATCAAAACGTTCAAGAATGAACTGAAGGGCTTCGAGACATCCAAAGGCACGATCCGCTTCCCTCAGGACAAGCCTCTGCCAGCAGCTCTTGTGAAGAAGATGGTGAAAGCGCGCCTGGCAGAAAAGGAGCGCAAGCGCTGACCCCGGCAAGTCCAGTTTGGTCAGAGCTGGATTCCGCAGCAGAATTCCACATTGGGGTGTTGACTTACTGAACCGGGATACGATGGGAAACGACTTTCAACACTGATTCATGCTCGGCACCACCTTCCTCATGCACAAAGTCTGGGCGGTGTCCGACCCGCAGATGAAGCAGGCCGACATGATCGACTTCCTGAAAAACACGGCGCTCGTGGGAGCGCTGCCCATGCTGTTGGCCATACCACAACCCTGGCCGTTCAGCTTGGCAAGCAGATAGTGCCGCCGCTGGTAACGAGTCGATCCGCCTAAATCCGTGACGGGCGCCTTCGCCATTCACCCTTAGGGGGCGCCCCACCGTTGTCTCTCCGTTCTGGGGAGAGATAGGGCGTTTTGATCTTTGATGTGCGACCGCAGCGGGTATCATCCTGCAAAAAAATCAACAGCCTGGTGTGACATCTGACCTTTGCGCTGCCGGCGAAAGGTCTCACCAGAAAGTCAAGGCGGAGGCGGTGCAGCCAGCGCGGAACCACGACAGGCTTAACTCCCATGTTCTCTATATTTTGCCCGCAAGTGATTGCGCCTCAAGATTTTGCCTGAGAATTTTCTCTCGACAGAATTATTTTAGGTGGAGATTCACAGCCTGCGCCAAACAGTGTTCAGGGTCCGTGCCCAGCAAACAGTCGCGCCGAGCTTTTTTGCTATCCACTGACCACTGGCTCCTAAGTGCTGAGCCATCGCTGATGCAGGAAGCTGATAAACTTCCCTCCGATGGAGAGATCCTCGCGCGCCCCCATCCCCAAGTCTGTGTTGTGGCTCGTGCTGCTGTCGTTTGCTCTTCAAGTGGCGAGCATCGGAGTCTTCCGCCAATACCGCACCCGCACTCCCGACGATCACTTCGGTTTTGGATGGGAGATGGGCCGCATCGCCCGCTCCATCGCCCAAGGACACGGCTACGGCAGTCCCTACGGAGACAGCACCGGCCCCACCGCCTGGGAACCGCCACTGTACCCCTATTTGATGGCTGCGGTCTTCAAGGTGTTTGGGGTTTACACTTACGCGTCCGCCTGGGCGTTGCTGACCATCAACAGCCTGCTATCGGCATTGACCAGCATTCCGATTTATCTGATTGCCAGCCAAACTTTCGGCGAGCGCGTTGCACAGTGGTCGGCACGGACGTGGGCCTTCCTTCCATACATTTGGTACTGGTCAGTTCACTGGATTTGGGACACAACGTTTACCCCCCTGATCCTGTCGCTCGTCTTGCTGGTCTCGCTGGAGCTGGAACAGTCGCGCGAGTGGCGCAACTGGCTGATCTTCGGCCTGCTCTCGGGCGTAGGAGCCCTGGCGAATCCCACGACGCTGGCCTTCCTGCCGTTCTGCGGCTTGTGGATATGGCGCCAAAGACACCGTCGGGGCCTGTCATCGTTGTCCGGCATTGCCGTCTCGTCCGCCATATTTTTTCTGGTAGTGACGCCGTGGCTGGTGAGGAATTATGAGGTCTTCGGCCGTTTCGTATTTCTGCGGGACGACTTCGGACTTCAGTTTCGCCTCGGCAACGGAGACGGCGCCGACGGAATGTCGAGAGTCTATTTGCAGCCGAATCTGAACAAGCTGGAATTCGAAAAATTCCAGCGCAGGGGAGAGCTCGCCTACGCGGCTGACTGCAAGAGATCGGCGTTTGATTGGGTCCGCGCTCATCCCCGACGCTTCTTGGTAATCAGCCTGAAGCGCGTTTTCTATTACTGGAACGGTGTGCCCAAGCCGACTGACAGCACTGCTTTCTGGGACTTTCGCAGTTCGCTGTTCCTGGCGTCGTCGGTGCTCGCAATCTGGGGATTGATTCTCGCTCTGCGTCAAAAGCGGTGCGGGGCTTGGCTTTTCGCGGGACTCATCGTAACCTATCCCGCGGTTTACTATGTCGTCTATCCCCACGCCCGCTACCGGCATCCGATTGAGCCGGAGTTAGTGATCCTGGCGGTATTTCTGCTGTCGCAAGCTAAGGATCGTACCCGCAAGCTCGCGGCTCCGGTAGAATCGAAAGCATGACTGCCGCGGTAACGCACTCGAGCTTTCCGCTCATCTAAGGCATGTTCAAGAAAATTCTCATCGCTAACCGTGGCGAGATTGCGGTGCGCGTCATCCGAGCCTGCCATGAGATGGGCATTGCCGCGGTCGCAGTCTACTCCGAAGTGGATCGTGCTGCACTTCACGTGCGGCACGCCGACGAAGCATGTCCGATCGGTGCCGCGACAGCTTCCGAATCGTATCTGAACGTCCCCAAGATTCTCGATGCTGCGAAGCGCTCAGGAGTCGATGCCATTCATCCCGGTTACGGTTTCCTCTCAGAGAACGCGAGATTCGCCCAGGCCTGCGTCCATGCCGGTGTAAAGTTCATCGGTCCTTCCGCCGCGGCCATGGAAATGATGGGATCGAAGACCCGCGCCCGGCAGGCAATGGAAAGGGCAGGCATTCCACTGGTTCCGGGCGCAGCAAGCGGACTTGAATCGTTCGAGCAAGCAGAACAGATGGCGGCCAGGGTCGGCTATCCGGTGATGTTAAAGGCCGCGGCCGGCGGCGGCGGCAAAGGCATGCGTTTGGTGCGCACTCCGAAAGAACTCACCTCGGCGCTGGAGTCGGCTCGCAGCGAGGCGGAGCGTGCTTTCGGCGATGCCGAAGTCTACATGGAGAAGGCGATCATCAATCCACGGCACATCGAGATGCAGGTGGTCGCCGACGAACACGGAAACGCGATCTACCTCGGCGAGCGCGAGTGCTCCATCCAGCGCCGCCATCAGAAAGTGCTGGAGGAATCTCCCGCACCAATCGTAGATTCAGAAATACGCCGAAAAATGGGTGACGCTGCCGTTCGCGTCGCTAAAGCCGCAGGCTATAGCAATGCAGGCACAGTCGAATTCCTCATGGACGAGCAAGAGAACTTCTTTTTCCTGGAAATGAACACGCGCTTGCAAGTGGAACACCCGGTGACGGAGTTGGTTACTGGAATTGATCTCGTCCACTTGCAGATCCGCATTGCGGCGGGTGAAAAGCTGCCTTTTGTCCAGAACGATGTTCAGATTCGCGGGCATGCCATCGAGTGCCGCATCTATGCGGAAGATCCCGACAACAATTATTTTCCCAGCCCGGGGATGATCAACCTGCTCATGGAACCCTCGGGCCCCGGAATCCGGCTTGATAGCGGCGTGTATGAAGGCTGGAACGTGCCGATGGACTACGATCCGCTGCTAGCCAAGCTGATTGGCTATGGCTCCGATCGGGTCCAGGCAATCGGGCGACTGAGGCGCGCTTTAGGCGAGTATTTCGTGGGCGGAATCAAGAACAATATCTCCCTGTTCCGCCGCATCCTGCATCATCCGGATTTTCGCGCGGGCAAAGTGGATACTGGATTCCTCGACAGAATGCTGAAGAAGCAGAACAGCGGGCAAGCGGGTACAAAACTGTCCGAGGCAGCGGTCATCGCCGCAGGAATGTTTGTCGCAATGGGAGCAACCGTGTCCGCAAGCGATCCGGCAAATGCAGCCAGTGGCTCGAAAAACAATTCCGGCAAAGCCGCGTCCGGTTGGAAAGGCGCAGGCCGCATCGAAGCCCTAAGAACAAATATTGGCAGTCACTCATAGCGGAAGCAGCGAATCGCTTTTGCGCGAACGTTCTGATTGCGGATTGCTATGCAGTTGAATGCTAGGCACCACCAGCTACTAACCACCTGCCGTTATTTTCATGAAATACGACGTCAGTATCGGCGGCAACCATTACCAGCTCGAACTTGGCCGCGATGCCTCGCGATGGTCATGCCATCTTGACGGACTCGAGGTCGATGTTGACGCGATCCCCGTGCGGCCCGGTGTGTTATCGCTTCGGGTTGGCCACGAGATCTACGAGGTCAAGTGCGAGCGTAAGGCCGACCACGTCCAGGTCTGGTTCCGCGGCGAGTGCTATGCGGCTGAAGTCCGCGATCCTCGCTCACTGCGGGTACGCACCCGCGCCGCAGACGACCACGGACCGAGGAAGTTAACGGCTCCTATGTCCGGGAAGATTGTGCGCGTGCTGATCCGCGAGGGATCTGAAGTGGACGCGGGCGCTGGCGTGGTTGTGGTTGAGGCAATGAAGATGCAAAACGAGATTAAGTCGCCGAAGAAAGGGACGGTCCAGAAGATTCTGGTCAATGAGGGGGCGGCGGTAAATGCCGGAGACGTGCTGGCAATCGTTGAATAAAGCCAGCTCATTCCCGCCGAAACTCCCTGCGGTTCCCGAGTCATGAGCCGCAGCACTCCACCCTCAGCATTGACGGGGCTTGTTATTTCACCATTCCATTGCCGTCCAGCACTTTCTTGGCGTAATAGTTTTCGACTCTGGCGGAGTTTCGCAAGATCTCGTAGTAGGCGGCTTTGAGTAATTGCTCGCGGCGGTCGCGTAGCTGTGAGCGGACAGCTTGCTGCACCCTCGGATCGGCTAATTGGCGCTGTCCGGCGGGCTCCTTGGCCAACAACTTGACGATCCGAAAGCCCATCAGTTGCTTGCTTGCAGGATTCACTACCGCAATGACTGAGCTGTACTGCCCGGGCTTCAGTTTCATCACGATGTCGCGAGTGGAGGGATCCGTATTCCGCAAAGACGATTCTGGAGTGAACCCCAAGTCGCCGCCGTTGCCGGAGGTTTCGGCGTCCTCGGAGTAGTTCATGGCCAGCGTAGCGAAGTCTTCACCACTCTCGAGGTGGTTGGCGATCATCTGGATTTTCTTGCGTGCATCGGGTTCGTTCTGCGCCTTGTTGTTCTGATTGTGAGCCTGCGGATTAGGCGTTGGCGTCACGAAGATTTGCGCCAAATGATACTGCGGCTCAATCAGGTTGAACTCTGCCTTGTGCGCGTTGTAGTAGTCGGTGATGTCCTGGTCGCTCACGTTGATTTTAGAGGTGACTTCCTTGTTGATCACCTTTTCGACCGTCAGCGAACGGCGCAAGTCGTGCTTGAAGTCGGACGCGGTGAGCTTCTTTTCTTTCAATCGCTTGTCGAACTCCTCCTGCGTGTATGGAGATCTGATCTCACCGTACTTGCGGTCCACTTCCTCATCCGTGGCCAGCAGGCCAAGCTTCTCAGCACGCCGCATAAGGATTTCGTCGTCGATCAGTTCATGCAGAATATTGAGGCGGAGCGTGGTGGATTGTTCTCCCGTGGGTGCATTCTCGGCAGATGAGGTTTGGTTCTCGAAATACTTCTGCACGTCAGAAGCATAGATTTTCCGGCCGTCCACGCTGGCCATCACGTCGCCACCCACTTGTGACTTGCAGCCGGCCAGGGCCGCCAGCAGAAGGGCAGCCGTCAACGCCGCCAGGGCGTGGACAGAGTGCGAGTTTCTTTTCAAAGAGATTCTCCCACACTGATTCTTTTAGCACTACGTGGCGACCGCAGGTTGTCACCTCACACGATGAACGCCTAACGCAATCCACAGAAATCACTTGGAAACTGGCGCCGAGGCCGTTGCCGCGTGAACTGGAACGGGCAGCCCGTTGTCCCTCAGCGCGCGATCCAATGCAGCGCGGACTTCGCTGATGGGTACGGCGCCGTCGATCTTCTCGCCGTTAATGAACAGCGTGGGCGTGGCACTGACCCCAATCGCGTCACCTTGCTTCATGGAAGCCTTGACCGCGCCTTCGTCCTGCGCCTTCACGCAAGACTGCAATTTCACGGTATCAAGATTATGCTTTTGCCCTTGCAGCATAGTCAGCCGGTCGAGTGCGGCAAACCTTGCGTCGGGAGTTTTTTCATTGCTCACTTCGCGTTGGTTGGCATGAATGTAATCTGCGAAATCCCAATAGGCGTCGGAGTTCTGCGCGCCCAAACAGTTAGCATCGACGGCGGCATGAATTGCCCAGGGGTGAATCTCCGCCAGAGGATAATCCTTGTAAATGAAAGTGACCCGATCGCCATATTCCTTGAAGATTTCTGGAAACAACGTCTGGTGCATGCGCGAGCAGTAGGGACACTCAAAATCGTCGAAATTCACGGCGAGTACTTTCGATGCCTTGGCGCCTCGAGTTGGCCGCCCGGTGACGTCAATTTTCTTCATCAATTCGTTGTAAGGATCCTTCGTCAGGTCAAACTTTACCAGGCGCATCATCGAGGTGCGGTCCTTGGAGACCAGGAACTGCAAATCCTGCTTCTTTCCGTCATCGTTACCAATCGTCACGGAGACAGAATCGTACCCTGGCCACTCGCTGCTGGGCGCGGGGGCTGAAACCAAAATGTGTATCTCAGGAGGGATGCTGTAAACGGAGCGAACTTGTCGTTCGATCTTCCTTTCGAGATCGGGAGAACTGGATTGGGCTACGCAGCCCATGCAAATCAGAAGGAGTACGAGGAAAGAACGTCGAATTAGGATCACCAAGAACCGCCTAAACATGGCTAGATTAAACGTTGATTATCTCACAGCAACGGGTCGACAGAGGCGGGCGGCGGTGCGGTTGGAGCAGGCGGCGCGAGACTCGTGCCGTGCTTGGCGCGCCTGTCTTTAACCCGCGCGACGGGAGATCTGTTCTGCGGGCAGCAGAGAGTTCATCGAGCCCGATCGGAACCCTTCCAAGTCCAATGTCACAAACTTAAATCCCAGCGCTTTGAAGACGCGGGTGAACTCATCCGTCATCGCCGGGTTGAGAGCGCGAGGCAGTTCATCGCGGGCGATCTCGATCCGAACCATCTCGCCATGATGCCGCACGCGAAATTGCCGGAAACCAAGAGCGCGGATGGCGTCTTCACCCTTTTCCACCACGGTTAACGCCTCGCGGGTAACGGGACGGCCGTATTCAATGCGAGAAGAGAGACAGGCCGATGCCGGCTTGTCCCAGATGCGCAGGCCAGCCTGCCGCGCCAGCTCGCGAATCTCTGGTTTCGTGAGCCCAGCTTCGAGTAGTGGCGCGGCCACATGATGCAGGGCGGCCGCCTTCTGGCCAGGGCGGAAGTCACCTTGATCGTCGCGGTTCACGCCATAGGCGATGGTGTCGAAGCCACGCGCCACTCGAAGTTCTTCCATGGCCATGAAAAGTTCATCTTTGCAGTGAAAGCAGCGCTGCGCATCGTTGCGCGCATATTCAGGGCGATCCAGTTCAGATGTCGAGATCACCTCGAGAGGGATGCCTTGCTCTTTGGCAAAGGCACTTCCGTCGGCCAGTTGGGTGCGAGCCAAGCTCGGCGAGTCGGCAATGACCGCCAGCATGTTGCTTCCGACAGCCTCGTGAGTTGCCCATGCGAGGTAAGCGGAATCCACCCCCCCGGAGTAGGCAACTAAAGTTCGCCCCAGAGTGCTCAAGTTGGTCCCTAGCAAGGAACTCTTCTCGTGAAGCTTCTTCTCCGCGCGTACCATGGGAACTATGTTAGCAGGGGCAAGCACCAAGAATAGATGCAGAAGCGCCGAGCGGCGGCAGCAACCGTGTGGTCACTAACCCGAGAGGCGGAATCAGGTGACAAGGGAATGTTGCCGTCATAAGGAAGCTGTTGTGGACGATTGTTGAGGGTACGGACTTTAAAATCCTGCCATGGTCTCCGCGCTGAGTTGGTTCATTCTGACTCCTGGCGGTTCTCACCGGACTTGGCGCATGGCTTCTCGGTTATGCAGCCGAGGCCGCGGTTGTGTTTCGAGATGGATCGACGCTTTGGGACGAGATCTATCCCATTCTCGAGGAACGGCGTCACATCCCGCCTCCGGAGGCTTAGGTGAATAGCCCTGCGCCCCGGGCTCGCCACATCACCCCTGAACCGCCAGATAAGACCGAGCAGCAGTTCTTGTCCCGTAGGGAAGAAGAGACTCCGACTTCGCCAACTGCGGATGCCGCAAAGGAAGTTCCCCAGCCGGGCAGGGATGAGGGAAATCGAAATTGTGCAGAAGTGGCTGGCTCGTCAAACGACGGAGATCGCCAGACGGAGGGAGATCCGTCGGCATGGCGCGAGGAGTTGGCGGCGCGACTCGATCGCTACCGTGAGCGCCGTAAGCCGCGGGCGCCGCGATATCCCTCATTGCAGCTGCGGTTCGAGGAGCCTTCCTCGCGCCCGGCGAGCCTTGGGCCGCTTGATTATGCTCCCCATGACTCTGTTTTGCCATCCGTTTCCTGCCAGGCGGTCGCTCTCGACGAGGATCTGCCAAGTCCGCCAGACATGGGGAGAATCCTTCGGCAACAAGGGGAGGCAGCAGCTTCGTCGCCTGCCAGCCCAAGGGTTCCCGGCCCCTCGTCCGGCCATTCTGCCAGCGGAAAGATCATCGAGTTCCCGCGCTCGTGTGCCGTGCCTCCAGTTCCGCTGGATGAACTCGCCGAGCCGGTCACGGATCGCCCGCGCATCCTGGATGCCCCAGCAATTGCGCCGCCGCTCCCCGCGCTCGGTGGAATCACCATTGAAGCGCCCGAGCGTAAAGAAGCTGAAAAACGCCCGGGAATCGACATCCCGCTGCAAAGTGCTCCCCTCGGGAGGCGCATCTTTGCCGCCATGATTGACGGAATAGTGATCGCCGCGGCTTCTGCCCTGTGCGGCCTCATCTTCTCGAAGGTCTCTGCTGTCCGCCCTCCTGTGCTTCAGCTTGTGGAACTTGCCGCAGGAGTGCCCTGTCTGCTCTGGGCGGTCTACCAATACCTTCTTATCGTCTACTCGGCTAGCACGCCCGGGCTCCGGCTTGCGCGCCTCGAGCTCACCAATTTCGACGGCAAGACCACCACCCGACGCATCCGGCGCTGGCGCGTATTGGCATCTTTTCTCTCTACCGCATCTCTCGGTATGGGCTACGCCTGGGTTTTTCTCGACGAAGACTCCCTCTGCTGGCACGACCGAATCACCCACACCTACCTCGCTCCGAAGAGAGTTTGGCGTTAGTGAGTCAGCGGAAGGCCCGTCGACCGCCTCGCCCTGTGATATCTTCAATAGATTTGTCATACTAGCTGCAGCGCATATCCGCAGTTCGGACATCCATACCCGGCATGGCAATATCCGTAGACAGTTCCAAACCGGCCGTAAGGGTCTTCGTCGCTACCACGGTGATGTTGACCTTCATTTCGTTCTGGCGCGCGGCCGCGATCGTGCTCTCCGATCTAGCCTCGTCAGCTTATTACGCTGGCGGCGACGCTGAGAAAGTAATTGGCAAGAGCGCGCCCTGGTTCATCCTCGCGGTGATGCTGTTCAGCTATGCGGTGCGCGCGCTTTATATCGAGTCGAGCGCCATGTTCGTGCGCGGCGGCGTCTATCGCGTTGTCAAGGAGGCGATGGGCGGCGGCCTCGCCAAATTTTCCGTCTCGGCCCTGCTTTTCGACTATGTCCTAACCGGGCCTATCAGCGCGGTTTCCGCCGGGCAATACCTGGCGGGGTTCATCAAGGACATCGGGATACAGCTGCATCGTCCGCTGGACTTTTCCGACAACCACTTTGCCGCCGGATTAGCCATCGTGGTAGTGGCCTATTTCTGGTGGAAGAATACGCAGGGTATTCACGAATCCAGCAGCAAGGCCTTGCAAATCATGGCCGTCACCACGGTGATGGTGGTGATTCTGATTCTGTGGTGCACGATTACCATCCTCCGTGCGCCGGTGATACAGCTGCCTCCGAATCCCCTGCACCCAGGAGTGGTGGCACTCACCAAGGAGTCGCTGGGCTGGCTCTATGGGACTGGGATCAGCCAGCTCACATTGGTGATTCTCTTCGTCGGCTTCGGCCACTCCGTGCTGGCAATGAGCGGCGAAGAGACCCTGGCGCAGGTGAACCGCGAGATCGAACACCCCAAGCTGAAAAACCTGCAGAAGACCGGAATGGTTATTTTCATCTACAGCCTGCTGTTTACGGGGCTGGTTTCGTTCTTCGCGGCGATGATCATTCCCGACAGCGTGAGGCCGAATTTCTTCGCCAATCTGATCGGCGGCATCGCGATGTACTTGTGGGGGCCTTTGTGGGCCAGGATAATCTTCCACGGTTTTGTCGTGCTGGTCGGAGTGCTGATCCTGGCGGGAGCGCAAAACACCTCGATCGTGGGGGCGAATGGCGTGCTCAATCGGCTGGCCGAAGATGGCGTTTTGACCGCGTGGTTTCAGCGCCCGCATCATCGCTTCGGCACCAGCTATCGCCTGATCAACTTGATCGTCTTGTTGCAGCTCGCAACCATCACTTTGAGCAAGGGAAACGTTTTCGTATTGGCCGGACTATATGCCTTCGGCGTGATCTGGAGTTTCACCTTGAATGCTCTGGCGGTGCTGGTGCTGCGGTATACCGAACCCGAGCATCGGCAGTGGAAGGTCCCCGGGAACCTGCGCATTGCCGGCAAGGAAATCCCGCTCGGTGTGATTGTTATTTTCCTGATTCTTTTCACCACCGCAGTCGTAAACCTATTCACCAAGTACGAAGCCACCATCTCCGGCGTCGGCTTCAGCGCTGTCCTTTTCGTCCTCTTTACGTATTCTGAGCGGCACACCGCCCGCGAACGTCACGGCAAGACGGAGCAGCTCGACCAGTTCCGGGTTTATGGCAACCAAGAATTGGGTAGCGGCGCCATGGGCGTGCGGCCGGGTAACATTCTGGCCGCGATACGCGACCCGCGCAATCTTTACTATCTCCGGCAGATGCTGGCCCACACCGACACAAACCGCCAGGATGTGGTCGTAATGAGTGCCCGCCTCTACCATCGCGAGCACAGTTTTAGCGGCAGCGCAGTTTTTGAAGCGAGCCAGGTCTTTGATCACTACGAGCAGGAATTGTTCACGGCGGCAGTGGCCGTGGCGGAAAAAGAAGGCAAGCCTATTCATCTTCTCGTCGTGCCTGCCACCGATGTGTTCGAAGCTATTATAGTGACGGCGCAGAGGCTGGGGTCCAGCCGGATCGTCTGCGGTCTCTCCAACAAGCTCAGTGCTGACGAACAGGCCAAGCTTACCGGCGATGCCTGGGAGCGTCTGCCTGAACCCCGCCCCCGCCTCATCTTGGACGTTTATGCTCCTGACGGCAGCGTTCGCGAATACGCCCTCGGGCCGCATACCCCTCGATTGCGACCTCAGGATGTTGAACTGATGCATCGCCTTTGGCTCAACATTACTTCAGATCCCAAGTACGCAGGTGCCCATCATTACCACATCGTCGCTTTGGCCCTGGAAGAATTACAACGCGAGTTGAGCACTGAGCAGCGAGAGAAATTGTTGGCGAAACTCATGGACGAGATGCACCGTCCCAGTGACGGGAGCAGCCCTCCCAATCCCAACTGAAGAGTTCTGAAAACAGCGCTCCAAGATGACTTCTTTTCGGCCTATCCTCAGCGCCTGGCAGCGCTAGCCGGCAGAATCTCTTCCACATCCACGATGGTGGTCGGATAGCTTCCGGTGTAGCAAGCCGAGCAGTAGGAAGTCTTTTCGCCCTCACCGCATGCTTTCTTGAGTCCTTCAAGAGAGAGATACGAAAGTGAGTCGGCGCCGATGTATTCCCGGATTTCCTCCACCGACTTGTTGGCAGCGATGAGCTGGTTCTTGGAAGGGGTATCCACACCGTAGAAGCAGGGAGAGATCGTGGGCGGACAGGAAATCCGCATGTGCACTTCCTTCGCGCCCGCGCTGCGGATCATGCGCACGATTTTGCGGCTGGTGGTGCCGCGCACGATGGAGTCATCAATCAGCACCACGCGTTTGCCTTCGAGTAGCGCCCGCACCGGGTTTAGTTTCAACTTCACTCCAAAATCGCGCACACTCTGGCTCGGTTCGATGAAGGTACGTCCTACATAATGGTTCCGGATCAGCCCGAAACGGAATGGAATGCCGCTCTCGGCGGCATAGCCCACGGCTGCAGTGACGCCCGAGTCGGGCACGGGAACTACAATGTCCGCCTCGACCGGGGCTTCCCGCGCTAATTGACGCCCCAATTCCTCCCGGCTGGTCTGCACCGGGCGGCCAAACACCATGCTGTCAGGACGGGAGAAGTATACGTGTTCGAAGATGCAACTCGACTGCGGCGCCTCCGCCGCATACACGCGCGACGTGATTCCTTCAGGCCCAACCACAACCAATTCACCGGGCTTAACGTCGCGCTCGTAAGTGGCGCCGATCAGATCGAAAGCGCAGGTTTCGGAGGCGAAGACAATCGTGTCCCGCTTCTGTCCTTCGAGCGCAGGAATACGTCCCATAGCCAGAGGGCGAAAGGCACGTGGATCGCGCGCTGCGAAGATGCGGTCTGGACTCATCATGACCAGCGAGAATGCCCCCTCCACACGCCGCAAAGCGTCTGCCATGGCTCCCGGCAGCGTGTGCTCTTTGGACATCGCAATCAGGTGAACAATGACTTCGGTATCGCTGTTGGTCTGAAAAATCGAGCCCTGGCGTTCGAGCCGCTGACGCACGTCCGCCGCGTTTGTCAGGTTGCCATTGTGCGCGACTGCCATGGCACCTTTATTCGACTGCACAAGAATGGGCTGAGCGTTAAGCAGCGCCGAATCGCCGGCGGTCGAATACCTGGTGTGCCCGATCGCCAACCTGCCCCGCATCTTCGCCAGCACATCTTCGGTAAAGATGTCGGCGACCAGTCCCATGGCTTTGTGCGGCTTCAAATTCAGTCCATCGGAGGTCACAATGCCGGCCGACTCCTGCCCGCGATGCTGAAGAGCATGTAGTCCGAGGTAGGCGAGCTTCTCCGCCTCTGGGTGAGCGAAGATTGCCACCACGCCGCATTCGTCATGAAATTTGTCAGTTCTTAGCATTCGGCACTCAGCAGTCAGCACGCAGCCAACCCCCCCCTCCCGCGTCCTCTGCGGCATTTCTCGGCGAACTCTGCGACTTACGATTTGTCACTCAACAATCAAAATCAACCATGACTTGCATCCGCCGCAACGGTCTCTGGTTCAGCCCGGAGTGCGGCCTCCAGGGCCTCCTCGTAAGCCTCGCTCAACTCGGAAACCGCCGCCGACACCACCACCCTGCCATCCAAACTGATTTCCAGCTGTTCAGAAATTGTCTCGCCCAAAACGTCCGCTGAGACGCCGTGTTCCCCCGCCAACAGTTGGATTCGCTCGACCTTATCCGGGTCGCAGGAAAGCACGATGCGGCTCGCGTCTTCACCGAACAGCGCAAATTCTGCCGGAAGGCCGTCCGAGGCAAAATTCACTCGCGCACCAACACCGTTCGGGAGCGCCTTTTCTGCTAATGCTACCGCCAAGCCACCATCCGAGCAATCATGTACCGAGTCGACCAAGCGTTGCTGAAGCAATTCGATGACGGCGTGTTGCAGCGCCGCTTCCCTCTCCAACTCGAGCTCCGGGGGATATCCCCAAAGGGCCCCCAGAATCTGTTTGGCGTATTCGGAAGATCCGAATTCAGATTCAACGTCTGCCAGATCCCCAGCTGCAGCGGCGCGCAACAGAATGATGGCTTTTCCGCTTGCGGCGAACGGCATCTTTGCAGCCTTGTGCACATCTTCGAGAATTCCTACAACTCCGAGTACGGGCGTAGGATAAATGCCTTCGCCGAGAGTCTCGTTGTAAAAACTGACGTTGCCCCCGGTGATGGGAACATCGAGCTCTTCGCACGCCTTGGTGATGCCGTCGACGGTTTGGGAAAACTGCCACATGATGGGCGGCTTTTCCGGGTTGCCGAAGTTCAGACAATTGGTTGCGCCCACGGGAGTCGCGCCCGAACACGCCACCTTTCGTGCCGCTTCGGCCACTGCATGCATCGCGCCCAAGCGCGGGTCGAGATAGCACCAGCGGCCGTTTCCATCCAACGCCATCGATAGCCCCCGCTGTGATCCCTTGATGCGAATCACTCCGGCATCGCCCGCTCCTGGTGCCTCGACCGTATTGGTCTGCACCATGTGGTCATACTGCTGCCATACCCAGCGCTTGCTGCAAATGTTCGGGCTGGCCAGAAGACGCTTCAGGCTGTCCGTAAGGTCGCCGGTCTGATTCAGCCTGATGTGCTGCGGCATTTCGCGGGAAACCGGCGGCTCCCAGCGCGCCAGCGGGCGCGTGTACACCGGCGCGTCGTCGGTTAGCGCCTGATTTGGAATCTCGGCGACAACCTTGCCATGTTCAAGCACGCGCAACTTATCATCGGTGGTGACGCGACCCACTTCCACCGCATCCAGTCCCCACTTTTCGAAGACGCGGAAGACTTCCTGTTCGCGTCCCTTCTGCGCCACCAGAAGCATGCGCTCCTGCGATTCGCTCAGCATAATCTCGTACGGAGTCATCCCGGTTTCGCGCTGCGGCACGCGGTCGAGTTCGACTTCGATGCCTACGTGGCCACGCCCGCCCATTTCGCAGGTGGAACAGGTGAGTCCCGCCGCTCCCATGTCTTGGATCCCGACGATGGCTCCGGTCTGCATGGCCTCGAGGCAGGCTTCCAGCAGGAGCTTTTCGAGGAACGGATCGCCGACCTGCACGTTCGGGCGTTTTGCTTCCGACCCTTCGCTGAATTCTTCGCTGGCCATGGTGGCGCCATGAATGCCGTCACGTCCAGTCTTTGCGCCGACGTACATCACAGGATTACCTTCGCCGGCGGCGCGCGCGTAGAAGATCTGATCTTTCCGCACCAGACCCATGGCAAATGCATTTACCAGCGGATTGCCCGAGTAGCAAGGCTCAAATTTAATTTCTCCGCCAAGATTAGGCACACCAAAGCAGTTGCCGTAGGAAGCGACGCCGCCGACCACTCCTTCCATGATCGAGTGGTTCTTGTGGAGTTCGCTCTTCGGAGTGGCTTTCGCCGCGGTGATGGGGCCGAAGCGCAATGAATCCATGACTGCGACCGGGCGTGCGCCCATGGTGAAAATATCGCGCAGGATCCCGCCCACGCCTGTGGTCGCTCCCTGAAAAGGCTCGATGAATGACGGATGATTATGCGACTCGATCTTGAAAGCGCAGGCCCAGCCATCACCGATGTCGATAATGCCGGCGTTCTCACCGGGCCCCTGCAGCACACGGCGGCTGCGCGTGGGCAAGCGTTTCAGGTGCACGCGCGATGATTTGTAGGAGCAGTGCTCGCTCCACATCACGCTGAAGATGCCAAGCTCGGTAAGCGTTGGCTCGCGTCCGCCGAGAAGTTGCTTGATCTTTTCGTACTCATCGAGCGTGAGGCCGTGCTGCCGGAGGGTCTCCGGGGTAAATGCAAGTGTCGGGGACGTGGTCATGGGCAGGTAAATCCATTGTCGCATTTCAGCGCTCAGGAGGATAGAGAGTATTACAACGGCAAGCCGCGCGCAGGCGATCGTGAAATCAAGCGGTAAAACCGACCGCCGCGAACCTACTCGCGACGAGCCCGTCAGGCAGGGCCAGCCTGCAATTTGCAAGGTGGCCGTGGGCGAAATCTTGCCCGACAGTGACCGTGTTGTTACCGCTGGAGTCGAGCGGCGCGACCGCCTAGTATGATTTCATCCGAATGAGATCCGTTATCGTAGGCACAGCCGGCCATATTGATCATGGCAAGACCGCGCTCGTGAAGGCACTGACCGGGATCGACGCTGACCGCCTGGAAGAGGAAAAGCGGCGCGGCATCACCATTGATCTGGGATTCGCGCACATGGAATTGCCCGGCCCCGGCGGAGAGATGCTGCGGCTGGGCTTTGTGGACGTGCCGGGGCACGAGCGCTTTCTTCGCAACATGCTGGCGGGAGTGGGCGGCATTGACGTGGTCTTGCTGGTGATCGCGGCGGATGAATCCATCAAGCCGCAGACCCGCGAGCATCTCGACATTTTGCAACTGCTCGGATTGCAACGCGGCATCACGGTGCTTACCAAATCGGATGCAGTCGATCGTGACACACTCGACGTAGTGCGCCTCGAAGTGGAGGAGTTTCTACGGGGAACGTTTCTCGGTGGTCCGAGCTCTTCCATCATCGCGGTCAGTTCGCTAACTGGAGAGGGGCTGGATAAGCTGAAGCAGGCCCTAATTTATGCCGTAGGTGCGGCATCCGCCAGGGATGCTCAGGCTTTGGCCCGCTTGCCGATTGACCGGGTGTTCACCATGAAAGGTTTTGGCACTGTCGTAACCGGCACGCTGGTGGGGGGAACGATCGGCAAAGAAGAAGAACTTGAGGCTTTCCCGAGCGGGCGTCGCGTGCGGGTACGCGGCGTGCAGGTATATGGCAAGCCGGCGGATGCGGCGGTGGCTGGAGAGCGCACAGCGCTGAACCTTGCAGGAGCATCCACGGAAGATCTATCGCGGGGCATGACGTTGGCACCACCGGCAGCGTTTGTGTCTACGCGGCGCATCGATGTGAAGTTGCGTTTGCTGCCTTCAGCTCCCCGGCCATTGCAGGACCGGGCACGGTTACACTTCCACGCCCACACGATGGAGACGGTCGCTCAGGTTGTCCTCTACAACGCGACGCAGATTGCGCCGGGCGACGAAGGTTTCGCGCAGTTGCGCCTGCCTGCAGCGGCGTTGCTGTTGCCCGGAGACCGCTTCATCATGCGGCAGTTCTCACCGGTGACGACCATCGGAGGCGGGATAGTGCTGGACGCTGCGCCAATTCCGAGAGCGGCGGCACGCGACACTTTCTTGGAGACTATGGCTGGTGAAGATCCGGCATTGATGCTGCGAGCGCGGATTGCACGCCGGCAACACGAAGGGATTTCCTTGTCGCGGCTCACTGCGGAAACGGGCTGGAACAGAAACGTGATCGAAGCAAAGTTGTCTCCGCCAGTACGTGACCAGCAGGTGCTTCGGATCGGGGACCGGTTTGCAGAAACTCGAGCAATCGAAGATCTCAAACTGCACTTGCAACGCAGGCTTGAGCAGTTTCACGAGAAGAATCCGTTAGTGGGCGGAATCGGTCGAGAGGAGCTGCGTGAGCAACTCAAGGCCTCCGCAGAAGTGTTTGCGGCGGTGGCAGCGGCCTTGGTTCGAGAGAAGAAAATGGAAATTGCCGGTGACTCGGTGCGTCTAGCAGGGCGCGGCGTGGCCATGAAGGATGAGGAAGCGGAGTCTAAGAAGATCATTGAAGACGCGTTCGCGGCGGCCGGCTTGAAGGTTCCGGCTCTGCGAGAGGTGATGGCGGGGTTGAAGGTAGACAAAGTAAGGGCTCAGAAGATCGTGACGCTCCTGCTGCGGGACAAAACCCTCATCAAGATCTCGGAAGAACTGGTTTTTCATCGCGGTGCGCTGGAGCAGTTGCGGCGCCAGATGGCGGCCTACCGCGCGAACTCAGCAAAGATCGACGTGGCGCAATTCAAGGAAATGACCGGGGTCAGCCGGAAATATGCCATCCCGTTGCTGGAATACTTAGATCGGGAGCGGGTGACAAAACGTGTGGGGGATGCGCGCGAAATTCTCTGAGGATTGAGTAATCGGGTAATCGAGTAGCGAGCGATTCTCTGCGGCTCCGTCAATGGCCATATTACCCGCTTGCACAATTACTCAATGTCATATCTGGTTCAGATCTTCTCTTCCGGAAATTCCAGTTCCAGGCCCAGCGGGTCAGTGAAACGGTTGGTAAGGTTGGCGAGTCCCGTTAGCAGGTGAATGTCCACGATCTCGGGGTCGGAGAAATGTTTCTTCAAGGCAGCGAAATCGCCATCCGTAATGTCGTGCGAGGTGCGCGTTAACTTTTCCACGTAGTTCAGCGCGGCTTCTTCTTTGTCGCTGTACCGGGCATAATCGCCGGTTCTCAACACGGTCCAATCGTCGGGCGTAAGTGCCAATCGCTTGGACGATGCGACATGATGTTGCGTGCAGTAGCGGCAATCGTTGATGAGCGAGACCCGAATGTAGATCAGTTCGTACAGTTTGCGGTCGAGGGAGCGGCCCACACTGGCGTAGAAGCTAAGAAAGGTCTTGAGCATCTCGGGACGGTGCGCTAGCGCTTTCTGCGCGTTGCCCGGCTTACCACGCAGAGTCTTTTCGTAGATTTCCTTCACTTCGGGGGCTGCGGTCTCAGGAGCGATCAAGCTGATGCGAGCCATTGGATCCTCTTCATCTCCAGTCGTTAGTTTTTTTTACCATCATCGCAGATTAGCCCGCTTTCTGCAGGACTAAGCGAGGATTCCATGAGGGCGATATTATGCGTCGTAGTGTTAGTTTGTGCCGGTAAGGGCTCGGGGTCTGCGCAGGGCATCCCGATTCTGACACCGCGCCCAAGATCCTCGCTCTGGAAAGGGCATGGACCCAAGCAGTGGAGAGCGGGGACACGAAGGCTTAGACGCAATTTTCGACAACATCCTGATTTACGTGGAGCATACCGGCAGCGTCATGGCCGAGGCGGAATACCTGACCACTGTGAAGAATTCCAGGGGAAACCCCGAGCAGGTGACGAGGGAAGGGATGACAGCGCAGGCTGGGGACCACGGCGTCGCAGGGATCTACCGCGGGAGAGGCGTCCATGCCAATAATCAGTACCACCGGCGTTGGGCGCTTCATCGATACCTGGATCTTCCAGAACAAGACCTGGGTTTGCGTTGCCGCCCAGGCAACACTGCTGCAACCGTGAAGACTGCTATTTTCCCGCGGCGTTTGCTCCTGTTCTATATTGTCTACAACGGCGGTAAATCGCGGATGCTGATTTTCTGGCCAGTGTGAAAGCTGCCGGACATAGGCCCGAACCGCAGGTCACGGAGTCAATGAACGCACACGTCTGCGGCGACACCGCGCTCGGGACCGGAGTCTACCGTGTAAGCGGGGTGGACCAGGGCAAGTCATACCAGCGCCGGGCCGATTCACTGATACGTGCATTCATCAGAACGGGACGTGGGTGTTCGTAGCCAGTCAGTACACTCTGATGAGCCGTTGAATGGCTGTCCTATCCAATGCTTACTATCCGTGCCGCAACCGAGAGCGATGTCCCTCTGCTGCGAACCTTGATCCGCGAACTGGCGGAATACGAGCGGGAACTGGAGTTTGTGGCAGTCTCGGAAGCTGACCTGCTACGAGATGGCTTCGGCGCGCATCCCAAGTTTCGTGCGTTGATCGCGGAGTGGGATGATCAATCGGCCGGATACGCCTTGTTCTTCGGTTTTTACTCGACGTGGGAGGGACGGCCGGGATTGTTTCTGGAGGATCTTTTCGTGCGACCGCAGTTTCGCTGCCGGGGAATCGGAAAGGCACTGCTGGCATCGGTTGCGCGCCTTGCGCAGCAGCAGAACTGCTATGGCATCCGCTGGGAGGTTTTAGACTGGAATCAGCCCGCAATCGAGCTTTATCAATCGATGGGAGGGACGTTTCTCGATCACTGGAGGTCGGTGTTACTGAAGGATGAAGCGTTGCGTCAGTTGGCGGACAAGGGCGGTGAGCGGCCGGAGTAACAGCGCCACGGACGCCACCCCTGTTCGTCTGTTCCGCATCCAGAACGACTGGGCTGCGTGGCTGGAGAAGAATCATCGCAAGTCCGATGGCTTGTGGTTGCGGCTGGCGAAGAAGGCTTCCGCAGTGCAATCGGTGACTCACGGACAAGCACTCGCAGTGGCTCTGTGTTACGGATGGATTGACGGACAGGAAAATAGCGACACGGATCAGACGTGGATGCAGCAGTTTTGTCCGCGTTCGCACCAGAGCATCTGGTCGAGGATCAACCGGGGGAAGGCTCTGACGCTGATCGAAAGCGGGATCATGCGGCCAGCGGGGCTGGAAGCGGTTGAGCGTGCCAAGGAAGACGGGTGCTGGCGAAACGCCTAGGATTCGCCAAGTCGCGCTCGCGTGCCGAGTGATTTGCAGGCAGCACTGGATGCAAATCCGGGAGCGAAGGCCTTCTTTGAGGGACTCGACAGGCAGAACCGGTATACGGTTCTTTTCCGAATCCAAACCGTGAAGAAAGCTGAGACACGCGCCCGGAAGATTCGAGAGTGTCGTTGAAATGCTCGAACGGAATGAGAAGATTCAGGAGTCCGGCAGACCGAAGCGCTCGAGAAAGTAAGTTAGAAAGATGCGACCCATCAAAATCATCGGGGCGGGATTGGCTGGTTCAGAAGCGGCGTGGCAGTGCGCGCGGCGGGGAGTAGAGGTCGAGTTATGCGAGATGCGGCCGGTGCGCTCCACTCCTGCGCACCAAACGGCCGATTTTGCCGAGCTGGTGTGCTCGAATTCGCTCAAATCCGACAGGGATAATGCTGCGCCCTGGTTGCTTAAAGAAGAAATGCGGCGAGCGGGCTCGTTGCTGATGGAGATTGCACGGTCGTGCGCGGTTCCAGCAGGGCATGCCTTGGCGGTGGATCGCGTAGTGTTTGCCGCGAAAGTGACGGAAGCAATTTCGCACGAGCCACGCATTGTAATTCGGCGCGAAGAAGCAACGAACATTCAGGAAGACGCTATTACGATCATCGCCACTGGGCCGCTGACCTCGGATGCGTTGGCGCAGGAAATTCTCCGGCTGAGCCAGCCACCTTCGCCATCAAACGATCAGAGGGGAATATCCGCTCCGCGCAATTTGTACTTCTACGATTCGATCAGTCCGATAGCGGAAGCAGATTCGATTGACCGGTCACGCGTGTACATGGCGGCTCGTTATGACAAGGGATCAGCGGACTATATCAATTGTCCCATGACCAAGGAAGAGTACGACCGCTTTTACGATGCGCTGCTGGCGGCTCAGTCAGTTGAAGAGCGCGATTGGGAAAAGCTTAATTATTTTGAAAGTTGTCTGCCCATCGAGGAAATTGCGCGGCGTGGTCGCGACACGTTGCGGTTTGGACCTATGAAGCCGGTGGGACTGAAGGATCCGCGGACGGGCCGAATGCCCTATGCCGTGGTGCAGTTACGGCAGGAAAATCTGCGAGCGGATTCCTACAATCTGGTCGGCTTCCAGAATCACTTGAAATTCGGCGAGCAGGCGCGCGTGCTGCGGCTGATTCCGGGGCTGGAGAATGCGCGCTTTCTGCGCTACGGGCAGATACATCGCAACACTTATATCAATTCGCCGACTCTGCTGCGGGAGACGCTGCAGATGAAAGAGCATCCGCATGTGCTGTTCGCCGGGCAGATTTGCGGGGTCGAAGGATATGTGGAATCGATTGCGACCGGGTTGATTGCCGGCATGCACGCCGCTGCGCTGGCTTCAGGAGGTGCGCCTGTGGCTCCGCCGCGGGCCACGGCTTTGGGATCGTTGACCCACTACGTGACTCACGCCGATGCCAAGAACTTTCAGCCCGCGAATATCACGTTTGATTTGCTGCCCGCGCTCGAAGCGAAGATTCGCGACCGAAAACAGCGGCACCGGCTGCAGTGCGAGCTCGCGTTGCGGGAGTTTGAAATTTGGGCCGAGAAGACCGAGTTGGTTTCGGCAGCCCGATAAAGCCAGGGCGATATTCGCCTGCGAATCTTGATGGCGACCATGCTGCTCTCGACGATGGCGCTTTTGATGGTTGGCGTGATCAGCGGGCTGGTTCCGCGATGCGTGCGTCGAAGCTGGATCCAGTCGAGGCGCTGGGCTACGAGTAATCGGCGGTGTCGAGTTAGCACTTAGAATTCGTTAGAATTCATTTGACCCAGCGCACGCTTCGCAGTACCTTGCTGCCAAGTCACTTGGTTGAGAGGTGAGAGCTTGCCCATTTCTGCCGTGGATGCGATTTCGCCAGCCTTCGAACACGCCAAGCAGCAACTGTTTAAGCCCTTGCGCTTCGGTCAATGGACGAGGCTCGCGTTTGTTGGACTGCTCGCCGGTGAGCTCGGCTCCGGCGGAGGATGCAACTTCCACGTTCCCCAAAATTTCCCGCGTCCGACCCCTCAACAGCATTTCACGCATGCCGGATTCCCGGCAGTGGATCCTGCAGTGCTGGCAGCGCTTGTTGCTGTGCTGGTGGTAAGCGGCTTGGTGCTGGGAATCGTTTTGTTATACGTAAGCAGTGTGATGCGCTTCGTCCTATTCGACAGCGTCATCGCGAAGGAATGTCGCATCCGCCAGGCTTGGGTTCGCCGCCAGGAGCCTGGCATCAAGTACTTTTGGTGGAAGCTTCTGTACATGCTGGCCATGATTATGGGGATGGTTGTGCTGCTGGGGATTCCTCTCGGCTTCGGCTTCGCCGTTGGATGGCTGAGAAACCCCAGTCATCACATCTTGCCGTTGGTGCTGGGAGGCACCGTTCTTTTGTTCGTATTGCTGCTATTCATTCTCGCCACGACAGTGATCTATGTCCTGACCAAGGATTTCGTGGTGCCGCAACTTGCTTTTGAGAATATTAATGCGATCGAGGGATGGCGAAGGCTTTGGCCCATGATTAAGGCGGAAAAGGGCGGCTATGCCGGTTACATCGGCATGAAAAT
This sequence comes from Acidobacteriota bacterium, assembly GCA_003225005.1. Classification (GTDB taxonomy): domain Bacteria; phylum Acidobacteriota; class Terriglobia; order Terriglobales; family Acidobacteriaceae; genus Sulfotelmatobacter. Next base: position 42,867 of record QIAN01000369.1, on the reverse strand, counting down.
TGTGATGGCAATTGGGGCCGCAATCGTGATTGGCATCGCATCGATAATTCTGCTCGTGGTGGTAGGTATTCCGGTGGGAGCGCTCGGCCTGGCCGCAGTTGTGACGGGCAAGACGGCAGGCCTCATCTGGAACGTTCAAACCATTACGCTGGCCGTGGTAGCCGGATGCGTTGTGCTGGCTTTCTTCTTTTATGTGATCGCGCTGCTTTCCGTGCCTGCAATTGTATTCTTTCCGGCGTATTCGATTTATTTCTTTGCCGGCCGCTATCCCGCGCTCCGCGCGGTGATGTATCCGGCCCGGCCCGCACCGGAGATTCCACCGACTCCGGCGAATCCTCCGGAAATGCCTCCCTTGCCACCCTCCGCTGAGCCAATCAGTTAGAGCGAGTGCATTCCGGCGAAGCCATGCATCAGCGAGACCGGAACCTTTTAGTCATGTGGGGTTTTCAGTTTCGCGCCAGGGCCGTGAGGCCAGGAAAAACGCCGTCCGACAATGCATTTGACGATGAGATGGTCGGTCGAGCGCGTGGTGCCCACACCGACACCGAAGTTGAACTCCCACTGCGGCCCGAAATCGACGTCAATGTTGGGGAAAAACTGTTGCTGCTGGTCTTTCAAGGCATCGAATCCGGCGAGTGAGCCGTAAGCCGCGTAGTACTCCAATCCGCCTGCAATCTTCTTCGTGAAATCGTAGCTAAACTTCGCGTTGGGTGAGAATGTCACTCCTTGATTCACGCCCGGACCGTGAAATGAACGGTCGAGCGCGGGATTGAACGACAGATACCAACGTCCAATTTTCTTGTCGATGATCGGCCGTATTTCCCAAGTCCACGTGTCGGGAGAGAACGCTCGCCGCTGGTAGCCAATTTCATTCGACAAGCTCACGCCCACCGGCCAATGCCAGGAGTGGGGCACTCGCACCCGCGGTCGGATGTGATCTCCCACCCACTGCCAGCCGCCATCGGGCTGAATGCTGCTGAAGAGGTAAAAGCCCAACTCCGCCCAATCGTTGATTCCTTGCGTGATTTCCAGCGTCTCATGTTCGGCGTGGTTCGACGGCAGCACGCCATCCTGTACCATCTTGCTGCCTTCGGCGGTGAAGTTAGAGTGAATCTCCACCATGGTGGAGCGGGGGGCGACGGTATCGTAGCCATAAACCTGAATTTCGTAGTTATCCTGGGCGCGCGCGCTGGAGGATAGGCCATAAACGAAAAACCATGAGGCGAAGAGAGCGCAGAGTAGTATTCGCGAAGGACGATTCATCGGCAGCTGTTTTACCGGGCCGCAGTGTTCCACCGGCGCGACCGTCCTCCATCATGCATGGCAAGTGGCGGACGGCGCAACACGGATAGCAAGAAGCCGTAGCCAAAATGGGGTGGTGGCGATGGAGCAGGACAAGGGAGAAAGGGTGCAGATTCCTCAACCGCAGACACCGCAGACTCCGGAGCAAAAGCAATCGCGGACCATCGTGACCAACTGGTGTGGACCGCGAAGGTCAGCCTCCCGCGCTGAAAATCAATGGAGAGCAGGTTAAGAGGGATGACTTAGAAGCGCGACTGGCTGAGATCTTCCTAAAGCGAGCCGAGAAAGTCGTGTTCGTGCGTGGAGACGACGACGTTGATTTCCAGGACGTGGCCGATGTGATTGACGTGGCGCGCCACGCCGGCGTGCAGCGGGTAGGCCTGCTGACAAAGGGAGAGAGATTTGGTCGGGGGATAGAAGCCCACAAGCTTTGGAGATAGGGAAACCGAGAGCGGGATCTAGTTTCTTGCTCTATTCTTGATCCAAATCGGCGTGCCTACAAACCCGAAGACCTGCCGAATCTGGTTTTCCAGAAATCGCTGGTAGGAAAAATGCAGCTTTACGGCGCGATTGGTGAAGAGAACGAACGTAGGCGGCGCGACTGAGGCTTGCGTCATGTAGAGAATCTTCACGCGCTGTCGCATGGGGACTGAAGCACGCTCGAAGTCCACACGCTCGATGAAGCGATTCATCTGTGAAGTAGTGACACGTTTGCGGCGTTCGGTGGCGACTTCCTCGATCAGTGAGAAGATTTTCTCGACCCCCTTGCCAGTATTTGCCGCGACGAAGACCACCGGCGCGTAGCTCAGAAACTTGAGGTCGTAGCGCAGGCGCTCTTCATAGGCAGCACGGTCGCCAGGGTGCTTGCTTTCCCGGATCCGCGAAGCCTTCGATGGGCGGCCGGTTTTTTGCTCGCCGTTGGTCACCAAATCCCACTTGTTGACGACGATGATGATGGAGCGCCCACTCTCGTGGGCGTAGCCGGCGATGGCAGCGTCCAGCTGGTTGACACCCTCGGTCGCGTCAATCACCAGCAGAGCGATGTCAGCGCCTTCCAGATGTTTGCGCGCCATTACCACAGATAGCTTTTCCGCCATCAGGTGAGTCTTGCCCTTGCGCCGAATGCCGGCGGTATCAATGAAGCGAAACTGCCGTCCGTTGCGCTCGACAATCTCATCCACTGCGTCGCGGGTTGTGCCGGGAATAGGCGAAACAATCGCGCGGTCGGACGAAGTAAGCGCATTTAGCAGCGTGGACTTGCCAACGTTGGGATGGCCGATGATCGCGACTTTAGTCTCGTGAGGCGCAGCAACTTCTGAATCCGCCGCGTCTTCGCCCTCACCAATGCCAGGGCCCGTCGCTTCCTCCGTGACCTCTGTGTCCTCTGTGGTCTGTTCTTTGGCCTCGGGCACGACTTCAAGGATCGCGTCCAGCAGATCATCCACGCCCCGTCCATGCTCTGCCGAAACCGGGAACATATCCCGGATTCCCAAGCCATGAAATTCATCGGGCAATGATGCTTGCTTGGCCGTATCCACTTTGTTGACTGCGAGAAACAGCGGGCGGCCAGTCTTGCGCATGAGCCGTGCGAGTTCCAGATCAGGCGCCGCGGGTTCGCTGCGGCCGTCCACAACCATGACGATGGCAGCGGCTTCCTCGAGCGCAACCCGCGCCTGCCGGTAAATCTCCGAAGGAATGAATTCTCTGTCTTCCGGGATAATGCCGCCGGTATCAACGATGCGCAGCCGCCGCCCGCGCCATTCCGCCTCGCCGTACAAACGGTCACGCGTAATGCCGGGCTCGTCACCCACAATGGCGCGACGGGAGCCAACGATGCGATTGAACAGCGTGGACTTGCCCACATTGGGCCGCCCTACGATAGCCAGGGTCGGAAGGCCGGTCTCTGTTGCTGCCAGAGTGCTGGTCGAGTGGTAAGTGGGTCGGGTCAAAGCGATCACCTAGGGACAGTCTCGGCTGTCCGGCTGGGTCGAAGATCCAACGAGTGTTTGCACGAACATTGCCGATGCATGCGGTCCGGAACTCGTATTATAGAGACTCCTATGGCTTTGAGTTCCCAGCCCGCGTCTCCCGCAACCGCGAGCCCGGCCGCGCCCGGTGGTCAACAAGCATCGCTCTACCAGTTTTTCGCCCCGGGCGGAGTGCTCGCGCGCACGCATCCGGCGTATGAATTCCGCCGCGGACAGTTGCAGATGGCGCAAGCCGTCGAGCAGGCGCTCGAAGAAAGGCGTCACTTGATTGTGGAAGCTGGCACCGGGACGGGAAAAACGCTGGCCTATCTGCTGCCCGTGATTCGCTCGGGCAAGCGAGTGATCATCTCCACCGGCACCAAGAATCTGCAGGAACAGCTCTTCAACAAAGACATCCCATTTCTCGAGCACACGCTGTTTGGGGTTCCGGTGGAAGGAGACAAGGCGCGCAAACTTTCGGTGTGCTATATGAAGGGCCGGAACAATTATCTATGCCGCAAGAAACTCTACGACCTCACCGCCCAGCCTGTGCTCAGCGGTCTGCAAGAAATTGAGCAATACAGCGCCATCGCTGCATGGGAAAAAACCACGCAAACGGGAGACCGAGCCGAACTGGCGGAACTTCCCGAAGCAAGCGCCCTCTGGCATAAACTGGACGCGCGTTCCGACGCCTGCATTGGTCGGAATTGCAGCCAGTGGGGACGGTGCTTCATCACCGAAATGCGTCGACGGGCGATGGAGAGCGACATCATCATCGTCAACCATCACTTATTTTTCGCTGATCTCGCCATCAAGCAGGCTGCGGACGGCGCGCCCGAGGCGGGTATCCTGCCCGAGGTGGGAGCGGTAATTTTTGATGAGGCGCACGAGTTGGAAGTCGTGGCCGGGAATTACTTTGGCATATCCGTCAGCAACCTGCGAGTCGAGGAGCTGGCACGAGACGTCGAGGCTTCGCTCCAGCACCACCGAATGCTTTCGGCGTCGCTATCCGGAGCGCTGGGCAGTTTGCGCGAGCGCTCGCAATTTTTCTTTTCGCTGTTGCCGACGGGAGAAGGACGATTTGCCTTCGACACGCGCCGCGAATTCCTGGAGGAAAATGGCGACGAATTTCTAGCTTTCAACCGGGCGCTGACCCGGCTCGCGGGCGAACTGGAGAATTTGCCGCAGAAACCTGAAGAAGTGTTCAATTTTGCGCGCCGGGCTCAGGAAATTCAAGTGCAACTCGGCTTCGCGATGGAATCCGACGATCGCAACACCGTCTTCTGGATCGAGCGCCGGAGGGGAGGCGGGGGAGTCGGTCGCGAAGGCAACGGCGTCAGCCGTGGCGACAGCAAGCACTCCGGCAATGGGGTTTTACGGTCCGAGGGCGCCGCTCGGGGCCGAACCAATGTCTTTGTTCAAGCCACGCCGATTGACGTAGCCCCCATCCTGCGGGAGTGCCTGTGGTCGAAACTCGATTGTGCCGTACTCGCTTCCGCGACGCTGGCTGTTGGCGGGGGCTTTGAATATATCCGGCAGCGTCTAGGAATTGAGCATGCACGTGAGTCGGTGCTGCCTTCGCACTTCGATTATGAAACGCAGGCGCTTTTCTACGTTCCGCCGGACCTGCCCGATCCCCGCACGCCGCAGTTTGTCACCCTGGCGGCGGAACGCGTACGCAAGCTGCTTGAGATTACCCGCGGACGCGCCTTCGTTCTGTTCACCAGCTACGCGCAGATGAACGAAATTTACCAGCGCCTGCTGGGGGTGTTGGAATTTCCTCTGCTCAAGCAGGGAGACGCCCCGAAAAGCGCGCTGCTCGAGGAGTTCCGCCTGACGCCAAACGCCGTTCTGTGCGCCACGTCGTCATTCTGGCAGGGCGTGGACGTGCAGGGCGAGCAACTCAGTTGCGTGATTATTGACCGCCTGCCGTTCGCGGTGCCCGGCGATCCGGTGGTGGCCGCGCGGGTGAAAGCGATTGACGCCAACGGAGGCAACGCATTCTTTCAATATCAGGTGCCCTCTGCAGTCATCACGCTGAAACAAGGCTTCGGAAGGCTGATCCGGTCGCTGCAGGATCGCGGCCTGCTGGTGCTACTCGACAACCGCATTCTGAAGAAGCAGTACGGACGCGTGTTTATGGAGAGCCTGCCGAATTACAAGAAGACGACGGAGATGCAGGTGGTGGAGAGCTGGTTCGGCGGGTCGACGGGTTCGATCGACGCCGCAGAGTGTCAGTCGTTCCGCTGAACCAAGAGGCCGATCAGCCCAGCAGGCGCATGCCAGCACCTGTCGCGGCATTCCGGTCGAAGGGGACGGTGTGTTTGCATTCCGCCGCGTGGCCGCAACGCTCGATCAGGCAATCGCCGAAGTCGGTGCGGCTGGCGCTGAACTTCCGCAATGCTTGCGACACAATTTCCGCTCGCCCAAGAACCAGTTCCTTGCTCCGCAACAGGGTCTCCAGAACCTGCTCGATTTCTTTCTTCTTGAAACGGTATGAGGCCTCCAACACCCAAACCAGTTGCGCGATGACCATCAGGGAAAGGAACCCGGGTGAATCCGAGGACGGTGAGTCCGTCACTGTCACCGCTGCGGTCGCTTGGCTGGGATCGTCGTGAGTAAGATAGCGGACGACAATGTTCGTATCGAGGCCGATCATAGCTGCTCAATCATCGGGATCCGGATGCGCGCGCCTCGCGATGGCGGCGTTCATCTCTGCATTCGACACTGGCTTGGTTCGCTTGCCTCGAAACAGCCCTTTCAGCTCCTGCACTGAGCGAGTGGCGGCGACGATGACGAATTGCCCCTTTTCCACTTCCACGAATTCAATGCGATCTCCATCGTCGACCCCGAGCGCGGCGCGCCCGCGTACTTGGGATGGTGACTTGCCCTTTTGAGGTTACCGTGGGCACCGCCAAGATCCAGTCCTTTCTGCTCTCAATATTCCTTACATTGCGGTAAGGAATAAATCGTAAATCAAGCCCCCGAAGGGCAAGTTCCGGCTGGACCCCATCCCGTGCTCATACATATTCCCGCTCCGCCCGCCGAATTGCCCGGTAGCGCTGGAAAGCCTTCCTCTCGTCCTCCAATCCCAATGCAGAACGGACCGAGCTTCCTCTAAACGTGTGGGCCAGCATCTTGGGTGAGTGAGTCAAGACAAACCAGGGGTCATGGCGAAAGACTGCGGGAATGTGGTGGGTCTTCATCCAGCGCTCGGCCTTCCAGCGCATGAATTCAATTTCTTCTGCGGGAAGGTGCTCGGTGCGGATCACGGCAGTAGTGCCGTCGTATTCCTCGAGCCGCTCATTCTCGATCAGTCCTTGATCGCGGAAGTCTTTGGTCATGGGCGTTCGCGGATAAGGTGTTGGGTGCTGGATGTAGGGCCAGTCAACGTAGCGGCGGGCAAATTCGAGGTTGGCTTCGACGGATTCGCGTGTATCCGTGGGATTGCCGACAATTAATCCTCCTACCACATACATCTGGTTGCGGTGAAGATAATCGATGGCTTTTAATGTGGCGTTGCCCGCATTGTGGCCATCCTCGCGAGCGGTATTTTTAGCAGAGGCTCGCAAGAACTCCAGGTCTCCCTGCAGAATGTTTTCGATCCCGAGAAAAACATAGCGGAACCCGGCCCGACGCATGAGCGGAGCCAGCGTTTTTCCGTGGTTCGCGATACTAGAGGTCATTGCTTGTACGAAATAGTCGAGCTTGTTGAGACCAGCCGCAATGATGGCTTCGCACAGCGCCTCGAAACGATGCACGTTGAGCATGATATTGTCGTCAACCAGGAAGATGGTGCGGGCGCCGTGGTCGCGCGCGTCGCAAATGTCGGCAATTACGTGCTCGAACGAATAGGTGTGGAAGTTGCGGCCGCGCATTTCGATGATCGAGCAGAAACTGCAGTCATAGGTACATCCGCGCGAAGTCTCGATGACATCCACCTGACGTCCAAGCAGTGTATAGCCTTTAAGCACGCGCGCATCACGATTGGGCAGCCGGATTTCCTCGCCATCGAGCTGGTGAACGGGCCGGACAGAATTGTGTGCCCAGCCGTTTTCGCCGCGGTAGGAGAGGCCGCAAATCCGATCCAAGCCATCTCCCCGCTCGAGGGCACGCAACAGCTCCCGAAAAGTAACTTCCCCCTCGCCGCGCACAACGTAATCGACGTTCAATTCCTCGTAGGCTTCCGAGGCCAAGCTGGGATCGTAGCCGCCAACTGCGATCTTCACTCCCGGTTTCAGGGCGCGCACCAGTTCGACAATGCGCCCCGCAGTGCGCCGCTGGAACGTCATTACCGAGAGGCCAACAATTTCCGGATCAAGTTTGCGCACAAGCCGGGTGACGGTTTCACGAACTCGCCGTTGTACCAGAATCAGATCGGCGACGGCCACGCGATGATGCGGGTCGATATTCCCCGCCAGCGAGGTAAGGGCGCCGTTGGGCATACGGATGGCTACAGGAGGCATGTGCTCGAAAGAATCCGGCATCGAAAGCAATAGGACGTTCATGAGGGCAGTCCTCTGCGTCGCGGTCTCTGGTCCGCGGGAGCGGAAACGACCAGCTTCGGCCCCGCGGATGAAGGGATTGTAGCGCAGTCCTGCATGCGAAAGCATGAGGAGCTTGTTCGGATTTTGTGCCTCGTCTGGCTGTAGAATATCGGGTTAGGCCAAGGAACTTGACCTGCCTGTGGGGGAAGGAGCCTGGCGAGGGCTGCATGTTCGAAGTCACGGTTGACGATACGTTTGCCGCGGGCCATTACCTGCGGAATTACAAGGGAAAGTGCGAGAATCCGCATGGGCACAACTACAAGGTGAGGGTGACGCTGGCCGGAGCCGAGCTCGACAAAGCCGGTCTGCTGCTTGACTTCAAGGACCTCCGCGAGGTGATGCGGAACGTCATTGACCGGCTCGACCATCAAATGATGAACGATATTGAACCTTTCACAACGTTGAACCCTTCGGCTGAGAATCTCGCCAAGTATTTTTATGATGAGTCCAACTCGCGGCTGCAGCGCGTCACCGGCGGCCGGGTGCGCGTGAAGAATGTAACAGTGTACGAGACCGATACAACGACCGCCACCTATTCGGAATCATAGCGTCTCCGCAGGGAAACTGCTGTTCCGCGAGGCCAACACCCGGCAATCTGTAATGCAGATCACGGAGATCTACAAATCGCTGCAAGGGGAGTCCACGCACGCGGGCCTGCCATGCCTGTTCGTCCGGCTTACGGGTTGCAACCTGCGCTGTTCCTGGTGCGACAGCGAATACGCATTCTATGGCGGGCGAAAGATGACGCCGGAGGAAGTGTTCGCCGCAGTCGAGCAACTAAGCCCAAATGGAGGCCTGGTCGAGATCACGGGCGGAGAGCCTATGCTGCAAGAGCGCGAGGTCGTGCCCCTGATGAGGCAGCTCGTGGAGGGCGGCTACCAAGTCCTGCTTGAAACCAGCGGCGAGCGCCCGCTCGACAGAGTGCCAGCAGGAGTAATCAAGATTGTCGACGTGAAATGTCCCAACTCGGGTGAGCCCGATACTTTCCGAATGGAGAACCTCGAAACGCTCAGCGATCGTGATGAGATCAAGTTTGTACTGAGCGACCGCGCTGACTACGAATTCGCCCGCGATTTTACCCAGCGGCACAACCTCGCGAAGCGGGTGAATGCGGTGTTGTTTTCTCCAGCATTCCGCAAGGAAGCTAGTGGCGCCCGTGACAGCTCGCATTGCCTGCTCGATCCGCAGGAACTGGCGGACTGGATGGTGGCGGACAGTATTCCGGCTCGTCTAGGGCTGCAGTTGCACAAGTTCATTTGGGACCCGGCGCTAAAAGGAGTCTAGCCACCGTGCCGCCGAGCGAGTTTGTTATGAGTATCCCCTACAGCGCAGAAAAGGACGACCTGTACTATTCCGCGAAGCACGCCGTCTTGTTTCCCGCAGGCCGCCCGAAGTCGGATGCAGCGCTATGCGCGGAGCTATCGCGGCAAGCCTGTTGCCGTCTCGAACCCAGGTACGCGGACTGTTGCGACATCATCACCTACGTTCCACCGAAGAACTTTGGCTGCGAACACCTGGGAGAGCCCTACTACATGAATCTTGCCCGCCAGGTGAAATTTAACCCACCGCAGACGGACATCGACAAACACCGGACCGAGGCGGAAAAGGAATATATCGAGCGTCCGCTCGCTGATCACGCTCCCGGGCAACTATGTCTGGGCCCGCGACATCGGCCACTCCCTAGCACGGGCCACGCCAAGAGAACAGCTTGCAGCGTGACGAGGAAATCTGACTTGACGAGCGAAGGCAAACCGAGAGTGGTGGTGCTGCTCAGTGGCGGCATGGACTCCTGCGTGTGCGCCGCGCTGGCAGCGCGAGACGGAGACGCCGCCGCCGTCCACATCAGTTATGGGCAACGTACGGAAGCACGCGAGCGGAAGTCTTTCCTGGCGATTTGCGAACGGCTGGGCATTCACGACAGGCTGATTGTCCGAAATGAAGCGTTGCGGGCCATTGGCGGCTCGGCTCTCACGGACAGCAATATTGCCGTGCCCGAGTGGCACGCCATCGGGCAGGATATCCCGGTGACCTATGTCCCTTTTCGCAATGCGCACTTTCTGGCAGTGGCGGTCAGTTGGGCCGAGGTGCTGGGCGGGGGGAAGGTGTACATTGGCGCCGTGGAACAGGACAGTTCCGGGTATCCGGATTGCCGGCCAGCGTATTATGAAGCGTTCAACCGGGTGGTGAGAGCAGGAACCAGGGAAGGCCGAATTGAAATTGTCACGCCGCTCATCGCCATGCGCAAGGCGGAGATTGTACGGCTTGGCCTTGAACTGGGCGCACCCTTCGATTTAACTTGGTCCTGTTATGGCGGCCAGGATCAGGCTTGTGGTGTCTGCGATAGTTGCGTACTGCGGTTGCGGGCGTTCCGGGCCGCTGGCACGAAAGATCCGATTCCGTATGCAGAAAGACAAATTGTTGAATGTTGATTTCTGAATGCTGACTGCCGAAGCAAAACAAGCGAATGCGCTTGAAGTCGGTTATCCAATCAACAATCAACAATCAAAATTCAACCATTGAACTCAGGCCGGGAGGCCACGATGAGAAAACATTTCGCAATGTTGGTTTTTGTTGTCTTAATCCTGGGACTGTGCGCCACTTCGCTGTTCGGGCAAGCCTCAGGAACGGTCAAAGGTGTCGCCAAGGATGTCCAAGGCAATCCCATCGTCGACGGAGTCGTGCTCTTCGCCAACCAGGACAACGGGCAGAAATATTCTCTCAAGACCAACAAGAAGGGGGAGTATTTCTCTCTGGGAGTTGCACCTGGCAAGTACCTCGTCACGCTGTACAAGACCGCCGAAGATGCCAAAGCTAACAAAGAACTCTTCCACGTCAACGGATTTCAGGTCCAGTTGGATGAGAACACACTGGATTTCGATTTGAAGAAGGAGCAGGAGAAGACAGCCCAGGGCCAGGGTCTCACTCCCGAACAGATCAAGCAGATGCAAGAGGCGAAGGCCAAACAAGAAAAAGAAGGCAACACGGTCAAAGCTCTGAACGAAAAACTGTCAGCTGCCACTACCGCGCTGCAGGGCGGAGATTATGACACTGCCATCAACGCCTTGAACGAGGCCAACCAGACGGATCCCAGCCGGGACCTGATCTGGTTCAAGTTGGGAGATGCCTACCGTTTGTCGGCCAACAAGCAAACCGATCTGGCGGAAAAGCAGAAGCGGCTGGACGCTTCCGTTGCCGCTTATCAGAAGGCCGTGCAGTTGAAGCAAGCCGTTACCAATGACAAGGATCCCGACGCGGCGAAAAAACTTGCGGCCTATTACAACAACCTGGCAGAGGCCTATGCCAAGGCCGGCAAGACCGACGACGCCATTAAAACCTATGAGCAGGCAGCCCAGACCGATCCTAGCGCTGCGGCACAGTACTACTTCAATGAAGGCGCCGTGCTTACCAACTCTGGTAAAGCCGACGACGCAATCGCGGCCTTCAACAAAGTGATTGCGGCTGATCCCAACCGCGCGGACGCCTACTATTGGAAGGGCGTAAACCTGATCGCCAAGGAAACCATGGACAAGGACAACAAGGTAATCGCTCCTCCTGGCACGGCAGAAGCGTTTCAGAAATATCTGGAACTGCAGCCCACAGGCACCTACGCCGACGGGGCCAAGGGCATGCTGGCCAGCATCGGAGCTTCCGTAGAAACCAGCTATGGGACGAGAAAGAAGCCGGTCAAGAAATAGGTCGTGTTTCCCAGAAATTGCATCAATTAACAGAGTGCTTGTCTGAAAGTACAAGGCTCGACAGAAACTTCAAGGCGGCTGAGGTCAGCCGCCTTACTTGCTTTCTGGCCGCGTAACGTTACCAAGGGCTATGTACTTGCTGTCCTTCGCTTCCTGCCGGCGGCGCGGTACAGTTTATAGGTCGAACCGCCTCCTCTTTCTCTGTGGCGCGCGAGCGAATCCCATTTGTTGAGGATGAATGGCAGCACCGGGCATTGCTCCATTACTAGTTTCGCTGGAAGGCTCGTCCGCAGCCGGCAAGGTAGCCACACCGGCCCTGCTGGCGGCGATGCTGCGCGCTGCCGATAAGATCAGCGACCTCATCTTTTCTCCCGGCCGTCCGCCACAGGTGCAAGTGTATGGGCGGCTCATCCCAGTCCAAGTGCCCGGGATGAGCGTATTTACTGCTGACGACACGCGCCACATCGCCGCGGACTTGATCGGCGACAACAAACAGGCCATCACTACGCTGCGTGAACATGGGGCGTGCGACATTTCCTATGCTATTCCCGGCCTGGCTCGTTTCCGCGCCAACATCTTCATCCAGCGTGGCAGTTGTGCCGTGGTCCTGCGCGCCATCCCGACTGCCATTCCAGACTTCGCCACCCTTCGACTACCTGAACAACTCACCGACGTGACCAAGCTGCGTGACGGTATCGTGCTCGTGGCTGGTGCGCCCGGCTCGGGCAAATCTTCCACCCTGGCCGTGCTCCTGGACTTCATCAACCGGGAGAAGTATTACCACATCATTACCATCGAGGACCCCATCGAGTTCCTGCACAATCACAAGTGCTCAACCATTCACCAGCGGGAGCTGCACAGCGACACTCCAAGCTTTGCCCATGCTTTGCGCGCGGCCATGCGGCAAGCCCCGAAAGTCATCATGCTGGGCGAAATGCGCGATCGCGAAACCATGGAGATCGTACTCGAAGCTGCCGAGACCGGACACCTGGTTTTCTCTAGCCTGAACACCATGGATGCAGCCAAGACAGTCGAGCGTATGGTCAGTTGCTTCACGCCCGCAGAGCAGCAAGCGGTGCGAGAGCGCTTCGCCAAATCGTTCCGCTACATCATCTGCCAGCGGCTGGTCTCGAGGGCTGATGGCAACGGCCGCGTTCCTGTGGTGGAAATTCTCAAAGCCAATGCCCGCACCCGCGAATGTGTCGAAAAGGGCGAACGCGAAGACAAAACTCTGCTCGACGCCATGAAGGCCGCATCATCCGAAGGCATGCAACACTTCGATGGAGAGATCGCCCGCCTAGTCCGCGAGGGCGTAGTCGATCTCGAAACCGGACTCTCATTCGCCAGTGATCCCAACGTGATGGGTCAGGAACTCGCCCGCTGATTTAGTGGCTCGCGGGAAAGGCACGACTTCAGTCGTGCCGAAAGCCGCAGGTGCCGGCGGATTCAGTCGCTGGACGCCACCCTCAAGCCCTTTGTTGGCTAGATTTTTACTTGTAAGCTCTTTTAAATCTTAATCTTGCGCGCAATCGTGCACATCAAGTCGCGCTCACCCCCCATGAATACAGTCGATTTCGACGGCCAGGGGGAAGGGGTACAGCGCAATTGTGGGCTTGGAGCCACCAAAAAGTGTTTCCCATCGAGCCTCCGGCAAAATCTATTGACCGCTGCAATTCACAGACGGAAGTTCTCTTTCGGCAACTATCATCGTGACATGTCTGCGTCTTCAAGTCCGTCAATCGTGTTGTCCTTTGAAGATGCACGCCGCGTGGTCGAAGAACACGCCGCCGAGATTCGCGCAGCATGCTTCAAGGATGCTCACACGCAGAATACCGAGACCCTAGACCTAGTCTCCGCCGCCGGGCGCGTGCTTGCGGAGTCCGTAGCCGCGGATCGCGACATTCCGCCTTTTCCCCGCGCCACCCGCGACGGATACGCAGTGCGCTCCGCAGATCTGGCAAAGCTCCCAGCCACGCTCGACGTCGTTGCTGAGATCAAAGCGGGTGCCCAGCCTGGCGAAATTCCGTGTCCAGTGAAAAGCGGGCAAGCCGTCGCCATCATGACAGGAGCGCCAGTCCCAGCGGGCGCGGATGCCATCGTCATGGTGGAATACACCTCGGGTCAAGACAAGCCCGCGGCAATCGCACGGGTCGAAATAAGTAGAAGCGTCGCACCCGGAGAAAACATTGTGGCACGCGGTGCCGAGGCTAAATCCGGCAGCCAATTGCTGACTGCAAGCTGCCGGTTGAACGATGCGGCCATTGCACTGGCGGCATCGGTGGGCAAGTCGCGGCTCAAAATCTTTGTGCGCCCGCGAGTCGCAGTGCTGACCACCGGAGACGAGATCGTTGATCTTGATACCGAGCCCGGACCTACGCAGATTCGAAACTCCAACAGCTATTCGCTGGCTGTACAGATTCAGCAAGCCGGCGGCGAGCCCGTGCTTCTTCCGATCGCTCCCGATGAACCGAAACGTCTGCGGGAGCTGATCGAAGAAGGGTTGCGCTCAGAGCTGCTGCTGATGACTGGCGGTGTCTCCATGGGACGCTACGACTTAGTCGAACCGGTGCTCGCCGAAATGAAGGCGGAGTTCTTCTTTACAGGAGCAAAGATTCAACCCGGACGCCCAGTCGTCTTCGGACGCGGGGGTGCCTCAAAAGACGACAATCTCAGTGCGGCAAGCGAATCGCAATCCGCCGCGGAGGGGCGAAAGCACGCGGCCCACGGCGTGCGCCGTGGGTCAGAGGCCCAGAAAAAGCAAGCCCCGGAGGGGCGAAAAACGAGTCCGCTCTCGCCCACCTATTTTTTCGGGCTGCCTGGAAACCCGGTTTCAACCATGGTTACATTCGAACTCTTCGCGCGGCCAATGCTGGAGGCGCTCGCGGGAATGTTGCCGCGCCAGCTAAGCTTTTTACACGCACAGCTCAAGTCCGAGATTCGCAGCAAGACAGGATTGAAACGCTTCCTGCCCGCAATTCTTTCAGGCGAGCTTGAGAATGCGAAGGTAGAGTTGGTGCGCTGGCAGGGTTCGGGCGACATTGCAGCGACGGCGAGCGCGAATTGCTATATTGTCATCCCTCCAGACCGTGAGAATATTCCCGCGGGCGATTGGGTGGCGGTGTTGATGCGGTGAAGTGGAGAGTGATCGCCGCTTTTTGTCTTCGCAGACACCGCGCTTGTTTGGCCTCCACCCCCGCAAGACGCAACAAGCTGCGGGCCTGCGCCAGGCTGTCTGCCATGTAAGATAGAGCTTCGCATGGTCAAGAAGTTGTCCCATTACGATGGCGCGGGTCGTGCTCGCATGGTAGATGTTTCTGCGAAAGCGCCAACCCGCCGCGAAGCGGAGGCCAGCGCCTTCGTCGCCATGACCTCCGCCCTGCTGGCGGCGCTGCCGCAGAATCCCAAAGGCAACCCGCTGGAAGTGGCGCGGATCGCGGGAATCATGGCGGCAAAACGCACCTCAGAGTTAATTCCGATGTGCCATCCGCTGCCGCTCGCGCTCGTTGATGTCGATGTGACGCTGTGCGAGAATGGCGTCACTATTACTTCGAAGGTCGCGACCACCGCGGAAACCGGAGTGGAAATGGAAGCTCTCGTGGCTGCAAGCGTAGCCGCGCTCACGCTCTACGATATGTGCAAGGCGCTTGATAAAGGGATTGAGATTCGCGAGATCGTTTTGCAACGCAAAAGTGGCGGGAAGAGTGGCGACTATCGGCGTTCGAAGGAGAGTCTTCTTTCTACCTGACTGGTTTCTAAGCTGACTGACTCATGGCGAACAACGTCAAATTGTTGCTGGTCGACGACAACCCGATGGTGCTCGGGATGTTGCACGAGGCACTGGGCTCGCTCGCCGAAGTGACGGCTGCGAACGAAGCGGCCGACGCTCTGCTGAAAGCTGTCGACGAGCCCCCGGATTTACTGGTCTGCGACTACCGCATGCCCGGCATGGACGGGCGACAACTTGTCGAAAGACTGAAGAGCCGTCCCGCGACCGCGAATTTTCCCACAGTACTGATGGCCAGCAAGGCGGACATTGCTGAGAAGCTCTCGCCACAGGATGCTGCCGACGACTACCTAGAGAAGCCGTTTTTTCTGAAGGACGCTACGCGCCGCATCAAACGCATGATCGACCGCATTGCGCTGGAGAAGATGGCTAAGACTGCACCTTCTGATGGGGTGGTGCGTGGCAATCTCTCGCAGATGAACGTTATCGACCTTATGCAGTCGCTGGAGATGGGGCGCAAGAGCTGTCAACTGACGATGACCAAAGACGGAGAAAAGTGCGAAGTGTTTTTTGCTGAAGGCCAAGTCAAGCACGCAACTTATGGATCGCTGCTAGGCGATGAGGCTGTGTTCAAAGTGCTACGGTGGACGGGCGGAAATTTCGAGTTGAATTTTGAAGGCAAGACAGACAAGACGACGACGCAGCTCAACACTCAGGGCCTGCTGATGGAAGGCCTGCGTCTACTCGACGAATCGCAGCGTGAAAGCGGCGCCGAGGCCAGTGAGGGCGGCATCACGGCGAGCTCCGGCGGCGCACGCGGCGGAAGGGAAGAAGAGGAAGATGTCCTCCTCGATAGTTGAGGCACGGGCGTCGGAAGATTTCACCGCCGCTGTCATCACTGTCAGTGATTCTTGCGCCCGCGGGGAGCGCCAGGATGTTTCTGGGCCCTCCGTCGCGGATATTCTGAAAAAACACGGCTTTCATGTAATTACTCGCCAAGTAGTTTCTGACGATCAAATCAAAATCCAAAACTTACTTATTCGTCTGGCAACGGAGGTGCGATTCATCGCGACCACTGGAGGGACGGGAATCGCAGCCCGCGACGTCACTCCGGAGGCTACGCGTGCGATCTGCGACCGCGTGATCGAGGGACTGGCCGAACGGATACGAGGGGAAGGTACCAAGAAAACGCGATTTGCTGCCCTCAGCCGCGGCGTCTGTGGCACTCGAGGCCAATCGCTGATCTTGAATCTGCCGGGAAATCCCAGGGGTGCGGTGGAATCTCTGGAGGCTGTGATTGACTTGATTCCCCACGCGTTGAATTTGCTTCAGGGAAATACGGCACATACCTAGCGCGTTTCCTGTTTCCCAAACTTCCTCGCTACGCTCGGTAGACCGCCGAGGCGGCGGTCCCCAGGCGGTCTGAAAAGATCCTGTCGTTTCACGTAGACTGAATTTCCAGTTGAAAACCATCAAGCACATTTTGGCGCAGTATGCCGCTTGGATTGCGGCCGTGCTTAAGCCCCTGGGAATCTGGGGCGTGTTCGCCATTGCGGCTGTCGATTCGGCAGTGCTGGGAATGCCGATAGATGCGGTTGTGGTTGGATATGTGTACAACGACCGCAAGCGCTTCGTCTTCTTTGTGGTGATGGCCGCCCTCGGCTCGGCGCTGGGTAGCATTCCGCTGTATCTGATCGGCTATCTCGGCGGCGAAGAGGTTTTGCGCAAGCGGATTTCGGCGGCGCGATTCAATAAAATCCACCGGTCGTTTGAGAAGCATGAGTTCCTGGCGCTGATGCTTCCGGGCACGCTTCCCCCGCCCACCCCGTTCAAGTTGTTCGTGCTGGCAGCAGCGGTGTTCGAGATGCGTTTCAGCTACTTCCTGACCGCAATTTTTGCGGGACGCCTGGTGCGCTTCACATTCTGGTCTCTGCTGGCCCTGGCATTCGGGCCACAGATCGTGGGGCTGGTGGGGGAGCTGTTTCGCAGGCATTTCTACTGGGTGCTGGCGGTGGTGGTCGTGGCGGGAGTGTTGGTGTGGTTGCTGCGGAGGCAAGGCCGGAGACAACAAGGTTGAAGCGCCCGGTTTTCCATCCAGGCACTCTGTTCCGCCCTCATTCAGATCAAAATCCCCGCCCTGTTTCTCCAAAACCGGAGAGACAAGCGTGGGCACCCTCGTGACTCATATTCGAAGACGGGCTGGCCCGATCATTGAAGGCTGAGCCAACAGGCCTTACGCGGCAGCAATGTGATCGTCACTGGATCCATTCAGCCACCCGGAAAGCGCATGGAGGAAGACTGGGGTTCCGAACATGGCGACGGAGAAGAACAGATCGCTTTCGATGGTTCCGCGGAAAAACGGCACTCCGGCTGCGTAGGACATGAGCACTCCCTGGAATGTCTTGGGATACATATTCGTAGCCGCCCAAGTGGTGAAGTTGCTCAACAGGAAAAACGAAACTGAACTGGCGAGCGCCGCACCTAGCACGCGAACGAAGCTTGCTTTCTCGCTCAAACCGGTACCCAGCCAGAGAATCGTGGCGTACCAACCCCAGGTGACGATCTGGTCCCAGGAGAACGGGTAAGCGTAGATGAATTTGGTGAGAACCACGTCGGTGGCGGCCAACAGCACCACCGGCACCCACATCTGCCGCCGCGCGCCACGCGCTCCAAAAAACAGTAGCGAGGCGGCCAAAGGGGTGAAATGCCAGGCGTGAGGAAAAACGCTCAAGCGACCGGCGAAGGGCAGGAAGCGGACCGCGATCGTAAGTAGGACGAACAAGTAAGCCAGCATGAGCACCTCGGAGACGAAACTTTATTGTGGGCGCTAGAAGGGGGACGCGTCAAGAGAGAGAGAGAGCCGAGAGAGGGCCGAGAAAGGGCCCGAGAAGCTTGATGGCTTATCTTGAATTGCCGGGGGGATTGCGGGATGAGCGACGGCTTGCTGAGCCGGGTTCGGGCGCTACAATCCGGTCCTTAGCGGAGCCAAAGATGTAGGCAACCACGTGCAGGTTTTTGTCCAGTTGAACTCCGACACTGAGCGGCCGGCTGTTCCTATCGCGGCGCAGAAAAGGCAGAATCGGAAGCTGGGCGAAGCGCAGATCCTGAAAAAGCACGATGTAGCCTTCTTGTGGAGGCCAGAGCTTTTCGGTCTCGGTAATAGGATACCGGGCCCAGTCCAGATACACGCGGCCCAGGTAGGATTGTTTGGCGGCCAGCGTCACCGCGGTTTCTTCGGGCTTGTACCGGATGTCGAGATTGCCTTCCGGGTCCACTTCCGGGACCGCGGCATTGACGGGAGCAAGAGCGAAGAACCGAGAAGTCTCCACCACTCCATACCAGCTGAATGGATTGACTATGTCCGGATAGGCAGAAGTTCTGATGGGATCCTCGCTCTCATAACTGCGCGCCTGAAGCGCATTGACAGCCCGGCGATGTTCGTAATCGCGCACGCCCCAGAGCATGACGACGCCGACCAGCGCTGTCCTCGCCGCCAGCCGTCCTCGCGGACCACGAGGACGCGCCCCGATTTCTGTGTCAATCAGCGAGAACAGAGCTGGAAGAGTCAATCCCAGAAGCAAGAACGCAAACAGCACTGGTTCGAAAATAAAAACGATGTCCCAGGAATACCACTTTTCGGAAAACGGCCAGAACGGGCGCACGCCGTAGTTATTGGAGAAATCGAGAAGAATGTGGGTCAGGCCCGCGAGATAGGCGTAGGCGAACAGCAGTCCCCAGCGGGGCGGCAAATTGGGATCTTTCATTTTGCGTCCGCGCAGACGCCAGATCAGGTACACGAACCCAACGACTACTGCCGAGACCAGGATCAATCCGAGAAAGGAATGGGTGAAACCGCGATGATGGGCGAAGGCGAATGCACGACCGCGGACTCGTCCCAGGATGTCTAGATCCGGGGCCTCGGCGGCAAGCGTGACCGTCGCCGTGGCAAGGGCTGTCTTGCGGTTCAATCCAGCGCGCCCCAGACATGCGCCCGTCAGGAAGTGAGTGACAGGTTCCAAATGATCAGGGATTCTACTGCATCTTCGTCAGATCGATAAGTGTTGTGGCAAGTCCCCTTAGACTCTAACCCAGTCCGATGGTTGCAGAATTTGTGGGAACCAGCAGTGTCAGCGCATCGGGCACAATGGTGATCTCTGCCGGGAGAGTGCCCAGAAATTCGCCATCAGCCTCGACGTGGATAGGTGAGTCGGTCGCCAACGTGCCGTCAGAGCGAGGTTGAGCAGGCAGGTATTGGCAAGAAACTTTTTCGCTGTATACGAGCTCGATTCCGGGAGTAGTCCACCGCCGCCCGAATAGACCGCGAAGCACGTAACGCAGATAAGCTGTGCGGCTGGCGGTTCGGCAAAGAACTAACCGCAGGTCATTGCGTTCCAGCGAAGCTCCGGGAGCCAATTCCCGTAGCACTCCGCCGAAGTTACGGATCCGCACCGCGAGCAACTCGGTGACGTTTGCGCTGCTTGTCGCTGGCGCTGATCCAGGTCCGCCGGTGCCGGTCTGCATGTGCTGCGCTTGAAACCGCCGCATGCGGTAATGGATCCAGAGATGCCATGCTTTGACATAGTAAGCCGCCATGCCCAGGCGTCCTTTTACTGCGGGGCTTAATTTGTAGAACAAGTGGGCGTCAACGCCGACGCCCGCGGCGACGGTGAAATAGTGCGTACCAGGTTTGCCGTCTGGATCAAGATACGCGATGCGGCCCAGAGCAATTCGCCGACGGATCGAGTGCAGTGCAGCCCGGGCTGCCCCCACCGTATTGAGGGGCATACCCAAATCGTGGGCCAGCGCATTGGCCGTGCCCATGGGCAGAACTCCGAGCGCAGCGGACGTGCCCGCCAATCCCTGCAGAATGTCGTGTATGGTTCCGTCGCCGCCACAGGCAAACACGGTATCGCAGCCCTGAGCGATAGCCTGCCGCGCCTGCTGGGCGGCGTCCTGAGGAGAACGAATCGCCACCAGTTCAGCCTCAACCCCAGCTGAGTGCAGCACTGACAGTGCAGCGTTCAACTCGGCCCGCCGCCGTGAACGTCTGCCACCGGAGACCGGGTTGTAGAGCAAGCAAGCCTTGCGCATGCGCCTGGGTCGCAGATGGATTGTAACCTGATCATTCGGAAAGCCCGCGGCCGGACCTGTGCGATGCTTTCCAAGCTTTCGTCATGCAGAAAACATCTGCGACTCTACCCCACAGTCAGCGGCGAATTCCATTCCCCCATACCGAACATGACTTTCTGCGGAACGGGATACCCCAATTGGCGGGCAAGCATGGTAATTTGTCCGCGATGGTGAGCGTCATGAACGATCAGATAAGCGAGAAAGCCGATCGCGTCTGGACGAAAACCTTTGACGTGGCCGTCGGCCGTGATGGCTCGGCCCAAGACTACGCTGAGAGCTTCGCGGCTCTGTTCCATTGCCCTCAAAGCCTGCGGCGCGGTGACCTTGGCACGATCGAGCTGATTGAGTATCTTGCTGCCCTTGGCCGCAGACGTAAGCCACATGACACGTACATTGTGCATATGGGCCACGATCGCCTGAATGGTACGGCCTTTGTCCTCAGGCGGGCTTGCCTTCCAAGCGGCCGCAGGAAGATGGTCGATGAGATAGTGTTTGATCCGGTTATTCGTGTGGAAGGCGTTGAGCAGGGCCCTAGGCAGTGAGGGGGCGAACGTGTTCTGCATGGCGAGATCCAGGAAATCGAAGTTTACGCACGGCACGCGGCCGAGGAATAAGTTGCGCAGATCTTAACTTTTGCATAAGCTAGGCGGGCTTGCAAGGGGCCTTTTGGGTTTGAGTTTTGTTCCTGGCCGTTTCTTCAGTTCCTACAGTTTAATCCCGGAGGATTGACCACATGAGAATCCTGGCAGCAGTCGTCTGTGGAATGCTTTCGTGCTTTGGTGTTGCGGCGCAAGATCATGCATCGCATGCTTCGACCCGGCCTGTGACCATGGTGGCGGGGCTGGGAGATCTCCATCATCCGGTTAGCACCAGTAATGCTCCAGCGCAACAGTTCTTCGATCAGGGATTGCGCTTTATCTATGCCTTTAATCATGATGAGGCAGCGCGATCGTTTCAGCATGCCGCGGACCTCGATCCGAAGCTGGCCGTCGCATATTGGGGTGTGGCCGAGGCGGTAGGACCGAACTATAACGATCCGGCGAGTGCGGACCGCTTCAAGGCAGCGCATGAAGCGATCCAGAAAGCGGTCGATCTGTCGGCCCATGCTTCTCCCAGCGAGCAGGCATACATCCAGGCGATGGCGAAACGCTTTCCCGCCGACCCCAATACGGATTTGAAAAAGGCCGCTGAGGAATATCACGATGCGATGCGCGAGGTGGTGAAACAGTTTCCTGATGATTTGGATGCCGCTACCTTGTTTGCTGAGTCGGGAATGAATTTGCACCCGTGGGGTTTGTGGCATCCGGATGGCACGCCTGAGGCGGGCACGGATGAAATCGTTGCGACGCTGGAGTCGGTGCTGAAGCGTGATCCCAACCATCTGGGCGCGGTTCACTACTACATTCACACGGTCGAAGCTTCGCCGAGTCCGGAGCGTGCTTTGGCGGGGGCGAACAAGCTGGCTTCACTGGCGCCGGGAGCGGGACACATCGTGCACATGCCGGCGCATATTTACATCCGCACGGGAGATTACGAGGCGGCCGTGAAAACCAACGAGCAGGCGGCGGCTATCGATCGCTCTTACATCAAGGCAACGGGAACGCAGGGGATCTATCCGATGATGTATTACAGCCACAACCTGCACTTCATCGCCATGTGTTCGGCGACGAATGGCAACTATCCCGAGGCCAAGAAAAATGCCGAAATGCTGGCGGAGCATGTGGGGCCTGCCGTGAAAATGATGCCTCCGCTCGAAGGATTTATGACCATTCCCGTGGCGGTGGAAATTCGTTTTCATCATTGGAACGAAATGCTCAGGATGCCACAGCCCGATCCAGCTATGAAGACCGCTACTGTTTTCTGGCACTTCGGGCGCGGTATGGCTCTGGCCAGCACGGGCAAAGTGAGCGAAGCTGAAGGTGAGTACAAGGTTGTGTCCGACGCTGAGGAGGCTACTCCTCCGGACGTAGTTTTCGCGATGCCGTTCAATAACAAAACAAAGGACATTATGAAGATCGCGAAAGATGTTCTCGGCGCAAAAGTCGCAATGGCGAAAAAAGATGATGCTGGAGCTATCGTCATGCTGCGGGAAGCAGTCGCTATTCAGGATACGCTGAAGTATGGCGAGCCGCCGGACTGGTTTTTTCCAGTGCGCGAGTCGCTGGGAGCGGCGCTGCTGATCAGTGGCGACACGGCCGAGGCGGAGAAAGTTTTTCGGGAGGATCTGGACCGCAATCCGCGCAATCCGCGTTCCCTGTTCGGGCTGCACCAGGCTTTGAAGGCGGAGAAGCGTGACTACGATGCGGGATTTATCCAGAAGCAGTTTGATGCGTCGTGGAAGGGCGGAGCGGCGCAGCAGCTGAAACTGGAAGATCTCGTGTAAGGCTCACGTAGAGACAGCCGCCTCGGCTGTCCCGCCGAGCGCAGCGAGGCGGCTCGGCCACGGCATATGGATGCTGCGGACGCCTCCATGTCCACACGTAGCCCTCGCGTTTGTAAACCAAACCATCCCGAACGGGATGGTCTGGGATGTAAGCCAGCTTCGCATCGAGGTCTTCTGAAGACCGCAAGACGCGGTCGAAGGATTCCCTCTGCCACACTCTTCCTCTTACGACCCAATTCGCGACTGATAAGCTGCGCCGACGCCACTTGATTCCGCCCATGATTTCCGCCCATGAATACATTTTGTGATTCTCTGAGTCCACCGGAGTGAAGATCAAATGCATATGATCCGGCATGATCACGCCAGTGTGCAGCAAGTGGGTAGGATCGTTGTCGCGCAGACAACATTCGAGCGCCAGGGAGCGAGCGGCGTCAGGCCGGACCCACCGCGGAATGTGCACAAGGTCCCTACCTGGTTCTTTCCCGCCTATAATCTTCTGCGATGGCTGCAGCTGCGAAAGACGTCGAACAAAAGATTGAAGCGCTACGCGAAAAGATTCGCTACCACGAGCATCTTTATTACGTTCTCGACAATCCCGAGATCAGCGATACTGAGTTCGACAAGCTGATGCAGCAGCTGCAGCAGCTTGAGGCTGAACATCCGACGCTGATTACTCCGGATTCTCCTACGCAACGAGTCGGGGGCAAGCCCCGCGAGGGATTCGTCAAGGTGCGGCATTCTTCGCCGATGTTGTCTCTGGACAACACTTACAACGAAGAAGAGTTGCGGGCGTGGGAGCGGCGCGTGCATGAGCTTACCGGGCGGAAGGATGTGGACTACGTGTGCGAGTTGAAGCTCGACGGCATGTCACTGTCGCTGGGCTATGACGATGGCCAATTGGTGCGTGGCATTACTCGCGGCGATGGGACAGTAGGCGAAGACGTCACCCTCAATGTGCGCACCGTGCGCTCGGTACCACTGTCCATTCCGAAAGAGAAGTTGAAGAAGGCTGGGATACCCGTGGATTTCGAGGTTCGCGGCGAGTTACTGATGCCGCTTGCTGCGTTCAAGAAGATGAATGAAGAGAGAGAGATGAAAGGCTTGTCACTATTTGCCAACCCCCGCAATGCCACTGCGGGCACGGTGCGGCAACTTGAGTCGAAAGTGACAGCGCAACGCCGGCTTGACTACTTTGCCTACGGTTTGCTGCAGCACGGCCGGACGTATTTCGACCGCCATTCAAAGACTCTGGATGCACTCAACGCGGCTGGGCTCAAAGTCAATCCGAACCGGAAACTTGTTCACAGCATGGAGCAGGTCTGGGATTTTATTGGGCAGTGGGAAGGCATGCGCGATTCACTGCCGTACGAGATTGACGGCATCGTCGTGAAAGTGGATCGCGTTGCGCTGCAGGACGAACTTGGCTTTACGGGTAAGGCTCCGCGCTGGGCGATTGCCTACAAGTACGCGGCCCGGGCGGGGATCACCAAGCTCGAAGAGATCCGCGTGCAGGTCGGGCGTACGGGAAAACTTACACCGGTGGCCGAGCTGGCTCCGGTTTTGATTGGCGGAACGACCGTGCGCAATGCCACGCTGCACAACATGGACGAGATCGAGCGCTTGGGCGTGACAATTGGCGACTGGGTGCTGGTAGAGCGTGGTGGCGACGTCATTCCGAAAGTTGCGAAGGTGATTGTGGATAAGGAACATCCGCGCGGGCATAAGACGTTTCACATGCCCGAGGTTTGCCCGGTATGCGGCACCAAGGTAGTGCGGACGGAAGGGGAAGTCGATTATCGATGCGTCAATGCTAATTGCCCGGCT
Source organism: Acidobacteriota bacterium (assembly GCA_003225005.1). GTDB lineage: Bacteria > Acidobacteriota > Terriglobia > Terriglobales > Acidobacteriaceae > Sulfotelmatobacter. The sequence goes on along the minus strand of QIAN01000369.1, from coordinate 18,295 downwards.
AAGCTGCGGGAGACCATTCTGCATTTCGCGTCCCGCGGCGTGATGAATATCGACGGCATGGGCGAGGCTCTGGTGAATCAGCTCACCGACCGGGGACTGGTGAAAGACGTTGCTGACATTTACAAGCTGACGAAAAAAGATCTGCTCAGCTTGCAGCGTTTTGCCGACAAGTCGGCGCAAAACATTGTTGACGAGATCGAGACGTCGAAGAAGTTGCCGCTGGAGCGGGTTATCTATGGGCTGGGAATGCGCTTTGTGGGAGAGCGCACGGCGCAATTCCTCGCCGAGCATTTTGGATCGATGGAAGCACTCGAGCATGCGAGTCAGGAAGAGTTGCAGGACGTAAACGAGGTCGGCCCGCGCATTGCGGAGAGCATTGTGGAGTTCTTCAGTATCGCGGCCAATCGCAAGTTGGTCGAGCGATTGCACGAAGCTGGGCTTACGTTAACCGGCCAGAAAAAACAGCGCGGGACGAAGCTTGCGGGCAAGACCTTTGTGCTGACTGGTACGCTGGCCCATTTTACTCGCGATGAGGCCAAGAAGATGATCGAAGATGCCGGAGGAAAGGTCACTGGCTCGGTCAGCAAGAAAACGGATTATGTGGTGGCGGGGGGGGATGCGGGATCGAAGTTGGATAAGGCGAAGGAGTTGGGGGTGAAGGTGATCGACGAGAAAGAGATGGGGAAGCTAGTTGGTTAAGAAGAACGGCAATGGCTAATCGATCCCTTTCCGACCCGACACGCTCACCTTTCAAGTAGGACCTCACGGCAGGGTCATTGAACGCAACAAAGTCCGCGACCGCGAAAAAATCCTTTAGGAGAGGGCTCGCAAGGGCTTCGGCACGAGCCGTCGGTTTGCCCAGAATAGTCTTGTTGAAGTAGTAAGATTCGTCTGGCTCGCGAACCATCAATTCGTAACGGTCGCTGGTCGGTCGAGCTTCCATGAAAACCCAACGCCGTGACTCCACGTTTTTCGTCGACGTTCTCCACGCCCCAACCACCGATGCTAACCGTCAGACGGACGGAGTTTGATCATGGCCCGTCATTAAGCCAGCGTAATAGATCGCGTGCGATGCGTTGTTCCGAGAGACGAACCCCCAGACCGTCATGGTTTCCGACCGCAATCTGGACAATCAAATGTTTTAATTCGCTCGTTTAACTCGATGCGATACGTTGGTTGCCCAGTCATAAGTCAGATCATTCCTCGTCTAGCTTAACGTCCCAAAGCCGCCGTCATCCGCTTCCAAGTCTGCTCCAGCGCCTCCGGCAGAATCCGCGTTTCGCACACCACCGAAACGAAGTTCGCATCGGCGACCCAGCGGGGGAGGACGTGCATGTGGATGTGGCCGGCGATGCCGGCGCCGGCGGCTTTGCCGATGTTCATGCCGAGGTTGATGCCGTCGGGGCGATAGAGTTCGCGCAGGATGGACTCCATGCGCTGCGAGAGTTCCATCATTTCCTGGGCTGCGTCCGGGGGGAGTTTGCGGAGTTCATCCAGATGCGCGTAGGGCACGATCATTACGTGCCCGGGCGTGTACGGAAACATGTTCAAGATAATGAAGCAATGCTGGCCGCGATGCACGATGAGCACTCTGCGGTCGTCGCCCGCGTTCACGGCGTCGCAGAAGACGCAACCGGTGGTCTTCTCGGCGGTAGAGACGTAGGCGTAACGCCAGGGGGTCCAGAGGTAGTCCATCAGAAGGCAGGGTAGCAGATGGCGGACGGCGCGGGTAAACACCACCACAATGCTGATCTGCTATTGGACTTCCGTCTTCATAGGCTTCCACCGCCATTGATGATGCTTGCACTGCGAGGGCAATTCCGGGTTGCAGCGGGCATGGAAAGTCCGCTCGGCGATGGCGAGGCCCAATCCAGTTCCCAAGAACATATCGGAGGCCCAGTGATCTCGGGCCATAAAGCGAGTAAAAGTCACAGTGAATGCCGCGCCGTAACTCAGCACCCGCGCCCACGTCTTTGGGTATTCGTCGGCCACCACCGAGGCCATGGCCCAGGTAAACATGGCATGGCCGCCGGGGAACGACGTGTTCAAGGCATGATGCTTTAAGAAGTCGCCGTGATTGTTACCCTCATCGGGCCGTTGACGGCCGGCAATAAGCTGCATCGGGGTATAGATTAAGAACGTATTGATCAGAGTTTCAAGTTCGAGTTCGCCAGTCTCTCTAGCGTGGCGATGCTCGGTCTTGGCGCCGTAAATGTATATCGCCACCAGCGAGCCGGCCAGTCCTCCCAAAGCGGTATCGGAAATGGCCTGATATGCGGTGAAATTGCTGTGGGATACATTGTTTTCAATGTGGCGGTCGGCGGCGAGGAGTGCGCCGGTGCCCACCAGAATTACGGCATCCCACTTGAAGTTATGCTTCTCGAACGGTCCCTTGAAGAGAAACTTCTGATCTTGTCCGATCCGTATCACACTTCGCTTAACCAGACCGGGCTGGGGTTTGCTAGATGAAGAGGACGATGTGTCGGGTGCAGCATCCTGTGCGGCGGAGCTATCGTCATCCAGCGCCTCGAATCGAAAATCCGCAACTCGAAAGTTGGGAGCCAGAGCGATTCCATGAATCGCAGGCGCAGGCAACAGCATCGTAACTGAAGAAGGCACCTGGCCCCAGGCGGCAACAGAAAGAGCAGCAACAGAAAGAGCAGCAACAGAAAGAACGGTTATTAGAAAGCCTGCTAACGTTAATTCAGGAGTTGATTTGTTCAATTTTGGGCCCTTGAGCGCCACAATTTTGGACAAAAAGCGCCTCGTTATGATGCAGATTAAAGAAAAGAGTAGGCCGTATTTTTTCAAATTTAGTTTATACAGATTGTTACCGTTTCAGATGAACCTGCGATGACAAATTGCGAGGGAAACGGAGGCCCGGATAATTGCGTTTGACACTGTTTGAGAGGCGTTGCTATAGTCGAAGAGTTCCCATTGGACGCGGGTTCTCTGTAAAACGTCCGACAGCTGGTATTGTCAAAGCTCATTCGCCAGGATGAGCCCACCATAACCATAACGACTCATTCCAGCAGTCCGCCAGGCAGTTCCCGCATCCCCCCGCACCGAGTGCGAGGTTTCAGCAGAGAGGCATGACCTTGTTCGACGACACCACCGCTCACAACTCCGACTCCACCACGACAATCGTTTCCGAGGCCGAACCCGTCACGGACAATCACAACCCTTCACCGGTCGCAACCGCCGCCTCTTCTGAGGAAGCGGAGCATGCTGCGGTCGGTCATGATGAGAAGCCAGCGGCGAATGCGAGCGAAGACTTCGCATCGGCGCTAGAGACCTTCACTACTGAAACCGAAGAGGCCGCCGGAGACGACCGCGTCATTAAGGGTACGGTACTGAAGCTCACCGCTACGCACGTGGTTGTGGACATTGGCGCGAAGTCGGAAGGCATGTTGCCGCTTTCGGAAGTGCTCGACCATGAGGGCAAGGCGAAAGTCCAACCCGGCGATGAAATCGACGTAATGCGCGAGAAGGGCCAGACTGAGGAAGGTTACGTTAACCTTTCTCATCAGAAGGCGCAGCGCATTCATGCCTGGGATGAGATCGAAAAAGCTCATAACGAGAAGAAGCCGATTAAGGGCGTGGTGATCGATCGAATCAAGGGCGGCTTGACCGTGGACATTATGGGCACGCACGCTTTTTTGCCCGGCTCTCAGGTGGACCTGCGCCCGATTCGCAACCTCGACGGCATGAAGGGACAGACGATCGAAGTCTCCATCATCAAGCTCAATAAAAAGCGCGGCAACATTGTTGTTTCCCGCAAGGAACTGCTCGAGGGTGCGCAGCAGGAAAAGCGTGCTAAGACGCTGGAGCATTTGGAAGAAGGCACGATCCTCACTGGAGTGGTCAAGAATCTCACCGAGTACGGCGCGTTCGTCGACCTTGGCGGGCTTGATGGCTTGCTGCACGTCACAGACATGTCTTGGGGGAGACTTACGCACCCGCGAGATCTGGTGAACGTGGGCGACCAGATTCAGGTGAAAGTTCTCAAGTACGACAAGGAAAAGCAGCGAGTTTCCTTAGGGTTCAAGCAGCTGACGCCCGACCCGTGGCTCGATGCCGAGCACCGCTATCCCGTGGGGGCCCATGTGAGCGGGCGCGTGATCAGCGTCACCGATTACGGCGCATTCGTCGAACTTGAGCAGGGCATCGAGGGCTTGGTCCACGTCAGCGAGATGACCTGGTCGAAGCGCATGAAGCATCCCTCGAAGTTGGTCAACGTTGGAGATCAGGTGGACTGTGTCGTGCTCAATGTGAACCCAGCGGAGCGCCGCATTTCTTTGGGCATGCGGCAACTGGCAACCAACCCTTGGGATTCGCTGCATGAGAAATTCCCCGTGGGTATGACGGTCGAAGGACGGGTCCGCAATTTGACGGACTTCGGAGCCTTCATCGAGATCGAAGAGGGCATTGACGGGTTGGTCCACGTCAGCAACTTGAGCTGGACCAAGCGTGTAAAACATCCTTCTGAAGTATTGAAGAAGGGCGATCGCGTCAAGGCTATCATTTTGGCGATTGAACCGGACAAGCGGCGCTTGTCGCTAGGCGTGAAGCAGCTCCAGCCCGACGTTTGGGAATCCTTCTTCCAAGCGCACCATGTGGGCGATGGGGTCCACGGCAAAGTGCTGAGGGTGGCGGCGTTTGGCGCGTTTGTGGAGATTGCGGAAGGCGTCGAAGGGCTTTGCCACAAGTCCGAGGCAGTGGACGGAAATGGCCAGCCGCTGCACCTAGAGCCGGGAGCGGAGCACGAATTCAAGATCATCAAGATGACTCCGGAAGAGAAGAAGGTTGGGCTCAGCATCCGCGCCGTGGGCGAAGAGGCTTCGCGCTCGGAGGTCGAGGCCTATAAGCAGCCGGTGTCGAGTACCAGTTCGACTATTGGCGAGCTTATTTCCTGGAAGCGCTCCAGCAACGAGAATAACTAAGCGGCATCCTCCTGTTAATCTGTCATCCGGAGCGCACGAGCAGGTGCGCCGATGCGAAGCTGCTGCGCGGATGAAGGGATCTCTCTCCGCGTCCGCCACGCAGAGCATCAAAGGGAGTTTCCGCCACGTTGCCCAGTTTGCTTGTCACGGCCCTCCCGGTTTTGTCCCATCCGCCACCCTGTTCTAGAATCATTCGTTTGCCTTTCATCATCTGTTCCTACTGAGGAGCGCCACTTTGCCTGAAACTATTTATGACGTAGCCATCATCGGCAGCGGTCCTGCCGGGTACACCGCCGCCATTCGCGCCGGCCAATGGGGCCTCAAGACCGCACTCATCGAAAAGGACGGGTTTCTCGGCGGCACTTGTCTGCATGTGGGATGTATCCCTACAAAGGCGCTGCTGTTCAACGCTGAGCTCTGGGATCATTTGAAAAACGCCAAGGAATTCGGCATTGAGGGAGTCGATGCGCGCACCCTGAACTGGGCCGCGATCCAGGAGCGCAAAGGAAAAATCGTCGCCAAGCATGCCAAGGGCCTTGAATTTCTGATGAAGAAAAACAAAGTCGAAACAGTGAAGGGTTACGGCAAGCTGACGGGAGGGGCTCAGAACGGCGTATTCACCGTCGAAGTGGTGAACGACAACAAAGCCAGCCCGCTCAAAGCGCAGAGCGTTATTTTGGCCACCGGTTCTGAAGCTCGCATGTTGCCTGGCCTTGAAGCCAATGATCGCGTCCTAACGAACATTGAAATCCTCAGCTTGAAGGATATTCCGAAATCGTTAGTGATCGTCGGCGCGGGCGCGGTCGGTGTGGAGTTCGCTTCCATCTACCGCTCGTTCGATTGTGAAGTCACGATTGTCGAAATGCTTCCCCGCCTGGTCCCTGTCGAAGACGAAGAAGTGTCTAAAGAACTTGCCCGCGTCTTCCGCAAACGTGGTATTAAGTTTCACACCAGCGCCAAGGTTGACAAGGTTGAGAAGACGAAGCCCGGAATGGCAGTCACCATCACCGCCGAAGGCAAACAGCAGAAGATCGAAGCCGAGAAGATACTGATCGCGGTGGGCCGCAAGCCGCGTACCGAAAATATTGGCCTCGAGCGCACCAAGATCAAACCTGAACGCGAATTTATCAAGACCGACTCCTGGATGCAAACCTCCGAGCCCGGCGTCTATGCTGTGGGCGACATCGTGCTGGGCGCGCCGCAACTGGCGCATGTAGGCGCGATGGAAGCGATCGTGGCCGTCGCCAAAATTGCAGGCAAGCCCGGCAAGCCGATCAATCCAGAGCACATTCCGGGCGCGACCTATTGCCATCCTGAAATCGGCAGCGTTGGCCTCACCGAAACGAAAGCCCGCGAGGCCGGATACAACGTGAAGCTGGGGAAGTTCCCGTTCGCTGCCAACTCGCGCGCGTCCATCGTTGGCCAGCATGAAGGGTTCATCAAGATCGTCTCCGACGCCGACTACGGGGAGATTCTCGGCGTGCACATCATCGGACCGCAGGCGACGGAGTTGATTGCCGAAGCCGTCGCCGCCATGGAACTCGAAGCCACGGTCGAAGATTTGATGTGGACCATCCACGCGCATCCAACCTTGGCCGAGGCCATGCTGGACGCGTCGAACAGCGTATATGGGATAGCCATTAACGCGTGAAAAGAATGCATTCTCACAAACCGTTTGTCATCCTGAGCGAAGCCAAGGACCCATGTATTTTCTCTGGGTGCTGTACGCTGAGAGGCTGTGATCTTGATCTGGGCAATTCCGTGGCGAAACGAATTTGATCTCCGTCGTCCAACTCGGTACCGTCGATTACGCCACAGGCCTGCGTCTGCAGCAGCAACTAGTCGCACTACGAAAAGAAGAGAAGATCGGCGACGTCCTGCTCCTGCTCGAACACTCGCCTGTCATCACCCTGGGCCGCAACGCGAAAGCCGCTAACATAATCGCTTTGCCTGAACTCCTCGCCCGGCGCGGAGTGGAGCTTTTCGAATGCGACCGCGGAGGCGACGTAACCTTCCACGGCGCCGGCCAGATCGTCGGCTATCCCATCTTCGACCTGCGGGGATTTGCCACGCCCGACGGCAAACGCAAAACGCTGGGCGCCGTCGAATTCGTCCGTCGCCTGGAAGAAATCCTGATCCGCACTTGCGCGGATTTTGCCATCCCGACCAAATGTGTTGCAGGCCTCACCGGGGTCTGGACCGGGGTTACGAACAACGATGCTCGCGCGGGATCAGCCGCCTCGGCTGTCCAGCTGAGGGAAGCGAAGCCCGCTCACACCGATGAATCAAAAATCGCCGCCATCGGCGTCCACATTTCCCGCTTCGTCACCTCGCACGGCTTCGCCCTCAACGTGAACCCCGACCTTAGCTACTTCAACCTGATCATCCCCTGCGGCATCACGAAGCCGGTCACCTCGATGCAGCAAGAACTGGGGCATCCGCTGGATCTCAACTCGGTCGCTGAATCGATCTCCCGCAACTTTGGCACAGTGTTCTCGAGCCAGATGCTCTGGGTCGAAACCCTCGACGCCGTGCTCGGTCACACCGTCGGCGTTCCTATGCAGCGCCCCACGGCACTCCGCCGGCTCCACAGGGAAGACGACACAACCTGGGCCTAGCACCCTTGATGAGTGCGCAGGTCGGGGGGATCATGAGGGTGTTTCAAGGACTGCCGGTGCTGGGCATCTTGGTTCTGGGCACTTATCGAACGGGCGCGCTGGCTCGCTAAGCGATTCTCAATTGCTTAGAGCGAATGGTTCAGACCCCTCGCTAGCCCTCTCCCCCACTCTCGCGATACCATCAATACAGCGGGCCTGCAGCGGCGCTGTCACATGGGGGCCAAAAAAACGAAGTCTAAGCAAAGCTCCAATGGGAACCGTTCGCGCAACGGGGCTTTTCGGTCGAAGCTGAACACCACGGACCGGCGCGCCTACTCCATCCCCGACCTCCGCCTCGAGCATCCCGACCTCACCGTCCGCCAAGCGATCGAGAAAGACAAAGACGGCGCGGAGCACGTCCGCTATGAAGTAGAAGGCAATCTCAACGCCCCCGTCCCGCCCATTCGCGACTCCAAGTATCTTGACAAAAAGCAGTGCATCGAGATCTACCGCTACATGCTGCTCAACCGCAAAATGGAGGTCGCGCTCGAAAACCTCTACAAGCAGGGCAAGGTCGTCGGCGGAGTTTATTTCGGACTCGGCCAGGAAGCTTGCTCCTGTGCCTCCGCCTACGCGCTCGACCAGGACGACTGGTTCGCGCCCATGATCCGCAACCAGGGATCGCCGCTGGTCCGCGGCTTTCGCGCCAGCGACACGATGATGCAGTACATGGCGAAAGCCGATTCGCCCACACGCGGTCGCGACGGCACCTCGCACTTCGGCGACATCGAAAAGCGCAACATGGTATCGCCCATCTCCATGCTCGGCGATCTCATTCCAGTGCTCTCGGGCGTGGCGCTCGGGGCGCGCCTGCAAGGACGCAACCTCGCCGTCATGACCTACATCGGCGACGGAGGCCAGTCCACCGGCGTCACCTACGAGGGCATCAATTTCGCCGCCGTGCAGAACCTCGGTCTGGTGCTCTTCATCGAAAGCAATCTCTGGGCCTACTCGACGCCCTCGGAAATGCAGTACCGCTGCAAAGACCTCGCCGAACGCGCCATCGGATACGGAATTCCCGGCGTGATCGTCGACGGCACCGACGCCTGCCAAGTCTACGATGCCGCCCGTGACGCCGTAGAGCGCGCCCATCGCGGCGAAGGCCCAACTCTGATCGAAGCGAAAATGATGCGCATGAAAGGCCACGCCATCCACGACGCCGCCGCATACGTGCCTAAGCCGATGCTCGATTTCTGGAAGAAGCGCGACCCGATCGCCCGCTTCGAGAATTATCTGGTGAAAGAAAAGAAGTGGCTGATACCGAAAGAGAATGCAGAATTAATCGCCGAAGTTGAGCGGATCATCGAAGAAGAGAGAGAAATCGCCGTGACCTCCCCGATGCCCACGCCCGAATCCGCTGAAGGCGGCGTCTTCTGTGAAGATGGCTGCCACGAAATCAAACCGAAATACGGCGTGCCGAAAGTGAAGAGGGGGACCGGTTCTGGGCCAAAGCAGACCGAAGCCGCCGTGCACCTACGATAGCGGGGCGCCGATGGCTATGCGCGGATTGCCAATCCTGGACGAGATCCACAGCATGGGGCGGCGGGCGATAATCAACAGAAATGTTGCGGTTCCCCGCTATGCTGGCTGTACGCGGGAAATGTGCCCGCACATGATCGGCACGACCCGGCGGGGCAAGGGAATTTAATAACGTATGCAACTAACCTACCTCGAAGCCATCCGCCAGGGAATCTGGGAAGAAATGGACCGCGACCCCTCCGTCTTCTGCCTCGGCGAAGACATCGGCATTTACGGCGGCGCGTTCAAAGTCACGGACGGTCTCATCGACCGCTTCGGCCCCGAGCGCGTCATCGACACGCCCATCGCCGAGTCCGCCATCGTGGGCGCGGCCTTCGGAGCGTCGCTTACCGGCATGCGCCCCGTGGCCGAATTTCAGTTCATGGATTTCATCGGCTGCGCCTTCAACCAAATCAGCAACATGGTCGCGAAGACGCACTACCTGTGGGGAGCGCCCGCTCCGCTCGTGTTGCGCGGACCCAGCGGCGGATACGTCCATGGCGGCCCCTTCCACTCGCAGAATCCCGAAATGTGGTTCGTCCACAATCCCGGACTCAAAGTCATCTGCCCGGCCACTCCCTACGACGCCAAAGGACTCATTAAGGCTGCCATCCGCGACAACAACCCGTGCATCTTCTTCGAACACAAATATCTTTACCGACGCATCAAAGGCGAGGTCCCCGCGGAAGATTACGTGGTTCCCATCGGAAAGGCGACCATCGCCCGCGAAGGCCGCGATATCAGCGTCATCACCTACGCGGCGATGGTTCATTCCGCACTGGAAGCCGGCGAAGTCCTGAGCCAGGAAGGAATCGACCTCGAGATCCTTGACCTGCGAACCGTCTCGCCGCTCGACCGCGAAGCCATCACGCAGACCGTGAAGAAGACGAATAAAGTTATCATCCTGCACGAGCACTCGCGCACCGGAGGCCTTGCCGGCGAAATCGCCGCCATTATCAACGAAGAAGCTTTCGACGATCTCGACGGCCCCATCGTCCGTATCGCAGGCCTCGACTCGGCGATCCCGTTCTCGCCGCCGCAGGAAGAGCACTACCTACCCAAAGTAAGCGACGTGGTGCGCGAAGCGCGACATCTGAAGGGTTACTGACCTGGTCGCAAACAGCAGACCCGCGTGCCGAGTCGAGCGCACGTTGAAACAGTGTATTCTCACGCGTGGCAGGAGTTGTTGGCACAAATCTCGTGTATCTGCCAAAATGTCGCTTCCGGAGGAATCATGGGGAAACTCATTCTCGGTGTTGTTCTCACTCTGCTGGTGCTACTACTTGGCGGGCTGGGCTTCGCCATGCTCGGCTTCTTCCCCACTCCCGCAAATGTTTCCCCGCCCAGGCTCGAGCAGCGGATAGCCAATGCAGCCCTCGACGCATCGATGGAGCGTCATGCTTCTCGCGTAACGAATCCTGTACCCCCCACTGATCAGAATCTTATCGACGGCATGAAGATCTACACCATGAACTGCGCTCTTTGCCACGGCGGATTCAATCGTCAGCCTGCGTCTCTGGCAATAGCTCTCTACCCGCCCCCTCCAAATCTCATCTCTGATCCACCCGACGATCCGGAGTGGCATATTTTCTACGCCATTCGCACGGGTATTCGATACACGGGTATGCCTGCGTGGGAGAAGACTTTAAGCCAACAAGACATATGGAAGGTTACTGCCTTGCTCTCGCATCTCAATAAACTTCCGCCGGCTGTGCAGGAATATTGGAAAACCAGCTTTGGTGCCGCCCCACCGTCGGGTGACGAAAAAAAAGAAGGCGAGGGAATGAAGCACGACAAGGACTAGATGCCCGCAACCGATCTCTGCCCCTAGGCCCTGGCCTGAGAGTTGCCGGCAAACTCCTATCTCGCGTTTGTCGGGGGCCATTCCCAACGACCGGATGCCCTCCCCTTGTACCCGCGCCTCTAGCTCCCGCTTATATATAATGAACTGTTTTGCGCCCAGCCCGCGCTTCGACCTGTGGGCTCGTGGGGAAGGAAATCATGCCAACTGACATCATCATGCCCCAGATGGGCGAATCGATCGTTGAGGGCACCATTACCAAATGGCTCAAGAAGCCAGGCGACAAGGTTCAGCGCGACGAACCGCTCTTCGAAATCTCGACTGACAAAGTCGATGCCGAGATTCCCGCTCCGGCTTCGGGTGTACTGCGTGAGATCAAGGTTTCCGAAGGGACGACGGTGGGAGTAAACACAGTCGTCGGTACGATTGCGACTGACGGCGAAGTTTCTGCCACGCCAACCAAGGCTGCCCCTGCTGCCGCCCCCGCCGCCGCAAAACTGGAGGAAAAGAAAGAGGACAAAAAAGAAGCCCAGGCTGGCCGTCCATCTCCTTCTTCAACCCCAGCACCCGCCGCACCTCAGCCAGCCGCACGTCGGGATGAGGAAGAAGAAACCCGATCTTCGCCGCTGGTTCGCAAGATCGCTCGCGAGCACAACGTGAGTCTTTCTCAGATTTCCGGGACAGGACTGGGTGGCCGCATCACCAAGCAGGACATCACGTCCTTCATCGAGCGCCAGTCGTCCGCACCCGCCACTTCCGGCTCAGCAGCAAACTCGACGGCTTCCGCTTCAGCTGAAGCTCGGCCCCCTGCTCCTTCATCCCCCGCTCCGTATCCTGGCGATCTCGTGCCCGTGACGAATATGCGCAAGATTATCGCCCAGCGCATGATCGAGTCGCGCCGCACCAGTGCCCACGTCCATTGCATGTACGAGGTGGACTTCAGCCGCATCGTCAGCCTGCGCAACAAGCAAAAAGCGGGCTTCGAGCAGCGCCACGGTGTCCGTCTCACGTTCATGCCGTTCTTCGTGCGGGCCGCCATCATCGCACTACAGCAATGGCCGATCATCAACGCTTCGCTCGAAGGCGACAACATCCACTACCATCGCAATATCAACGTCGGCATCGCAGTGGCTCTCGACTGGGGGCTGATCGTTCCTGTCCTCAAAAACGCCGGTGACCTTAACTTCCTAGGCCTGCAGCGCGGAATCACCGATCTCGGTGAGCGCGCCAGAAATAAGAAGCTCAAGCCCGAAGATGTTGAAGGCTCGACTTTCACCGTCACCAATCCCGGCCAGTTCGGAGCCGTCTTCGGTCTCCCCATCATCAATCAACCCAACTCCGCCATCATGGGCGTGGGTGGGATTACCAAACAGCCCTTGGTGGTCACCGATAAAGAAGGCAACGACTCCATCGCGATCCGCTCCGTCGTCCATCTCACCCTCGGCTACGACCACCGCCTCATCGACGGCGCGGTCGCCGATCAGTTCATGGCGCTAGTGAAAAAGACGTTGGAGAGTTGGAGTGAGGAAGTCGGATAATTGTCGCCAGCCGTTGAGTTATCCAGTGGCATCCCGCGCTGCGCAGGTCGCAGCAATCACGCCCCCGTGCTTGCCAAGTAATGAGATAAAGCCGGAAGCCCCGAAGCTTAACCCTCGAAGCCCGATCGCGGTCACCACCGCCACCATCAAGCAGATAAGCCGCCCTTTCGGGCGGTCGCGTCGAACATTGATTCCTCCCTCGCGGCTACTAAAAGCTATGGTGGGGGTTCGACACCGTCCTCGTTGTCGGGTAATTTCGCTGCGCCGCCGCCACCGGGCGGGCCGCCGCTGACGACAGTGAGCGAAGGGCGAGATCACGAGTACGGCTGGGGACAAGCCAACGACCGCAACCCGCTCGGCCCCCGCCGAAAGTTAGAATGCTACTCCCGGTACGATTCCAAAAACCCTACAACGCTCTCCAGATACACATCCGCAAAATCCACCACTGGACGCCGCTTCCCAATCATTTCTGCAGCCTCGCCCGGCTTCCAACCCATCGCGCCCAAAAGCGCCAGTGCCATCATCGGCGCCCTATGCACGCCTGCAGCGCAGTGGATGAACAGTTTCGCCCCGGGTTCGTCCAGGGCCGCCAGGGCGAATTTCACCCCCCGCTCAAACAACTCTGCGGGTTTGGGCTCAAAGTCATCATCCGTCGGATTCCAAAGGACATCGATGCCGTGCGGCGTCGCCAGCGCTGTGTCGTCGAACTCAACCTGCATGTCGATGATGTGCGTCACTCCCGCCCGCGCCACCGCCGCCATGTTGTCAGCCGTCCAAATCCCGCCCCCAACCGCAATGCGGTCAGTGAGCCACGTCATGTCCATCCCGATCCTGTATCGGGCGGGCTCTGCCGCCCGCCTCAATGCCAGCACATCCGCCGATAACTTCGCGCGACCGGAAAACGTTGCCGCGCGTGGCGAAATCGCCAGCGCTGGTTGCCGGCGAATTTCTTTGCGCACCTTCTACCGCTTCATTTTACGGTATTGTTTCCTCCCGCAATCTAACGGATAACACTCTCCGCGATGGCGGAAGTCGCTTGGTTCATACCCGGACTTGAGCACGCGCCCGTTTTGCACAACCACACTACCCGCCCTGGGAAACGAAACCCCATCAACCGCCGCGCCGCCGCCGCTGAAAGAATCTCGGCCGCATGAACTTTAACGTCGAAATTCCACGATGTTTCTTCGTTGGAGTTGATCGATACCCATGGCCACGTCCTACTCCGCCCTGAAACTTGAATCTGAATCATACGTTGGGGTGATCGTATAGCTCCCTAATTTTCCCAAGAGTGTAACCCGCGGTTGTGGAAATCTCATGCCCAGGCGAATAGCGGATGGCTATACCTCCAGTGGTATACTCGCCAATCTATGAAATTCCGAGTGCTGCAAGACAACCTTCGCAAGACCCTTTGGGAGCGGATCGACGAGGGCGGTCTCACCGGTCTTCGGTTGGCTCAGCAAACCGGCTTCAAGCAGGCGCATATCTCCAACTTCCTTAATCGCAAGCGCGGCTTGATCCTCGAAGGAATGGACAAAGTCCTTGTCGTGCAGCATCTTTCGGTGCTGGACCTGCTCGATCCCGGCGAGGTCAACAAGCGCGCCTCCATAATGCCCCCGAGCGACGGCGAATTCGATAATGTGCTGCTAACCGACGGCGCCGTGGCCGCCACCCAGCCTTCGATAGCCAGCATGTATGTAAAAGAAATCCTCAAATTCAAGAAGGGTTTCCTGAAGAAGCTGAAAGCAGAAACGGAAGGGAACCGCGAGCAGTGGCAGCGCTTTGTGCTGATCAGGGTGGATGGCCACGAGGGTATGAGCATGTATCCGCGACTGATGCCCGGGGCTACCCTCCTGCTCGACCGGCACTACAACTCGCTGAAGCCTTATCGCAAGGGCGAGTTCAATATGTACGCTGTCCTAAAGGACGGAACCTGCACCGTGAAGTACGTGGAAGTCGCCGCCAACCACATCATTCTACGTCCGCATAATCAGTCCTACCCCATCGAGGTAATGGCCGTGGAAGAGGGCAAGTCTCTTGGCGATCACCTGATCGGGCGCGTCTGTCACGTGGGCATCGAAACCTAGCAAAAAGGCCGTGACGGCTCGCGCCTCGTCCCTCCGAAGAGCGCGGAATCATCACATTACGCGCTATTTATCTGTCGTCCCCGTCGCGCAAAATTCCCTCCAGCAGATCCAAGGCCTCGCACAACCTCGCCAGTTCTTGTTTTGATAGGCAAGTAAGGCAATCCGCAAGGTAGCTAACCCGGCGCTTGCGCCCCGCGCGGAGCAAAGCGACGCCTTTCGAGGTGGCATGAATTTGCCTGCGCCGGGCATCGTGAGCATCAGCTGTTATTTCCACCAGCCGGCTGCGCTTCAGGCCGGCCACTACGCGGCTCATGGTGGGGGGCTTCACCTGCTCGGCGACAGCCAGTTCGCCGAGCGTTTTGGAACCACTGAAAACCAGCAGCGAGAGCGCCGACAGCCGAGCTGGACCCTCACCGGTAACCGTATCCTGATTCCGGACCCGCCGGAGCAAGTGAATGGCGGCGGAATGCAGCCGGTCGGCAACCGCATCTACCGCCGAACGAGGCTGACTCGTGGGCTTGACTTTAGGCATGGAATATAGTTAGCTATGCTAACTAATTTGAAGACGGAGGTCAACACCCATGAACGAGACTGCAACCGGAATTGGCATTTCCCGCCTGGGCCAAATTGCCGTTAACGCGCACGATAGCGGACGTGCCACCGAATTCTACCGCGACGTCCTGGGTTTGCCGCTGCTATTCACCGCAGGGAACCTGGCGTTCTTCGATTGTGCTGGCGTGCGCCTGATGCTGACGCCACCAGAAAAACCAGAGTTCGACCATCCCGGTTCGATTCTCTATTTCAACGTGCCTGACATCAAAGCAGCATACGGCCGGATGTTGGCAAGCGGCGTGTGTTTCCAAGATGAGCCCCACCTCATCGCCAGAATGCCCAACCACGATTTGTGGATGACGTTTTTCCACGACACCGAGGGCAACCTGCTGGCGCTGATGAGCGAAGTGCCGAAGTAAAAATGGTTGATTCTTGATTGCCGCAGGGAAGAGCTTAGTGAGCAGGATGTTCAGCGCGCTCTGGCGGATTTTTAGTTGCTCCTGAAAACCAGAACGTGAGGCTGGTCGGTTCGCGTCCTCTGCATCTCGGTTTTCCCTATATTGATCCTAATTCGCCGAGAAGACTGACCCCTGGCGCAGAGGGCCTGACCAATCCGGGGACGGCCGCCCCCAAGTTCCCTGTCTCTCAATTTGCTATCATCGAATTTTAAGCTGTCACGGAGGCACTTATGGACGAATCCCATTCTGCTGGCGCTGGCATGCGCCGGAACGAAGACATCGCGCTCGATCTCATGAAGTTCGTCGCCATGACTACAGGCTATGGCCGCACCAGTTCAACGGGAGTGGGCTTTCAAGGGACAGGCGCCGCTGCGAAGCCAGAGGACTATGCTGCGCACCTGCTCGAGTTGTACGGCAAGTGCCTGCACGCGGTAACCGGAAAGAGATAGTCACACCGGCAGCGCGTTGGCGTCCATAATTTACCAGCCAAGCGCTTTCTTCAACAGACTTCTCAATTTGCCGGCGGCGTGTACTTAATCCCCAACTGATCGAACAGAAAAACTGAAAAAGTCGGCGCCCTGCTCAATTCTCTCATCGAGAGCTGTGCCGATGCCGTGGCCTGCGCTCGACGTGGTGCGCAAGAGAATGGGATGATCGGAACTGTTTGCTGCCTGCAGGAGCGCCGTCATCTTCCGCGACTCCATCGGATTCACGCGGTGATCATTGTCCCCGGTCAGGAAGAGAATCGCCGGATATGCCGTTCCCTCCTTTACGTGATGGTAGGGCGAATATGCATAGAGCGCCTTAAACTGCTCGGGATCTTTTACGGTTCCGAACTCGGTCACGTTGAACGCGCCATTGGGATCGAGCTCCACGCGCAGCATGTCATAGATTCCGACGAAAGAGACGACGGCGCGGAACAATTCAGGACGTTGGGTGAAGGCAGCGCCCATCAACAGTCCGCCATTGCTCCCCCGCTGATGGCGAGGTGGGCGGGCGAACTATATTTCTGATCGACTAGGTATTGGGCGCAGGCAATAATATCGTCGAAGACGTACTGCTTACGAGTTAGATTGCCTTGCTGGTGCCATTCCTCGCCGTATTCGCCGCCACCACGCAGGTTCGCTGTGGCTGAGACGCCTCCCTGATCCAGCCAAACGCGGGTCTGCGATCCGGCAAAGGAGGGTTTCAGGCTAATGCCGTAGCCGCCGTAACCGGTGAGCAGCACCGGATTCGTACCATCGAGCCTGGCGCCTTTGCGGCGGATAATGTTGAGCGGAACTCGCGTGCCGTCTTTGGAGATCGCAAAGCTACGCACCACTTCTGCGTCGTTGAATTTTGTCGGTGAAGTTTCGAACAGTGCAGTGCGCGTCGAATTGCCCGTGGCGGCATCGACGCGGTACCAGGCGGACGGTTCGAGATAAGTGGAAATGTAAAACAGCACATCGCCACGGCCGACGGGGACCAGCTGGTCGACGGCCGAGATGGGCGGCAACGACGGACCCGGCAGCGAACGGCCCCGCTCGTCGAACACGCGAATGCGAGACGGACCGCCAATGATATCGATCACGTACAGCCGGCCAGGAGTGGGTTCGAAGTCTTCAATCGACGTGCGGCCGCTCTCGTCAGCACCGGTGCCAGAACTCTGGGCAACGAAGACCTTCGCCTTCGAGAATTCCAATTGGGATAGCGGTAATCGCAGAATCTGCCCGCGCGGAGCGTCTTTGCGCGAAAGAAGATAGACAGAATCATCGGGTCCCACTTTCGCTGCGACAATTCCGTCGTCGAGCGGGTGAGTTGAGTCCAGTGTCCGGCGGCATCCATCAGGTAGTGAGCGAACTGGCCTCGGTCTCCGTTGGCCACGGCAGCGACCAGCCAGCGGCCGTCGTCGCTGGTGTGGAGTTGAATCTCGGCAATGCGGGGAAGATCCTTGCCGATGACATAGCCATCCTCTTTTGCATCCGCGCCGAGTTTGTGAAAGTACACTTGCTGGAAGAAGTTGGCGTCTTCCGGTGGACGCTCGTTGCCTTGCGGATAGCGCGCGTAGTAGAAACCAGAGCCGTCAGCGTTCCAGTCGATGCTTCCGCCCGCGGTGGCGAAGTTGACGCGCGGTACAGCGTCGGTCAGTTACTTGCCGGTGGCGACCTCGAAGACGTGGCCTGATGCGTCCTCTGAGCCATTTTCCGAGAGAGCGGCGGCGACGTATTTTCCATCGAGCGACGGAACATAGAAGTCCACCGCGACGGATCCCTTGCTGCTGGCGGCGTTGGGATCGAACACAACCTTCTCGCTGCCCGGATCGTCCGCACTCGTCGCGAGGCGGGGCCTGAAAGAAGCGCGGAGCAAAGACGCGAGCCGATGAACAAGAACCGGATGTGAGGCCTACGGTGGCGGGCGAGCAAGCAAGTGATTGCGAAGCCCATATCCATCAAGTCCACTGGTGGTAAATGAAGGCGGTTGAACTTACCTCGGGAGATCTGCGGCATGTCACAAAACGTGACGGAGGATGAAGCGATTCATTCTGACAGTCAGCAGAGGGCGTAGTACTCCAGAAGAACGGAGGAAGGCCCGAACGGTACCTCGCAAGGGGAATAAAGGGAGAGGTCAGTAAGCAGTGCGATCTCAGGGACGACAGGCGGCAGAAAAGCCAATATTGTTTGGCCTACTGGAGGCAGGTAGGGGTGAAGCCCCGAGGGGCGTCCACGAAGGGACCGACTCGCCTCCTGGCGACGCACGATGCCGAA